>JAGWUF010000018.1 GCA_028868545.1 Lysobacteraceae bacterium | reverse complement strand
AATGCCGAGAGCATGCGCTCGGTGTAATCACGGGTGGGGTGCGGCTCGCGCACCACCGTCTCGCCCTGCGCATACAGCCCGGCCAGCAGCAGCGCGGATTTGACTTGCGCGCTGGCGACTTCCAGCGTGTGGTCGATGCCGATCAAGACTTGCCCGCCGTGGATCCGCAGCGGCGGCGTGCCGCCTTCCTCGGTGTCAATGCGTGCGCCCAGCTTGGCCAATGGCACGGTCACCCGCCGCATCGGGCGCTTGCTCAGCGAGGCATCACCGATCAGGGTGGAATCGAAACGCTGCGCCGCCAGCAGGCCCGCCAGCAGGCGCATGCCGGTGCCGGCGTTGCCGCAGTCCAGCGGGCCGTCCGGTGCCTGCAGACCGTCGACGCCGACGCCGTGCACGATCCGCCGCGACGGCGATGGGGTTTCGATGCGCACGCCCATTTTTTCGAAGCTGGCGGCGGTGGCACGGGTGTCCTCGCCTTCCAGGAATCCATCAATCGTCGATATGCCATCGGCCAGCGCGGCAAACATTACCGCCCGGTGCGAAATGGATTTGTCGCCGGGGATGGCCAGCGTGCCATGCAGCGGTGCGCCGGAGCGCGCCACCCAATCCTTGGTTCCGCTCACACCAGCACCTCGTCCAATGCGGCCAGCAGCCGCGCGTTGTCGTCCGCCGTGCCCACGGTGATGCGCAGGCAGTCACCCAGCCCGTAGCCGCCCATCGGCCGCAGGATCACCCCGCGCGCCAGCAGCGCCGCTTCGATGCGCGCGGTGGCCTCGCCGAATTCGACCAGCAGGAAATTGGTCTGCGACGGCGACGCCACCAGCCCGCGCGCGCGCAGCGCCTCGGCCAATGCCTGCCGCTGCACGCGGTTGCCGGCCACACCTGCGGCCAGATGCGCGGTGTCACCCAATGCCGCTTCCGCCGCTGCCAGCCCCGGCGCGTTGACGTTGAAGCTTTCGCGCACCCGTTCCAGCACCGCGATGATCTCGGGGTGGGCGATGGCAAAGCCCACCCGCAACCCCGCCAGTGCATGCGCCTTGCTGAAGGTGCGGGTGACGATCAGGTTGGGATGCATCGCCAGCAACGGCAGCGCGCTGGCGTAGTCCGGCGCGTCGACGAATTCGGCATAGGCCTCGTCCACCACCACCAGCACCTGCGCCGGCACGTCCGCGAGGAAGGTCTCGAAGTCCGCAGCGGAATACCAGGTGCCGGTGGGGTTGTTGGGGTTGGCCAGATACACCAGCCGGGTGCGCGGCGTGATGGCCGCACGCAGCGCATCAAGGTCGTGGCCGCGCGGCATCGCATGGTGCCTGGGCAAGGCCGGCGCCAGCTGCAACGCGGCACCCGCCGCCTGCGCGGCCAGTGCATACACCGCGAAGCCATACTGCGAAGCCACCACCTCGTCGCCCACGCCAGCAAACACCTGCGCGAATTGCATCAGCAACTCGTGCGAACCATTGCCCAGCAGGATGCGCGCCGCATCGACGCCATGCTGCTTCGCCAGCGCGCGCTTCAGATCACCACCCAACGGATCGGGATACACATGCGCGCTGTCCAGTGCGGCGATGGCGGCGCGAACCGCCTGCGGACTGGCACCATACGGGTTTTCGTTGGAACCCAGTTCCAGCAACGGCTGCGGTGCGGCACGGCGCAGCGCCACCAGATCGTGGCCGGGATCGTAGGCACGCAGCGCGCGGATGCCGGGCTGCGCCAGCGACTGCACTTCGATCATGCGATCGCCACCGGGTAGGAACCCAGCACGCGCACTTCATCGCCGGCGGCGTTGATTTCCGCCAGCGCATCCTTCAACGGCGACTCCTCGCTGTGGCCGGCCACGTCGATGAAGAACGCGTACTGCCACTTGTGGCCATGCTCGGGCCGCGATTCGATCCGGTTCATGCTGATGCCGCGCCGGGCCAGTGGTTCCAGCACGCCGTACAGCGCGCCGGGGCGGTCGCGGATGAACACCAGCAAGGAGGTGCGGTCATTGCCGGACGGTGGAAACGCCTGCCGGCCGATCACCAGAAAACGGGTGGTGTTGTCGCTGCGGTCTTCAATGGGGCCGGCGATTTTCTTCAGCCCGTAGACAATCGCGGCGGTCTCGCCGGCGATCGCGGCGGCATCATCCGCACTGCGGGCGCGGCGTGCGCCTTCGGCATTGCTGGATACCGGCAATTTCTCAATCCCTGGCAGATGGGTGCGCAGCCAGCCACCGGTCTGCGCCAGCGCCTGCGGATGACCGAAGATGCGTTCCACGTCCTCCAACCGCCCACTGCGCGACAGCAGGTACTGGTGCACGCGCAACTCCACTTCGCCGCAGATCCGCAGCGGCGAGGTCAGAAACAGATCCAGCGTCACCTGGATGGTGCCCTGCCCGGAGTTCTCCACCGGCACCACGCCGAAGTCGGCGTTGCCGGCGGCCACTTCCTGGAACACTTCCTCGATACTGCCCAGCGGCAGGCCGTGCGCGGAATGACCGAAATGCTTGTGCGCCGCCTGCTGGGTGAAGGTGCCTTCGGGGCCGAGGTAACCGATCTTCAGCGGCTCCTGCTGGGCCAGGCAGGCCGACATCACTTCGCGGAACAGCCGTACCAGCACCTCGTCGGCCAGCGGGCCGTCGTTGCGGTCCACCACCCGCCGCAGCACCTGCGCCTCGCGTTCGGGCCGGTAGTAGTCCACCGCCGCCGCCAGCTTGCCTTTGGCCCGGCCGACCTGATGCGCCCAGTGGGCACGCTCGGCGATCAGCTGCTGGATCTGCTGGTCGATGCCGTCGATCTGGGTGCGCACCTGCGCCAGGTCGAGCCCGGTATCGGCAACCGCCGCAGGTTTCTTCGCGGGCTTTTTCGCCGTGGTTTTCGCCGTGGTTGTCATCTTCTTAGCCATGGGCTTGCTGGAACTCCCGCATGAAATCGACCAATGCCTGCACGCCGGCTTCCGGCATGGCGTTGTAGAGCGAGGCACGCATGCCGCCCAGCACGCGGTGGCCCTTCAGCGCCACCAGCCCGGCCTGCTTCGCCTCATCGAGAAAAAGCTTGTCCAGCGCGGGATCGTGCAGGAAGAACGGCACGTTCATGCGCGAACGCGCACCTGCTGCCACCTCGTTGCGGTAATAACCGCCGGAACCGTCGATGGCGGCGTACAACAGCGCCGCCTTGCGCGCGTTGCGGCGGGCGAATTCGGCCACGCCGCCTTCGTCCAGCATCCACTTCACGGTCAGGCCCAGCACGTACCAGTTCCAGCTGGGCGGGGTGTTGAGCATCGACTCGGCCCGGGCCTGGGCGGCGTAGTCGAAGATCGGCGCACGCGGCTGGCCTTCGCGTTCCAGCAGGTCGCGGCGCACGATCAGCACGCTGATGCCGACCGGGCCGAGGTTCTTCTGCGCGCCGGCGTAGATCGCGCCGAAGCGCGCCACATCCAGCGGCTCGGAGGCGATGGAGGAACTGAAATCGGCGATCAGCGGGGCGGTGCCTGCCTCCGGAATATCGCGCCACTCGACCCCGTGGATGGTTTCGTTGGCGGTGAGGTGCACATAGGCCGCGCCCGGCGTCAGCCGCCAGTGCGCGCGCGCCGGCACATCACGAAAGCCGCCGGCTTCGCTGCTGGCCGCGATGCGCGCATCCACGCAATGCGCGGCCTGCTTCAGCGCGGTCTTGCCCCAATGGCCGCTCACCACATAGTCACAGGCCTGCCCGGCGACCGCGAAATTCAGCGGCAACAAGGCCTGCACCGTGGTGGCACCGCCAGCGGTGAAGATCACCGCGTAATCGTCGGGGATGGCCAGCAGGGTGCGCAGGTCGGCTTCGGCCTGCTGCGCCACCGCGATGAAGTCCGGGCCGCGATGGCTGATTTCGAGGATCGACGCGCCACAGCTTCCAAACTCCAGCATCGTGGCCTGCGCCTGGCGCAACACGGGTTCCGGCAGCATCGCGGGGCCGGGGCTGAAGTTGTAGGCGCGTGACATCGGGCGATACCAGGTGGCTTGCAGGATCTTGCAGTATGCCGCAGTGCAGCACGCCTGAACCGTTGATTTCCATTGCAACAAGTCATGCTCGTATCCGCTTTTGACAAAATGAGAATGATCGTTCATTCTTGTCTGCTTTCTGGCACCCAGGCGTCGCCGTACGCCAGCTGCCACCCTTCCCATCCAAGGCCCTCCCCATGCCCAGCATTCGTCCGCGCGCCGCGTTGCCCCTGACGCTGATCGCCGTCGCCCTCGCCGTTTCCGCCTGCGGCGGCAACGCGCCGCCCGCCGCCAGGCAGATGCCGCCAGCGGAAGTGACGGTGGTGACGTTGAAATCCAGCGACGTGACCCTGAACCGCGAGCTGACCGGCCGGGTCACCCCGTCGCTGATCGCCGAAGTGCGGCCGCAGGTCACCGGCATCGTCCGGCAGCGGCTGTTCACCGAGGGCGGCAACGTCCGCGCCGGCCAGGCGCTGTACCAGATCGACAACACTGCCTTCCTTGCCGACCGCAACGCTGCCGCCGCGCAGGTGGCGCGGGCGCAGGCGACCCTGACCACCGCCAGCCTGAAGGCGACGCGCTCGGCCGAACTGGCGAAGGCGCAGGTGATCAGCAAGCAGGACAACGACAACGCGCAGGCCGCGCTGCGGCAGGCACAGGCCGAGCTGCGCGCCGCCCAGGCGGCCGTCCAGGGCGCCAACGTGCCGCTGGGCTTCACCCGCGTCAGCGCACCGATCAGCGGCAAGATCGGCCGCTCCGCGGTGACCGCCGGCGCGCTGGTCAACGCCGGGCAGCCGGCCGCGCTGGCCACCATCCAGCAGTTGGATCCGATGTACATCGACCTCAGCCAGTCCAGCACCGAACTGCTGCAGCTGCGACGCGAGGTGGCGGCCGGCAACCTGACCAGCACCGACGAGGTGCCGGTGGGCATCGTGCTGGAGGACGGCAGCCGCTACGCCCACGCCGGCAAGATGAGCTTCGCCGAAACCACGGTCGACCCGACCACCGGCAGCTTCATCGTGCGCGTGGTGGTACCCAATCCCGAACAGCTGCTGCTGCCCGGCATGTACGTGCGCGCCCAGCTCGCCAGCGGCGAACGGCACAACGCGCTGCTGGTGCCGCAGCAGGGCGTGAGCCGCGACACCAAGGGCCAGGCCAGCGCGATGGTGGTGGACGGCGACGGCAAGGTCGCGGTGCGGCCGGTGACGGTCAGCCGCACGGTCGGCGCCAGCTGGCTGGTCGAAGACGGCCTGAAGCCCGGCGACAGGGTGATCGTCGAGGGTCTGCAGAAGATCCGGCCCGGCGCACCGGTGAAGCCGATCGAGCGCGGCAGCACGCCCGCGCAGCCCGCCACGCCTGCCGCGCCGGCCAAGTAAGGAGGCCACGCCATGGCACGTTTCTTCATCGATCGCCCGATCTTCGCCTGGGTGATCGCGATCCTGATGATGCTCGCGGGCATCGTCTCGCTGCGCAACCTGCCGGTGGAGCGCTATCCCTCGATCGCACCGCCCACCATCAGCGTCAGCGCGATTTATCCCGGCGCCTCCGCCAAGGTGCTGGAGGACTCGGTGACCCAGGTCATCGAGCAGCAGATGAAGGGGCTGGACGGGCTGATCTACATGTCCTCCAACAGCTCCGGCGCGGGCCGCGCCGAAGTCCGCCTGACCTTCGAGAACGGCACCGACCCCGATATCGCCCAGGTGCAGGTGCAGAACAAGCTGCAGACGGCGATGCCGCTGCTGCCGCAGGAAGTGCAGCGGCAGGGCGTGGTGACCTCTAAGGGTGCGGCCGGCTTCCTGATGGTGGTCGGCTTCGTGTCCGAGGACGGCAAGCTGGGCCGCGACGACATCGGCGACTACATCGTCTCCAACGTGGCCGATCCGCTCAGCCGCGTACCCGGCGTGGGCAACCTGCAGGTGTTCGGCTCCAAGTACGCGATGCGGATCTGGCTGGATCCCGGCAAGCTGGACGGCTACAAGCTGACCGTCGCCGACATCCTGTCCGCGCTGCAGGCGCAGAACGCGCAGGTCGCGCTGGGCCAGTTGGGCGGCGCGCCGGCGGTGGGGGGCCAGCAGCTCAACGCCACCATCAACGCGCAGGACCGGCTGCAGACCCCGGAGCAGTTCCGCGACGTGATCGTGCGCGCCAACCCGGACGGCTCCAACCTGACCCTGGGCGACGTGGCCAGGGTCGAGATCGGCCCGGAAACCTACGAATTCGTGGCCCGCTACAACCGCCAGCCTACCGTCGGCGTGGCGATCTCGCTGGCCACCGGCGCCAACGCGCTGGACACCTCGGACGCGGTCAACGCGCGGCTGAAGGAACTGGAGCCCTACTTCCCCGCCGGGCTGAAGACGGTGGTGCCGTTCGACACCACGCCGTTCGTGCGGGTCTCGATCAAGAGCGTGGTGCAGACGCTGCTCGAGGCGATCGTGCTGGTGTTCCTGGTGATGTACCTGTTCCTGCAGAACTTCCGCGCCACCCTGATCCCGACCATCGCGGTGCCGGTGGTGCTGCTGGCGACACTGGCCACGCTGTACGCGCTGGGCTTCTCGATCAACATGCTGACCATGTTCGCGATGGTGCTGGCGATCGGCCTGCTGGTGGACGACGCCATCGTGGTGGTGGAGAACGTCGAGCGGGTGATGGCGGAGGAAGGCCTGCCGCCGAAGGAGGCGGCGCGCAAGTCGATGGACCAGATCACCGGCGCGCTGGTCGGCATCGGCGTGGTGCTGGCCGCCGTGTTCGTACCGATGGCGTTCATGTCCGGCTCCACCGGCATCATCTACCGCCAGTTCACCGCCACCATCGTCACCGCGATGGGCTTCTCGGTGATCGTGGCGATCGTGCTCACCCCGGCGCTGTGCGCCACCCTGCTCAAGCCGATGAAGCCCGGCGAGCACCACGTCCACGCCGGCGGGCCGCTGGGCCGCTTCTTCGACTGGTTCAACAACCGCTTCGACCGCGGCAACGCACGCTACCAGCGCGGCGTGAAGGGCATCCTGCATCGCCCCGGCCGCTTCATGGCGGTGTTCGCCGCGCTGGTGGTGGTGATGGGGCTGATGTTCCTGCGCCTGCCCAGCTCGTTCCTGCCCGACGAGGATCAGGGCGTGCTGATGGCGATGGTGCAGGCGCCGGTGGGCGCCACCCAGGAGCGCACCCTGCAGGCGATGTACAAGATGGAGGATCACTTCCTCGACCAGGAAAAGGATCACGTCGAGTCGGTGTTGATGGTGCAGGGCTTCAGCTTCGCCGGTGCCGGCCAGAACAGCGGCATGGCCTTCATCAAGCTCAAGGACTGGAGCGAGCGCACCACGCCGGAGTCGCAGGCCGGCGCCATCGCCGGGCGCGCGATGGGGGCGCTGATGCAGATCAAGGACGCGATGATCTTCGCGTTCTCGCCGCCGCCGATGCCCGAGCTGGGCACCTCCGCCGGCTTCACCATGATGCTGAAGGACAACGCCGGGCTGGGCCACGCCGCCCTGCTGGACGCGCGCAACCAGCTGCTCGGCATGGCCGCGCAGAGCAAGCTGCTGGCCAACGTGCGCCCGAACGGCATGGAAGACACCCCGCAGCTGCGGGTGGACGTGGACGCCGCCAAGGCGGAAGCGCTGGGCGTGCCGGTGGCCGCGATCAACCAGACCCTGGCAGTGGGCTGGGGCGGCGCCTACGTGGACGACTTCATCGATCGTGGCCGGGTCAAGCGCGTGTACATGCAGGCCGAGGCGCCGTTCCGGATGGTGCCGGAGGATTTCCTCAAGTGGTCGGTGCGCAACAAGACCGGCGAGATGGTGCCGTTCTCCTCCTTCGCCACCACCCGCTGGGTATACGGTTCGCCGCGGCTGGAGCGCTACAACGGCGTACCGTCGATGGAAATCCAGGGCCAGGCCGCCGCCGGCTCCAGCTCCGGCGAGGCCATGGACGAGATGGAGGCGCTGGTGGCCAAGCTGCCGGCGGGCTTCGGCCTGGAATGGACGGCGATGTCCTACCAGGAGCGCCAGGCCGGTTCGCAGACCGCCATGCTGTACGTGCTGTCGTTCCTGATCGTGTTCCTGGTGCTGGCCGCGCTGTACGAAAGCTGGAGCGTGCCGACCGCGGTGCTGATGGTGGCGCCGCTCGGCATCCTCGGCGCAGCGCTGTTCTCCAACCTGCGCGGGTTCGAGCGCGACGTTTACTACCAGGTCGGCATGCTGACCACCATCGGCCTGACCAGCAAGAACGCGGTGCTGATCATCGAGTTCGCCAAGCAGAACCTGGAAAAGCACGGCATGCACCTGATCCCGGCGATCATGCACGCCGTCCACGACCGCCTGCGCCCGATCATCATGACCTCGCTGGCGTTCGGCCTCGGCGTGCTGCCACTGGCGATCGCCGCCGGTGCCGGCTCCGGCGCGCAGCGGGTGATCGGCACCAGCGTGCTGGGCGGCATGATCGTCGGCACCGCGCTGGGCGTGTTCTTCATCCCGCTGTTCTATCTGGTGATCGAGAAGCTGTTCGACGCCCGCCACCGCAACGACCCGGAGACCGAACCGGGCGAGGAGGAGGCGCCGTGACCGCATCGTCCCGCAGCGACAAGGCCGAAGCGCGCACCCAGGCGCAGCGTGAACGCATCCTGCAGGCGGCGCAGCAATGCTTCATCGAGCACGGCTTCCACGCCGCCGGCATGGCGAAGATCGCCGAAACCGCCGGCATGAGCCCGGGCCTGATCTACCGCTATTTCGAGAACAAGGCCGCGATCATCCAGGCCATCGTGCAGCGCCAGCTCGAACTGGTGCGCGAGGACATCCGCCTCAACCGCAAGGTCGACCTGGCGCGTGAGCTGGTCGACGCCTACGGCAGCCACCGCCATGCCGATGGCCGTCACCTCAGCGCGCCGCTGCTGCTGGAACTGTCCGCGGAAGCCACCCGTGATCCGCAGATCGCGGCGGCGGTGCAGCACTTCGACCGCCAGCTGCGACAGTCGCTGCAGGAATGGCTGGGGCGCGGCAAGCAAGCCGGCGGCCCCGGCATCGCGGCGCAGGACATTCCCAAGCGGGTGCTGATACTGCAGCTGCTGTTCGAAGGCATGCGCCTGCGCGAAACCCGCGAGCCCGACCTCGACCGCACGCTGCTGGAAGACGGGCTGCGCGATGTCATCGCGCACCTGCTGCAACCCTGACCGTGGCCGCGGCGTGAACGCGGCCCGCGACGGTCAGAACTTTTCCTTCAGCACCCGCTTGATCTCGGCCTCGATCGGCTCCTTGAACATCGCCGCCAGGAACCCCAGCTTGGCATGCACGTGCAGGGACTTGCCCTCCAGTGCGATGTGCCCGTCGATGCCGCTGCGGGTGAAATGCAGGGTATCGCCCTCCCAGCCGTAATCGATCTGGAAGCGATCCTGCAACTTCATCGCCACCTCCTCGATCGCCTTGCGGGCTTGCGGCGTGGGCAGGTCGTGGGCATGACGAATATCGATGCGGGACATTGGCGACTTGTTGGCGGCTGGACATCGGCATTCTGCCGCGTTTGCCAGGCCCGGAACAACGGTCCCGGCGCATGCTAGATTGCGCGACGATGAACGATCTGCGCCTGCATTTTTGCAACGACTCACGCGAGCTGATGCTGGAACCCGGCATCCTTGCACTCGGCCAAGGCCCGCACGGGCTGGCGTCCCAGCCGGTCGACGGGGCCTGGTTGCTGCAGCTGTGCAATGACCGCCGCGGCCTCTGGTTGACCGTGGCCGAAGGGGTGCGCGGGGTGCATGTGAATGGCCGGCCCGTGTCGCAGGTGGCGCTGCTGCGCGCCGGCGACAGCATTCATGTGGACGGGCAGGAAGTGCAATTGCTGGCCAGCAATGAACGGCCGCCGCCCGCACCCGGCCGCGATGCAACCGGCAACGTGCGGCTGGTGCTGCGCGGAATCGGCGGCCCGCATCATGGCCGCAGCCTGAGCCTGGAAAAGCCTCGCCGGATCGGCAGTGCGGCGCAGGCCGACCTGCGCCTGGAAGGCCATGGCATCGCCACCGAGCACGCCCTGATCGAAATGGCAGGCGGCAAGCCGGTGTTGCGCCAGACCACCGCCCCGGTACGCCTCAATGGCCAACCCGTGCAGCAGGCCGTGCTGCAACCGGGCGACCAACTGCTGTTCGGGACGCAACACCGGTTCGTGGTGGAAGGTTCCACCACGCTGGCCAGTGATCTCCAGTGCGCGCAGCAAGTCCAGCGCCAGCAAGCCGCCGATGCCCCGCCCCTGCCCCCCAGTCGCGGCTGGGCGTCACGGGTACCCTGGCTGCTGGTGGCCGCGCTGCTGCTGGCCGGTGCGTTGTCGGCCCTGCTGATGTTCGGTGCGCGCTGAGCCCGGGTCTCAACCGAACGGCGCATCCGCACCGGCAAACAACCGCTGCATCACCTGCGTTTCACTGCGCTGGATGTCCGCCAGAAACGCCTTGGCATCGCCCAGCCGGGCAAATGCGGCGAAGCCGCGCTCCAGGAACGACTGCAGCTCGCCCAGCCCCGCCGCGCGTGCCGGCAGGCGTGAAACCCGCAGCAAGGTGCCCACGCCGGGCAGATGCAAGGCCGCGGCCAGCCCCTGCCCGACCTGCCCGATCAAGACGATCTGGCGTGCACGCAAGCGCCGGTGCCCCACGGCGCGATAGGCCGCGGCATAGCTGGACACCTCCACTGCCGCCCCCGGCGCCAATGCCTGTTGCAATGCATCCGCCATGCGCAGGTCGAAGGCATGGCTCAGCGCCGCAAGCTCGATGCCGTCCGCCACGGTTTCCAGCAAGACGGCGGGCAGCAGGCGCTGCATTTTCGGCAGGATTCTGGCGATGTCGGCATCGCGCTGCTGGAAATCGCGCTCGCCATACACATCGGTCAGGAAAAATTCTGCCGCAGCACGTCGTTCCGGATCCTGCAGGAACTCGGCAAAGCTGCGTTGCAGGCGTTGCGCCTGCCAGCGCTGCAGCGGCTTGAGCCATGCCGAGCGATTGCGCGGTTCGATGCGCGGATCGAACAGGCGCTGATGCAACCGCAATCGATGTGCAAGCCGTGCTTGCAGGTCTGGCCGCAGGGACATCCGGCAAGTCTAGCGATGGACGCCTCGATGCAACACTCGATTGCGCTCCGCTACACTCGGGAGGTTCCGGATCGAGAGCCTTCCATGTTGTCACTGCACACCGCCCAGAAGCCCAAATTCCGCACCGGCGCATCCCGCATCGGGCTGGCCATTGCCGGTGGCGGGCCGGTGGGCGCGATGTACGAACTGGGTGCCCTGCGCGCACTGGACGAAGCCTGCGAGGGGCTGGATCTGACCCGGCTGGATTGTTACGTCGGGGTCAGCTCCGGGGCGTTCTTTGCCGCCGGTCTGGCCAACCGCATGGACACCGCCGAGCTGTGCCGCATTTTCATCACCGGCGACAGTGAAGACGTGCATTTCCAGCCGGAAACCTTCCTGCGCCCGGCGCTGGGCGAGTATCTGGAGCGCGCCGTCTCGATCCCGCGAATGGCGGCACGCCTGACCCGGGATCTGTGGCTGGGCCGCACCGATTCACGCTGGTCGGACCTGCTCAACCGGCTGGGCAGCCTGGTGCCCACCGGCCTGTTCGACAACCGGGAAGTCGAACGCTTCCTGCAGGATGTGTTCACCCGCAACGGTCGCAGCAATGATTTCCGCCAGCTGGAACGGCCGCTATACGTCATCGGCGTGGATCTGGACAGCGGCGAGGCCATCCGCTTTGGCGATGCCGGATGGGACAACGTGCCGATCTCGCGCGCCGTGCAGGCCAGCGCCGCCCTGCCGGGGCTGTATCCACCGGTCTCGCTGCCGGACAAGAGCGGCCGCACCCGGCACATCGTCGACGGCGCCCTGCGCCGCACCATGCATGCCTCGGTGGTGCTGGAAAGAGACGTGGATCTGCTGCTGGGCATCAATCCGCTGGTGCCCTTCAACCCGGGCGACGACAGCAATGACGAGGCCCAGCAGCATCGCTACAGCGACCGCCGGATCGCCGACGGCGGCCTGCCCGGCGTGCTCTCGCAAACCCTGCGCACCATGCTGCAGTCGCGCATGCAGGTCGGGCTGGCGCGCTATCCGCAGCAATATCCGCACATCGATCAGGCCGTGTTCGAACCCAACGCCGCCGACCGCGAATTGTTCTACACCAACGTCTTCAGCTTCTCCGCCCGCCGCCGCATCTCGCAGCTGGCCTATCGCAACACCCTGACCGATCTGCGCCAGCGCCAGGCCGCACTTGCACCGGTGCTGGCCCGGCACGGCATCACCCTGCGCGAGGAGGTCATTGCCGACCGGCCGCGCTCGATTCTCGCGCACCTGCCGCCGGCGCCGCGCATGACCGACACCACGGCGCGCCTGAGCCGTGCCCTGGATGAAATCGAACACCGTCTGCAGCGGCCGCGCATGGTGTGAATGCTCTACTCGAGCCCGCGATCCTGACTGCGATCCCGGAATGCAATCCTGCAGCGCAATCCCTCCCACAGCGTCACTGAAACGCGGAGTACACGTCCCATGGCCAAGCTGAAGAAAACCGCTCGCCCCTCCACTGCCAAGCCGGCCGGCAAGCCTGCGGGCAAGGCCTCCGCGCGCAAGGGCAGTGCCTCCAAACTGCATGCCGCATTCAATCCCAAATCCATCACCGAATCGGCGCAGCAGATCTGGCTGGCCGGCATGGGGGCGTTCACCCGCGCCCAATCGGAAGGCGGCAAGCTGTTCGAAACCCTGGTGCGTGACGGCCTGTCGCTGGAGCAAACCGCACGCAAGTTCGCCGGCAGCCGCGCCGGGGTCATGCGCGATGCCGTGGAGGGCCGCGTCGATCAGGCCCGCGAACGCGCCGCCGACACCTGGGACAAGCTGGAAAAAGTGTTCGAAGAACGCGTCCAGCGCGCACTGGTGAAGCTGGGCGTGCCTGGCCGCGACGACCTCAATGCCCTCACCCAGCGCGTCGAACGTCTGACCGCCGAGCTGCGCAAAACCCCCGCGCCGCGCAAGCCAGCCGCCCCCAAGACCGCCGCCAAGCCCGCCCCGAAGGCTTCCAGGCCCGCCAGCACCAAGCAGGCCAAGCCCAGCAAGCCGGCCCGCAGCAGCAAGCCGGCCAAAGCCGTCAAGCCGCGCAGGACCAGCGCCAAACCCGCTGCCGCGGTGGACACCCAGGCCGTCACCGACGCCGGCTGAGCACGACGCCCACGCCACCTGCAGCGTTGCTGGCAACCCGGCAACGCTGCAGGCGCGGCCGCGCGTTCGATCGGGCCGCGCATTCCTGCCGCATTGCAATCGGTATAGTGCCATCTCCGTTGTCAGGCACTGCGCCCCCCATGATCGCCATTCTCCTCGCTCTTTGCGTGTTTGCCCTGTCCGGGTTCGGTTTGTCCTACTGGCTGAAACAGGCACAGTCGGCGCAACCGTCCGCGGAACCCGCGGCGCGCGGGGCCGAACAACTGGCCCAGTTGCGCTGGCGGGATTTCACCAAACTCGTCCTGCAGGCCATGCACGGGCGCGGCTATCGCCCGGTGATCGAGGAAGGCATGCCGGCCGACGGCATTCCCACCGACGGCAGCGACATCCTGCTGGAACGCAACGGCGCGTTCGCGCTGCTGTCCTGCAAATACGGCACCGGCTCGGTGGTCAGCGCCCAGGCCCTGCTCGGTCTGTCCAAATCGGCCAACCTGCGCGGTGCCGACAACGTCATCGTGGTCACCCCGGGCCGGTTTGACGAAGAGGCCGAACGCATCGCGGTGCCGCAGCATCTCGAGTTGATCGACGGCAGCGAACTGTGGCCGGAAGTGCGCCCGTATGTCGCGCGTCCCCAGGAAGCCGAGCCCACGCCTGCCGCCCCCAAGCCCAATGCCACCTTGCTGGCCTGGGGTGGCGCCGCCTTCGCCGGCCTGGTGGTCTGGTTCATCGCCCAGGGCCTGCAATCGGAGCCCGACGTCGACGAGCCGGCACCCGCCGCCATCGCAGCACCCGCCGCAGCGCCCAAATCCGCACCGGCGGCAGTTCCGGCCACACCGGCGGTCGCGGCCCCGGTCGAATTCCCCACCGACCCTGTCGTCATCGAGCAGCATCGCCGCGAAGCGGCCAACGCCATCTCCACCCTGTTCGGCGTCGATCGCGCGCTGTGGTCCACGCAATCCACCTTGATGGTGTACCTGAGCTCCGAACAATCCGACCCGATCAACGAGCTGTGCCCGCTGCTGGAGCGCTACCCCGAGCTGGCCTCCTCGCGCGTGCAACTGCAGCCCCCGCCGGGCAGCACCAAGGCGGTGCGCTTCAAGCAGTGCCGCACCTACTGACGGCGGCACATTCGCAGGCGTGACACCGCGCCAAACCCGAAAGCCAACCCGCACCGGGTTGGCTTTTTCATGTCACCAATGCACCCCGCGCATCAACGCCGCAAAGGCGATCTGCTCGTGGCTGGGGGTTTCTTCCCGCAGCGCCTTCTTGTCGCCCTTGGCAGCGGCCGAGTCCGGGAACAATTCGAACGCGGTGTTCATCACCACCTCGTAGGCCTTGGGCGCCACCGCGTTGATCAGCGCCGCGAAAATGCCCAGCCGGGTCGCAATGCGGCTGGGTTTTTCGATGATGCCCTTGACCACCATGTCGGCAGCTTCGTCCGGTGACAGCGTGGGCACGCTGTCGTACATCTTGGTGGGCGCGATCATCGGCGTTTTCACCAGCGGCATGTTGATGGTGGTGAAGCTGATGCCCTTGCCCGACAACTCGCCCTGCGCGCAGCGGCTGAACGCATCCAGCGCTGCCTTCGACGCCACGTAGGCGGAGAACCGCGGCGAATTGGCCAGCACCCCGATCGAGCTGATGTTGATGATGTGGCCACGGTGACGTTCCACCATCGTCGGCATGAAGCCCATGATCAGGCGGATGCTGCCGAAATAGTTCAGCTGCATGGTGCGTTCGAAATCGTGGAAGCGGTCGTAGCTGGCCTCGATCGAACGCCGGATCGAACGTCCGGCATTGTTGACCAGCACGTCCACCGCGCCGTGCTCCTTCAGCACGGTTTCCACCAGCTTGTCGCAGCTGGCCATGTCGGCCAGGTCCGCAGTGTAGGCAAACACCTTGCCGCCGGCTTTCTTCATCGCATCGCGCGCCTTGAACAGCTCTTCTTCGCCGCGCGCCACGATGAGGGTGGTGGCCCCCGCCTCGGCCACCCGTTGCGCGGTGGACAGCCCGATACCGGACGAGCCGCCGGTGATCAGCACCACCTTGCCCTTGACCTTGCCCTTCAAGCTGCGGTCGATGAACAGATCCGGATCCAGGTGGCGCTCCCAGTAGTCCCACAGCCGCCACGCGTAGTCGTCCAGGCGCGGTACCGCGATGCCGCTGCCTTTCAGCGCACGCTCGGTTTCGCGGTTGTCGAAACGGGTGGGATAGGTGATGAACTTGAGGGTTTCCTTCGGGATCCGGAAATCGCGCAGCAACATGCCGATGAAGCGTCGCACCGGCGGCAGCCCGCCCACCGCCATGCGCACGCTGCCCGGCAGGAAAGCGAACATCCGCGCATCCAGCCGCATGGTCATTTCCGGCGCGTGGCCGGCGCGGGCAAACGTGTTCAGCACCTCGCCCACCCGCATCGGGTCGGGGTCGGTCAGGTGGAAGCAGTGGCCGTCAAGCTTGGGCTTGTGCGCGATGTGATCCATCGCATCGGCCACGAAATCCACCGGCACGATGTTGATGCGCCCCCCTTCAATGCCCAGGGTGGGCATCCACGGCGGCAGCATCTCGCGCAGTTTCTTGAGGAAGGTGAAGAAGTAATACGGCCCGTCGATCTTGTCGATATAGCCCGTCTGCGAATGCCCCACCACCATGCCCGGACGGTAGATCCGCCACTTGATGCGCTTTTCCGCACGCACCAGGCCTTCGGAGGCGTGCTTGGTGCGCAGATAGGCATCATCCAGGCCTTCGGCTTCCTCGAACATGTCCTCGCGGAACACGCCCTGATACAGGCCGGCAGCGGCAATCGAACTGGTGTGGTGGAAGCACTTCACCTTCAGGGCCGCCGCCAGATCCAGCGCATGCGCGGTGCCGTCCACGTTCGCCGCCTGCTGGCTTTCGGCCGAGGCGGTGACATCGTAGATCGCGGCCAGATGGAAGAAATGCTGCACCTTGACGGCCAGCGCCGCCAGCTGCGCCGCGCTCACCCCGCACTTGCCGGCGGTCATGTCACCGGCCACTGCCAGCACCCGCTTGGGATCCCAACCGCGCTGCTTGACCAGGGCGTCGAATTTCTTCATCGACGCCTTGCGCACCAGCACATGCACGGTGCCCTTGCGCTTGAGCAGATTGTCGATCAGGTACTGGCCGATGAACCCGGTACCACCGGTGACGAAATAACTCATTGCGCGTCTCCCTGTCAGCAAAGGTCGGCCGTTTGCATGCCGTTGCCGCCTACGTTGCCAGAGCTTCGCGCGCACCACAATTCCCCGGCGTATTGACCCCTGCAGATGCGCATGTTCAGATGCAGGCCTCAACCAAGGGGAACCCGCATGGCCGATCTGCAAGCGCTGTTCGAGCAAGCCGCCAAGGATGTGCACGCACTCGGCGAACGTCCCGACAACGACACCCTGCTGCGCCTGTACGCCCTCTACAAGCAGGGCGCGGAAGGCGACGTCAGCGGCCCCAAGCCGGGCTTCTTCGATTTCGTCGGCACCGCCAAGTACGAAGCCTGGGCCAAGCTCAAGGGCACCGCGCAGACGGAAGCGATGCAGAAGTACGTGGATCTGGTGAAGAAACTCGGCGCCTGAACGAGTCATCACGATGGCCCGAGAAACCCGCCAGCGCATCCTCGACGCATCGCTCGCGATGTTCAACGTGCAGGGTGAGCCCAACGTCACCACCAACCACATCGCCGACGAGCTGGAAATCAGCCCGGGCAATCTGTACTACCACTTCCGCAACAAGGACGACATCATCGAGCAATTGTTCGCCGGCTATGAAATTCGGATGGATGCCGCCCTGGCCGCTCCCGAGGGTCGCCTGCCCGGGCTGGAGGACATCTGGCTGCAATTGCACCTGGTGTTCGAATGCATCTGGGACTATCGCTTCCTGTACCGCGACCTGGTGGACATCCTCAGCCGCAACCGGCGCCTGCGCCTGCGCTTCGCGCGCATCCTCAAGCGCGCCGACGAGCAGGCGCACACGGTGATGCGCGGGCTGGTGCAGGCCGGCGTGATGCGCGCTTCGGCCGACGAGGTCAATGCCGCCGCCACCAACATCCTGGTGCTGGCCACGTTCTGGATGAACTACGCCACCGCCCGCGGCGACAAGGATGAACGCGCCTCGATCCGCGACGGCATCGTGCAGGTGATGATGCTGGTGGCCCCGTTCCTGCGCGACGCCGAACGCGTCCACCTGAACACCCTCACCCGCGCCTACATCACCTGACCGGCGGCATTGCCGGCGGTCGGGCGGGTCATTCGCGCCTGCCCAGTTTGCGTCGCAACCACGTCAGCAAGCCCAACCCTGCCAACCACAGATGGCGTGGCGTGGGTTCCAGCGCCGGCTTGGGCAGAGACCGCGTTGCAGGTTTGCGGGGCTTGGTCATGATCGGACCCTGTACGGGCAAGGACTGGCCGCCAGCCTGCCGTGCCGGCATGGAGCTTTCACACTACCGCGACCTTGCCAGAATCCCGTTCGCGCAGGATGCTGGCAGCACGCATCCGAGTTCATCCAACGTCGAGGGCAACCCGCATGGCCAGCAAAAAATCCGCCGCCACCACCTGGGCCGCATTTCCGCACGATGCCAAGGCCTACGCCTACGCCGGCGATGCGCTGAAGAAAGCCTGGCCGAAACTGCATGCCGGTGATTGCGAGCCCTGGCCTGAGACCAAACACGCCGCCGCCCTGCTGAAAGAAGCTGGCAAGGCCGCCCCCAGGCTCGATGCCGAGGCATTGGCGCAGGCCTTGCAGGAAGCGTGGCGCGCGTTTCACCGGGGCGAGTTCAAGGCCGCGTTCGATGCCGGCAGTGCGCTGGGCCCGGTGGGCGCATCGGTGGCGGTGAAAGCCCTGGGCATCCACACCACCTATCTGGTCGAAGACGAGGACGAAAAGCTCAAGCGCTTCGAACAGGCCGCCGCACTGGCCGAAGCCGCCGTCAAGGCGCTGCCGGAACAAGTCAACAGCCACTACCGCCACGCCTTCGCGCTGGGCCGCTACAGCCAGGGCCTGTCGATCACCAAGGCCCTGAAAATGGGCATCGCCGGCAAGGTGCGCACGGCGCTGGACACCACCCTGGCGCTGGCCCCCAGGCACGCCGAAGCGCATACCGCGCTGGCGGTGTATCACGCCGAGATCATCAACAAGATCGGCGCGATGATCGGCGGCCTGACCTATGGCGCCAAGGCCAGCGCTGCCGAGAAACACATCAAGGAAGCCCTGAAGCTGACCCCCGCTTCCCCCATTGCCCACGTCGAACACGGCAACGTGCTGTTGCTGCTGGACGCAAACCGCAACGAGGATGCCGCCGCGACGGCCTACGAGAAAGCCGCCAACTGCAAGCCGTTGGACGCGATGGAAGCACTCGATGCGGCGTGGGCGGCCAGCCAGCTGGAATGAAGCCGGGGCAAGGCTTCAGGCGTTGTTCTGTTCTTCGTCCGATCCGGCCGCACCGGCTGCAAGCACCGGTGCCGGCTGCCGGCGCAGGCACCGGAAAAACGCCACCGCACGCTCGCGCTTGACCGTCAGCGCGTACCAGAGCCCGCACAGCACGAAGAACGCGCCCAGCAACACCGGATAAGGCACCTTGTGGGATTTGCTCAACAGCGCCACCGTCAGCCCGCACAGCAGGCTGAACGCGCTCAGGTGGAGCGCGGCGCGGGTGGGGCCGAAACCGGCATCCAGCAGGATGTGGTGAATATGATCACGCCCGGCGGCAAACGGTGAGCGGCCCTCGCGCAGACGACGCACGCTGACCACCAGGCAATCCATCACCGGGATGGGGAGCATCCACAAGGCCAACACCGGGTTGACCGGGTGCCCCGGGTTCTGGGTCAGGCGAAAACTCACCCAGGCAATGACCAGGCCCAGCAAGGCGCTGCCGGCATTGCCCAGGAACACCCTGGCGCGCGGCCGCCAGGGCAGGCGGATGTTCCACAGCAGGAAGCCCGCCAATGCCCCGCACAAGACCGACAAACGCGAAGCCAGCACGTCATTGCCGGCATACATCGACGCCACCATCAACATCGCCAGCGCACTCAAGCCCAACATGCCGGCCATGCCATCGGCACCATCGATCATGTTCATGGCATTGATCAGGCCCACCGTGGCCACCACCGTGAACGGCACCGACAACCAGCCCAGCTGCATCGACGCCAGCCCGAACGCCGGCCCCAACTGCTCGACCCGCACCCCGCCCCAGAAAATGATGAGCAATGCCGCCGCCACCTGGATCAGGATCCGGGTGTACCAGCGCATGTCGTGCAGATCGTCATACACCCCCATCGCCACCAACAAGGCGGCCGCGGCCATGAACGATTGCAGTGATGCGGTACCGAGCCGCCCCCAGATGAACGCGATGGCGCAGCCGATGAAAATCGCGACCCCGCCCGTCACCGGCGTGGGGCTGGCATGATCCTTGCGTCCAGCCGGGTGATCCAACAAATTCAGCCGTGCGGCCAGTGGCTGCAACAACCACAGCGCCAGCGACGTGACCACCAGTGCCAATGCCCCAGCGATGAAGTCCATTCCCATAAACGCTCCAACCTGCCCCGATTCCGCCAACCCGCCACCACCCCCGAGCGTCACCATGCCCAAAATCAGCAGTACTGGCAAGCCACGTCACAAAGTTTCATTTGACGCTGGAAGTGTGACGCCCATATCATCTTTCGTTACAGGGGAGTGAAGATCATGACAATGCGAATCCCGCAGGTTTCTGCCTGCATCTTGGCCACCGGCTTGTTCGCCACCGTCGCAGGCTTGGCGCATGCGGGGGAAACCCCGATCGGCGCGCCGCAGGATTGGAGCAGCCGCAGCATCATCCATCACCAGCCGCAGACCCCGGATGAATTGATCGCCCGTGGCCGCAGCGCCGACCTGAACCGGCTCTACCGCGACCCACGCTATGTGGCCTCGGTGCTGCGCCGGGTGGAAGCCGAAGGCCGTCGCCCCGCCTTGCCGGTAACCGGTATCCGCAACCCGCACGAAGACCGGCATCGCCCGCGCACGCCCGCACCCTCGCTGGTGGATCGGGACTGGAGCAATGTGCTGGGTGGCGGCACCAATGGCATGGGCGGCAGCGGCATCGAAGGGGTTTACCCGGCCAAGTACAACTTCGACATTACCCAAGCCCCAAGCTGCACGGGGGATTTCGTGGTCTACCCCACCAATGCACCGGGTGCCACCGAGGCCAATCTGAGTCTGGAAACCTACACGAGCAAATTCACCGGCGACCCGGGGCAAGGCAGCACCCAAACGGTCACGATTGGCTTACCAGGTGCCCGCCAGGTGGTACTGATCTCCAGCCTCACTGACAACACCGGCAAATTTTTCAAAACCAGCAGTGACAACGCGCAGAATGCCACCAATCTGGCGGCGGCAGTCAACCGCTGGGCAAGCCAAACGGGCTTCTCCGCGACCAGCAGTGGCTCGGACATCACCATCACATCCAAAACCAATGGTGATATTGCGAACAACGCGATTAACGAAACCCTTACCAATTTCGCCGGCGACAACAATTGGCCTGGAAAAAACGGCAGCGGCACCGCCGGCCAACCCACCATCATCGCCTTCAATCAGCTGTACCAAGGTGCTGGCGCGTGCAATGGCACATGGAACGGCAACGGTGCCTACAAAGCTCCGCGCGTGATGTGGTCCTACAACACCGGCACCGGCTACCGCAACGAAACCTCGCCCGTCCTGTCCTATCAAGACAACGGCAAGCAGGTGGCCTTCGTGCAGCGCAACGGCGGCACGTTGCAATTGGTACTGCTGAAGTGGGCCGATGGCCAGGGCACCGCGGAAGCTCCGGCAACCCCCGTGCTGTCCGCCTCCGCGGCAGCCTACCGCGCCTGTGCCAGCAATTGCTATTACACCTTCACGTTCATGACGGGTGGTGCCGATACCCCGACATGGTCGTCGCCCTTCGTTGACTACCCCGCGGACATTCTCTGGGTAGGGGATACCCAAGGCAAATTGCACAAGTTCACGGGCGTGTTCAATGGCACTCCGGCCATGGTCACCACCGGCGGGTTTCCGGTGACGGTGGAGGCCGGCTTGAAGCTTGGCTCGCCCTCGTCCGATGGCACCAATGTATACGTGGGCAGCCAGGCCGGTACGGGTGTGGGCGGCAAGATGAACCGCGTCAACAGCAGCACGGCGGCCTTGGCCAGGAGTATCAAACTGGCCAACAACAACACCATCGGCCTGCGCGAAGCGCCGATCATCGACATCGGCACTGGCAATGTCTATGGGTTCCTGTTCAACGATGGCACCGCTGGCGATGGCAGTACATGCGTGATCGTCGGCGGCCAAAACAATGCCTGCCGCGTCATTGCACGTTTTGCCGTTGGGTTTGCCGATGGCGCTGCACCCGTGCAGCGCACTTATGTTGGTCGCGGGAACAACCCCGGTAGCACCTTGTTTTCGGGCGCATTTGACGATGCCTATTACACCAGCGCGAATGGCACCGGTGCCATGTACATCGTCGGTGGGGCCCCCAATGACACCTTCGTGCCAACCTTGTGGCGGATTCCACTTTCGGCAGGCGCAATGGGGGTGCCATCCCAGGGCCCGACTGTCGGCAGCAAGAACTGCAGCGTCGCCAACTACTGCACGGTTACCGGCGTCTTCAATTGGTCACCTGTCAGCGTGATCAAAAGCAGTACTGCCGAGTATTTGTATTTCAGCATGGACAAGGATGCCAGCTTCACCGGCTGCACCGGAGCTTGCCTCTACATGGTGAATCTGGCAGGTGCCTGGACTACCACCAAAACCGCCAGCGCCAATCTGGCGCTGCCGGCTGGTTCCGGCACCACCGGCATCGTGCTCGACAACGTCAACAACAGTGCCACCGGCGCACGCCAGATTTACTTCTCGCACACCGGCACCACCGGTAACGCGGTGCAGGCTAGCCAAAGCGCATTGGACTGACCACAAATCCGTCGCCCACACGCTCCTGCGTTGCGGGCGTCGGTGATTTGCAACATGGATTTCCTTGCCATGGCTGGCTTTCTTGTACGCATGAGACGTAAATGACACCCATTTCAACGCACGCTGCACCCGCACAAACACCCGATTTGCCTGTTGAAAAACGCCCCTATGCAAAGCCGGCCTTCCAGCGCGAAGCCGTGTTCGAAACCATGGCACTGGCCTGCGGCAAGATTCGCGGCACCCAAGGCCAGTGCCACCGCGTTTCCAGCAACTCGTGAGCCCGCATTCGCCCGTTCAGCTGGCGCGTGTTGCGCTGGCGCTGGATGCCTGTGCGCGCTTCGGACGTCTGCAGCTGCGCGCCCTGGGCAGCAGCATGCTGCCCACGGTGCTGCCCGGCGATGTGCTCACGTTTCATGCCCTGACCGGGCCGGCAACACCGCAGCCGGGGCAGATCGTGCTGGTGCAGCGGGATGACCGCTTGTTCGTGCACCGCTTGCGTGCGCGCACCGCCGCCGGCTGGATCACCCGCGGCGACAGCCTGGACATGGACGACCCGCCGGTTGCCGATACGGCCCTGTTGGGGATACTCGCTTCCCACCTGCGCGGCGACGCCGCACTTGCGCACACGCGGCACCGGCGCCGCCTGCGCAACCGGCTGGCTGCGCAAGTAGCAGCCAGGTTCTCCCCAGTGCGCAAGGCATTCCTGCACTTTCCCCATCTGGCCAGGCTCTGCTCGTGACCTCTGTTTCCTCCACCCAGCGCATCGACATCGGTATCGGCGGCCTGCATGTGCGCCTGCAGACCGATTCGCCGGCGTTCGCCGACTGCCTGGGCGAACGCTTTGCCGGGTTTCTGGGGAAGGTCGAGCAACCCGATCACGTCTTCGATGTGGAGCTGCTGCCGTACCCACCCGAAGACGATGCAGCGCCGGACGACGCGGACGACGCCGAAGGTCTGGATCCACCCGTGGAAGTCACTCGTTCCGGTGATTTGTGGCAGGTCCAGCGCGGTGATTTCTTTGCGCAATGGAACCCGGCCACCCGGCACGGGTTTGCGCGGATGCTGCCCAGCCCGTTCTCGCTGGATTCGGTGATCCGCATCCTGCACACGCTGATCCTCGCCGAGCAAGGCGGCATGTTGATGCATGCCTCCAGCGTGGCGCGCGATGGCGTGGCGCGGGTGTTTACCGGCGTCTCCGGTGCGGGCAAGACCACCATTTCACGCCTGGTACCGGAGGATGGCCATATCCTCACCGACGAGATGTCGTTCCTGCGCCCCGAGGCAGATGGCTGGTACGCCTATGGCACGCCGTTCTCCGGCGAGCTAGCGCGCCCGGGCGAGAATTTGCGGGTGAAACTGGCCGGCATCTTTTTGCTGGCCAAGGGGCCCGACAACCGCATCGACACGCTTTCGCCCGCTGAAGCGGTGCGCGCGTTGATGGGCAACATCCTGTACTTCGCCAGGGACGGTGCGCTGACTGCGCGGGTGCTTGACAACGCCATCGCGCTGGCCGCGCAGGTGCCGGTACGCCGGCTGACGTTCTATCCCGACGCCCGCGTCTGGGATTTCCTGAGGGCATCTGCATGAGTGGACACATCTACATCCTGCGTTCGGCCAACGTGGCCGCTCGCCGCATCGGCAACGAGTTGATGCTGATGTCGGCCAGCGACTCGTCCCTGTTCAGCCTCAATGAAATCGCGGCACTGCTGTGGGATGCTGCCGATGGCAGTACGCCACTGCGCCAGATCGTGGCACGCGACATCTGTCCGGTCTTCGAGATCGATGAAGCCACCGCGCTGGCCGATGCCAATGCGCTGGTGCTGGCGCTGGCCGAACACGGCGTGTTGCAGGTTTCGGATCATCCGATCGACGGCAACCCGGTCGATGGCAACAAGGCCAACACGCCATGACCCTGATGCACCAGATGGGAATCCGTGCGCTGGAGCTGGGCATCCCCCTGAGCGTGCAACTGGATCTGACCTACCGCTGCAACGAGACCTGCATCCACTGCTATCTGGATCACGAAGACCACGGCGAAATGAACACCGCCGAGATTCTGGATGTGCTGGATCAGATGGCTGCAGCGGGGGTGTTTTTTCTCAATATCAGCGGCGGCGAAATTTTCATGCGCAAGGATCTGTTCACGATCCTGGAGCGCGCCAGCAAGCTGCGATTCTCGGTCAAGCTCAAGACCAACGGGGTGATGGTGCGCGCCGAAAAAGCCAGGCGGATTGCCGCGCTGGGCGTGGATTCGGTGCAGATCAGCCTGTACTCGCACAAACCCGAAGTGCACGACGAGATCACCCAGCTGCCCGGCTCGCTCAAACGCACCCTGGAAGGCGCGCAATACCTGAAAGATGCGGGGGTGCGGGTGACCTTCGCCAATGTGTTGATGCACAACAACGCCGGCGACTACAAGGACGTGCGCAGCCTGGCCGAGCAGATGGGCGCGGAGTACACGGTGGACGCCACCATCACCCCGATGATGGATGGCGACCGCTCCACCGTCGCGCTGAACATGGATGCCGCGCATCTGGCCGGCGTGATGCGCGACGAAACCCTGCTGGGTGACCAAGCCCGCACCATCCTGGCTCCCCCCAGTGGGCCTACCCCCATTGAGGAGGCCTACAGCACGCTGCCCTGCAGCGCAGGCCATACCGCCTGTTATGTCTCGCCGTATGGCGATGTGACTCCCTGCGTGCAGTTTCCGTATGTGGTGGGCAATGTGCGCAAGCAGCGTTTCATCGACATCTGGAAGGATTCGCCACAACTGAACGAAGTGCGCGCGATTCGGCAATCCGATCTGGAAGGCTGTTCGTCCTGCATCCACGGTTCCAGTTGCTCGCGTTGCCCGGGCCTTGCCTATATGGAAGGCAACATGCGCGGGCCGTCGATCCAGGACTGCGAGAAATCCTACGCACGCACCGGCGTGGCTTCATACAACCTGCAGAAGAAAAAACGGCGCACGATCCCGCTGGCGGTGGTGTAACGACCACTTGCCGCTTCAAAACGGCGGGCGAATGCTTGTCGCCACCCGCGTGCCCAGCCAGACCAGCAGCAGGCCCAGCAGCAAGGTGCTGCCCAGATAAGCCAAGGCCACACCGCTGCGCGGGCCGCGCGCCAGCAGCAGGACTTCCAGCATCAGCGAGGAATAGGTGGTCAGCCCACCCAACACGCCCACGATCAGGAAGGCGCGCCAGTACAGCGCCTGCGGGCCGCGGCCTTCCAGCCACACGGCCAGGAAGCCGATGCAGAAGGAACCGATCAGGTTGGCCGCCAACGTGCCCCACGGGATGCCCGCACCCAGCCGCCGCAGCAGCGCGCCGCCCAGCCAGAAGCGCCCACCCGCACCCAACGCGCCACCGCACATCACCAGCAGCAGTTGTTGCCACCACAGGCTCATTCGGCCCGCCCCTTGCCCGTCTGCGCGCGCGCTTGCGCCCGTGCCGTGCGCAGGGCATCGAGTTTTTCCTTCAGCTTGATTTCCATGCCGCGCGCCACCGGCTGGTAATACACCCGCTCGCCCATCGCATCGGGGAAGCCGGTCTGGGCCAGCGCCACGCCGCCGGCGGCATCGTGGTCGTACTGGTAGCCCTTGCCGTAGTCCAGCGTCTTCATCAATTTGGTGGGCGCGTTGCGCAGGTGCATCGGTACCGGCTGGGTACCGTGTTCGCGCACATCGCCGCGGGCGGCGTTCCAGGCTTTGTAGCCGGCATTGGACTTGGCGGTGCTGGCCAGATAGAGCACCAGCTGCGCCAGTGCCAGCTCGCCCTCGGGTGCGCCCAGGCGGTCAAACGCTTCCCAGGCGTCGATGGCCATTTGCAGCGCGCGCGGGTCGGCCAGGCCGATGTCTTCCACCGCCATGCGCGTCATCCGCCGCGCCAGATAGGCCGGGTCGCACCCGCCGTCGAGCATGCGCGCCAGCCAATAGACCGCCGCATCGGGGTTGGAACTGCGTACCGACTTGTGCAGCGCCGAAATCTGGTCGTAGAACTGTTCGCCGCCCTTGTCGAAGCGACGGGTGCGGTCGGCCAGCACCTGCTGCAAGGTGGTCTCGGAGATCTCCCCGCCCTCACCGGCCGCGATGTCGGCGGCGATTTCCAGCAAGGTCAGCGCGCGCCGCACGTCGCCATCGGCGGCGCTGGCGATCAACGCCAGCGCGGCGTCATCCACCTGCAACTGCTGCCCGGCAAGGCCGTGCGCGTCCTGCAGGGCGCGCCGCAAGGCCTGCACGATGTCATCACTCGACACCGCTTCCAACACATGCACGCGGCAGCGCGAAAGCAGTGCGGAGTTCAGTTCGAACGACGGGTTCTCGGTGGTGGCCCCCACGAAAACAATCGTGCCGCGTTCGATATGCGGCAGAAAGGCATCCTGCTGCACCTTGTTGAAGCGGTGCACCTCGTCCACGAACAACAAGGTGCGCTGGCCGGCATCGAAGCGCACCTGCGCCTGCGCCAGCACCTCGCGCACCTGCGGCAGGCCCGACAGTACCGCCGAGATCGCCACGAATTCGGCCTGTGCATGCTGCGCCAGCAACAGCGCCAGCGTGGTCTTGCCGCAACCGGGCGGCCCCCACAGCACCATCGAATGGATGCGCCCGGCTTCGATCGCGCGGCGCAGCGCCGAGTCTTCCGCCAGCAAGCGCTGCTGCCCCACTATCTGCGCCAGCGTCTGCGGGCGCATGCGCTCGGCCAATGGGCGCAGGGCGTCGCCGGCACTGCCGTGCAAATCAAGTGCGCCTGACGATGTGCGGGAGGCCGGCATCCGCCAATTCTAGCCGCTACCGTCGCAGGCCCTGCGACGCCGGGCTCAGTTGCCGATCACGTCCACACCCTTGGCCGGGATGTAACTGAAGGTGCCCTTGGCGAACGCCGGGTTGCGCTTCCAGCCGGTGAACGCGATCGCGGTGCGCTGGCCCAGTGCATCCACATAGTCCAACTGCGCCAATTGCCCCTGCCGGAAGCCCAGCCGCGCGGTCTTGAATGCCGCTTCCGAAGAACGCGGGGTGATGTCCAGCCATTCGGTGCCGTCCTGCGCGACGGCCTCCTTCACGATGAAATCGCGATCCAGCCTGGCCGGCTCCAGCAACAACGCCAACGGGCTGTTGGCTTCTTCCGCCCCTTGCGCACGTTTGCTGACCTGCTGCAAATCCGGCTCGTACACCCAGACCTGCTTGCCGTCGGCCACGATCAATTGCGGGTAAGGCTTGACGTATTCCCAACGGAACAGGCGTGGCACCGCCACCGCCACCCGGCCACTGCTGCTCTCTTTTTGCTTGCCGCGGCTGTCGAACACCTGCTGGGTGAATTGCCCGTCCAGCCCCTTCAAATCCCGGGTGAAGCTGCCCAGCGCATCGCGTGCGCCGGCATGGGCGGCATGGGCGGTCAGCAGCAACAGGGTGGCCAGGGCCGTGGTGGCGAGTTTCATGCGGTGTCCTCCTGCGGTCTCGCAGGCAAGTGTGTCGGGCATTGGCTGAATGAGAGGTGCAGCGGCCCGGCGCGTCTCAGCCGCGCGGCGGTGGCGGTGCCAGCACGCTGCGGTCGCCGTTGTGCTCCGGCGTGCTGACGATGCCGGCCGCTTCCATCGCCTCGATCAGGCGCGCGGCGCGGTTGTAGCCGATCTTCAGCCGCCGCTGCACGCCTGAGATCGACGCACGGCGGGTTTCGGTGACAATCTGCACGGCCTGGTCGTACAGCGGGTCGGCTTCCGGGTCGTCGCTGGCCGCCGCTTCCGGCAGGCCGTTCGCGCCCACGCTGCTGCCGTCGTACAGGGTCTGCGCTTCTTCCAGCACGCCTTCGATGTAGTCCGCGCCGCCCAGCTGCTTGAGGTGTTCGACCACCCGGTGCACTTCCTCGTCGGACACGAACGCGCCATGCACGCGCTCCGGCATCGCCGTGCCCGGCGGCAGGTACAGCATGTCGCCGTGGCCCAGCAGGGTTTCCGCGCCGCTCTGGTCGAGGATGGTGCGGCTATCAATCTTGCTGGACACCTGGAACGCGATGCGGGTGGGGATATTGGCCTTGATCAGGCCGGTGATGACGTCCACCGACGGCCGCTGGGTGGCCAGGATCAGGTGCACGCCGGCGGCGCGGGCCTTCTGCGCCAGCCGTGCGATGAGTTCTTCGACCTTCTTGCCGACGATCATCATCATGTCGGCGAATTCGTCGATGAACACCACGATGAACGGCAGCGGCTCCAGCGTCGGCGGCGCTTCACTGACATCGGGATTGGGCTTGAACAGCGGATCCAGCAGCGGCTGGCCGGCGTCGATGGCGTCCTTCACCTTCTTGTTGAAGCCGGCCAGGTTGCGCACGCCCACCGCGCTCATCAGCTTGTAGCGGCGCTCCATCTCCGCCACGCACCAGCGAAGACCATTCGCGGCCTCCTTCATGTCGGTGACCACCGGCGCCAGCAGATGCGGGATGCCCTGATAGACGCTGAGTTCCAGCATCTTCGGGTCGATCATCAGCATCCGCACGTCCTTGGCGGAGGCCTTGTAGAGCAGCGACAGCACCATCGCGTTGACCGCCACCGACTTGCCGGAACCCGTGGTGCCGGCCACCAGCAGGTGCGGCATGCGCGCCAGGTCCGCCACGATGGGTTTGCCGGCGATGTCCTTGCCCAGCGCCAGCGTCAGCGGGCTGGCGGCCTTGTCGTATTCCTTCGACCGCAGCAGCTCGCTGAGATAGATCATCTCGCGATGGGTGTTCGGTGTTTCCAGGCCGATCACCGACTTGCCCGGGATCACGTCCACCACGCGCACCGACTTCACCGACAGGCCGCGCGCGATGTCCTTGTCCAGCGAGGAAATCTGGCTGACTTTCACCCCCGCCGCCGGCTGCACTTCGAAGCGAGTGATCACCGGGCCCGGGTAGGCACCGACCACTTCGGCGTCGATGCGGAAATCCTTGAGCTTGAACTCGATCTGGCGCGACAGCGTTTCCAGCGTCTGCGCGTCGTAACCCTTGGGCTGCGGTTTGGGATCGTCCAGCAACGCCAGCGGCGGAATGCCGGTGCCGTCATCGACGTGGAACAGCGGAATCTGCTGCTCGCGTTTGGCGCGTTCGCTTTTTTCCACCGCCGGCGTGGCCGGTGGCTCGATCTTCACCTTTTCGCGGCGCAACTGGATGACGGAATCGGCCTTGCGGGCTTCTTCGCGCTCCTCGCGCAGTGCGCGCGCCTCGCTCCACTCGCTGGCCTGTTTCGCCCCCTGGCGTGCACCTCGGTTCAACAGCCCCGGCAGCGCCAGCACCAGCGCCCCGATCCGATCCATCACCGCCAACCATGACAGGCCGGTGGCCAGTGTCACCGAGACCAACAACAGGCTGAGCACGAACAGGTTGGCACCCAGCGGGCCGAACAGGGTGTGCAGCGAGTTGGCCGTCAGCCGCCCCAGAATGCCGCCGCTGCCGGCGGAAAATGCATTGCCGCCGTCCACCCGCAGTGCCAGCAGGCCGCATGTGGCGACCAGAAACCCGACGATTCCCACCAGCCGCAAGGCCGGGCCCAGGTCGACATGGCCATCGCCGTCGGTATCCATTCCGAACAAGGCAATCCAGGCGATCGCGCCCAGGATCAGCGGCAGCAGGAACGCGGTATAGCCGGTCAGGAACAGCAGGAAACTGGCCAACCAGGCCCCGGCCAGGCCGCCCAGGTTGTGCACCGGTGCCAACAGGCTGGATTCACGATCCCAGCCGGGGTCCTGCGGCGAATAGGTGAACAGGCAAGCCAGCAGATACAGCAATGCCGGGGCGATCACGATCAGGGCAAGATCCCGCCACAGGCGTTGCCGGTGCGAGGACACGGCCACCCCACCCGCAGTCTGGCTGGCGGGCTTGCGGCCGCTCTTGCCTGTCTCTGGAACCGCTTTTGCCACCTGTGACCTTGCCTCAGGAGAATCCCCTATCGGATTGATATTACGATATTTGTCACAATATTGAGGCGCTGGAACCGCATTTTTTCAGCCTGCTGCGTTGCAAGGACTTGCCTTGCCATGCCGCAGTCGCGCCGCCAAGCTATATGGCACTCCTTCGCCCTTCCGGATTCATCGCGCCCATGACCACCACCAAGCACGCCCGCCTGCTCATCCTCGGCTCCGGCCCCGCCGGCTGGACTGCCGCCGTCTATGCTGCCCGTGCCAACCTGCAGCCGGTGGTGATCACCGGGTTGCAGATGGGCGGCCAGCTGATGACCACCACCGAAGTGGACAACTGGCCGGGCGACGCCCACGGCCTGCTGGGCCCGGATCTGATGACCCGCCTGCAAGCCCACGCCGAGCGCTTCGACACCGAAACCGTGTTCGATCACATCCATACCGCCGACCTGTCGCAGCGGCCGTTCCGGCTGCTGGGCGACTCCGGCGAGTACACCTGCGATGCGCTGATCATCGCCACCGGCGCCACCGCCAAGTACCTCGGCATTCCGTCCGAAGAGGCCTACAAGGGCCGCGGCGTGTCCGCATGCGCCACCTGCGACGGCTTCTTCTACAAGGATCAGGACGTGGCGGTGATCGGCGGCGGCAACACCGCGGTCGAAGAGGCGCTGTACCTGTCCAACATCGCCCGCAAGGTCTATCTGGTGCACCGCCGCGACACCCTGCGCGCGGAAAAGATCATGCAGGACAAGCTGTTTGCGAAGGTGGAAGCCGGCAAGATCGAAACGGTCTGGCACCACACCGTGGACGAAGTGCTGGGCAACGACGGCGGCGTCACCGGCATGCGCCTGACCTCGGTGCAGGACGGCAGCAGCCGCGAGATCGCCGTGCAGGGCTTCTTCGTCGCCATCGGCCACAGCCCCAACACCTCGCTGTTCGAGGGCCAGCTGGAGATGAAGAACGGCTACCTGAAGATCCACACCGGCCTCGACGGCAACGCCACCCAGACCAGCGTGCCGGGCGTGTTCGCCGCCGGCGACGTGGCCGACCAGGTGTACCGCCAGGCCATCACCTCGGCCGGCTTCGGCTGCATGGCGGCACTGGACGCCGAAAAGTTCCTCGACGCGGGGCATTGACCGTCCTGCGCTTCCCGTGGCGGCTGCCTGCGGCCGCCGATGCTCCCTTTCCGCCGCCGGAGACGGCGCTGCGGGAGCCCGACGGGCTGCTGGCAGTGGGCGGCGACCTGTCGCCAACGCGCTTTCTCAATGCCTACCGCAGCGGCATCTTTCCGTGGTTCTCGGAAGGCGAGCCGATCCTGTGGTGGAGCCCGTCGCAGCGGGCCGTGTTTCGCAGCGACGGCGTGCACCTGTCCTCGCGCCTGCGTCGGCGGCTGCGTCACAGCGGCTGGACGGTGCGTGCCGACACCACTTTCGCGCGGGTGATGGCCGGCTGTGCCGCGCCGCGCCGGGAGCAGACGGGCACCTGGATCACCGCCGACATGCAGACGGCCTACCTTGCCCTGCACCAACTCGGCCACGCTCACAGCATCGAAGTGTTCGATGCCGATGGTCGACTTGCGGGCGGCCTGTTCGGGCTGTCCTTCGGCCATGTGTTCTGCGGCGACAGCATGTACTCGGCGCAACCGGGCGCCTCCTCGCTGGCACTGGCGACTCTGGCGCGACAGCTTTGCGACTGGGGCTGGCCACTGATCGATGCACAAGTGCCCAATGCCCACACCAGCCGGCTGGGCGTGGAGCACTGGCCACGCACGGACTACCTGGCTGCTCTGGCAAGCCTGCGCGACCTGCCGGCACCGGCCGGCAGCTGGACGGAACGCTTTGGCCACTGGCCGGCAGCATCCGTGATGAATTAACGGGATTTTTGCAAGACCGACGCCGGCGTGCCACAATAGCGGTCTTTCGGGCCCTGAAAATCGTTTTCAGGCTGGCCCATCGACAGGAGCCACACCGGCAACCCCATGGCGAAAGACGACGTCATCGAATTCGAAGGCATGATCTCCGAAACCCTCCCGAACACCATGTTCCGGGTGAAGCTGGAGAATGGCCACGAGATCATCGCCCACATCTCCGGCCGCATGCGCAAGAACTACATCCGCATCCTGACCGGCGACAAGGTGAAGGTGGAAATGACGCCTTACGATCTGACCAAGGGCCGGATCACCTACCGCCACCGCTGACGCGGGCATGGCCGACACCCGAACGCCCCGCAAGGGGCGTTTGTCGTTCCGGGGGCCTCAGTTTTCCTTGACGCCCATTTCATTCAGCGCATTGCGCATCAAGCCGCGGGCGGCATCACTGAGCCGCTCGTTGTCCAGTGCATAGCGAATCGTGGCCTCGATCAGGCCCAGGTGCGTGCCGCAGTCGAAGCGGGTTCCGCGGAACCGGAAGGCGTCCACGCGCTCGCTGGCAAGCAATGCCGCAATCGCATCGGTCAGCTGGATTTCGCCCCCGGTGCCTTTCGGCGTGGTTTCCAGCAGGCTGAAAATCGCCGGGCTCAACACGTAGCGCCCCACCACCGCCAGATTGCTGGGCGCCATCGCCGGTTGCGGCTTTTCCACGATCTGGCGAATGCGGCCACTCTGCCCGTCGAAGGTGTCGGTGGCCACGATCCCGTAACTGCCGGTCTGCTCGCGCGGCACATCCTGCACCGCCACCACGCTGCAACCGGTGGCATGAGCGTGTTCCACCATCTGCGTGAGTGCGCCATCGCCGCGGCTCCAGATCAGGTCATCGGGCAGCAGCACCGCGAACGGCGCATCGCCCACCACGGGCTTGGCGCACAGCACCGCGTGGCCCAGCCCCAGGGCCTCGGCCTGGGTGACGAACACCGCGCGCACGCCCTCGGGCAGGACATTGCGGATCAAGGCCAGCTGCTCCTGCTTGCCGGCCTTCTCCAGTTTCTGCTCAAGCTCGTAGGCCTTGTCGAAATAATCCGCCACCGCATGCTTGTAACGATTGGTGACGAACACCAATGTGTCGCAGCCGGCGGCAATGGCTTCATCCACCGCATACTGGATCAGCGGCCGGTCGACGATCGGCAACATTTCCTTGGGCACGGTCTTGGTGGCAGGCAGGAAGCGGGTTCCCAGGCCGGCAACGGGAAACACGGCCGTGCGTACACGACGCTTCGAAGTGGTGGCGGTCATGCCGTGATTCTAACGGCTATTGCCAGCGACTATTGCCAGCGGCCATTGCCAACGGCAGCGGTCAGCGGGTGCCGGACGAATTCTGGCGTGCACGCCGGCCCGGAAACTCGACCACTATCGCGCTGTGATCTGGCTCGGAGGCCAGCGGGTTGAACTCCGGCACCGCCTCGCGCAGGGCCTGTGCAATGCCTTCCAGATCATAGGCCGCGGTGGCCTCGCGCAACTGCTTCAGGGCCAGTTCCATGCGGTCTTGCTGCACTGCCCGCGGGGTGGCCTGCAGGATGTCCGGGTACTGGGTCTGGCTGTAGCGTTCATCGGCGTGGAACAAGGTCTCGTGCAGGCGCTCGCCGGCACGCAGGCCGATGTATTCGATGCTGATGTCCTTTTCCGGCTGCTTGCCCGCCAGACGGATCAATTGCTCGGCCAGCATCCGGATCGATACCGGATCGCCCATGTCCAGCGTGTACACCGCCTGCTGCGCGCCGATCGAGGCGGCTTGCAGAATCAGCAGGCAGGCCTCGGGGATGGTCATAAAATAGCGCGTCACCTCGGGGTCGGTCACGGTCACCGGACCGCCGCGGCGGATCTGTTCGCGGAACAGCGGCACCACGCTGCCGGCGGAATCCAGCACGTTGCCGAAGCGCACCGTGATCATGCGGGTGGAACGCGCATCCACCAGCGCCTGGCAGGCCATTTCGGCCAGCCTCTTGCTGGCACCCAGCACATTCACCGGATCCACCGCCTTGTCGGTGGAGATCAACACGAAGGTACCGATCTGGGCATCGCGGCAGGCGCGCGCCACCACGTCGGTGGCCAGCACGTTGTTGCGCACGGCTTCCCGCAACTGCTGCTGCAGCAAAGGCACCTGCTTGTAGGCGGCGGCATGGAACACCGCTTCCGGTTCGGCCAATTTCAGCGCGTGCCGGATCACCGCGGGGTCACCGCAATCGCCCAGCACCGGGATGCAGGTGATGTGGGGGAAATCCCGACGCAGTTCGTTTTCGGTGGTCAGCAAGGCCAGTTCGTCGATTTCAACCAGCGCGATCCTGTGTGCACCGTGGCGCGCGCACTGCCGGCACAGCTCGGAGCCGATCGAGCCGCCTGCCCCGGTGACCAGCACCGAGCGCGCACCCAGCCAGCCACGAATGGCTTTCCAGTCGGGCGCATGCGGCTGCCGCCCCAGCAGATCCTCGATCGCCACTTCCTTCAACTCGCCGGGCAGCGAGCGCCCCTCCATGATGTCGGCCAGCTTGGGCACCATCCGGAACGGGAGGGCGCTGGTCTCGCACAGGCCGATGATCCGGCGCATCGCACTGGCGTCGATCGAGGGCATCGCGATGACCAGCAGCTGGGCCCCGGTTTCACGCGCGATCCGCGCCACGTCGCCAATCCGGCCCAGCACCGGCAAGCCTTGCAGACGCGCCCCGCGCAAGGCGGCGGCATCATCCAGAAAACCGATCGGGTCGTAACGACCGGTGCGGCGCAAATCCCGCACCAGCGCTTCGCCGGACTGCCCCGCACCGAGGATCAACACCCGCTCGGCACCCACCGCCGATTGCAGCAGCCGATGATCCTTCCAGGCCCGGAACAACAGCCGCGGCGTGCTCAGCAGCACCGTCAGCGCGAACGGGTACAGCAGCAGAGCCGAGCGCGACACCAGGTCCAGCCGGCTGTAGAAGAACAGCCCGACCACCGCCGCCAGCAAGCCCAGCAGGCTGGCCTTGAAGATATTGACCAGATCCGGAACGCTGGCGAAGCGCCACAGGCCGCGATACAGGCCCACCTGCCAGAACACCAGACCCTGCGCCACCATCACGATCAGCACCGTGTTGGAGACCGGCACCAGATCCAGTTGGGTGGGCTGCATGGCATAGCGCAGGTAGTGCAAGCCCTGCCAGCACAGCCAGACCATGAACAGGTCGTGCACGATCACCGCATAACGCGGCAACCGGTATTTCATGCGATCCATCCGTGTTGTCATGAGCCGAATCCTTCGCCCCCATCCGCTGTGCGATGCAACCGAAACCAAAGCGCCACCGTCAACAGGATGAACGCCGCGCCACCGGCAAAGCCCCCGGCTTCACCCAATGACAACAGCGCTAGCATGATCCCGATTGCCAGCCCCGTCCACCCCGCATATGCGGCGGTGATCCGCGCATGCCCGGCCCGCCGTGCGGCGCGCTGATACAGATGCTGTACATGCGGCTGCCACCAGCGGTCGCCGCGCCGGATCCGCCAGACCAGCGTCAACCCCGCATCCAGCAACACGGCCGACATCGGCAACAGCAGTAGCGGCCAATGCATCCACGGCCGGGCGGCAAACCCGGACAGCAGCAAGACCGCCATCAGATAGCCCAACGCACCGCTGCCGACGTCGCCCAGGAAAATCCGGGCCACAGGGACATTGAACGGCAGAAACCCGGCGCAGGCCGCCGCCACGACCCAGGCCAACGCCTGTGCCGGCCCCGCCAGCACACACCCGCTGGCCAATGCACACAACCCGGCCTGACTGGCGGCCAGCCCGTCGATGCCGTCGATGAAATTCCAGGCGTTGACCAGGGCCGGCACCAGCAGGATCGCCAGCACGGCCAACGTCCAGCCATGCCCCTGCTGCAACAGCGCAACCGCCAGCAGGATGCCGGCCAGCAGGTGGGCAACCAGCCGCGGCAGGATCGGCAGGCTGCGATGATCGTCCCGCCAGCCCGTCAATGATACCGACAACAGCCCGGCGCCCACCCAGTACCAGGATGCGGTTTCGGTTCGTGCCAGCACGACGATGACGGCCAGACCCGCCATCGCGATGCCGATGCCGCCACCACGCGGCGTCGGCCGCTGGTGGCTGCGGCGCGCGCCGGGCTGATCCAGCAAGCCCTTGCGCCGACCATGCCTGCGCGCCCAGCCGGTACCCAGCGCGGAGACCACGAACGCCAGCAGGGCCGGCAGCAGCATTTGCGGCGGATCAGACCACGGCATAGTTCAGCAAGGGTTTCACCGTGCCCCATTCCTTGCAGCTGGGGCACTGCCAATGGTGGCTGCGCGCACCGAAACCGCAACGGCTGCAGCGGTAGCTGGGGTTGCGCACCAGCAACTGGTCGGTGATCTGCTTGAGATCCTGCAAGGTGGCCTGCGCATCGCTGCCATCGGCCAGGCTCAGATCGATCAAGGCCGCCTCGCCACGCACCGAAGGGCGATCCTTGAGCTGCCGGGCAAGATACTGCCGCGCCGCGCCCGCGCCTTCCTCGGCTTCGATCATGTGGGTCAGCGCCAGCACCGGCGCGATCCCGCGATAGTGCTCGCACATGCCCGACAGGAACGCTCGTGCCCCGGTGCGCTCCCCCACCTGCGCATAGCTTTCCAGCAATGGCGGCAGGATCACCGGCAGGAAATCCGGGTCGTGGCGCGCGGCGCGCTCATAGGCGCGGATCGCCGCCTGCGGGTTGCCCGCCTCGCTGGCAAGCCGGCCCTCGAGCATGCCCGCGCGCACCGAAGTCGGGTCGGCCGCATAGGCGCGGGCGATGGCGGCTACCGCGGCTTCGATATCGCCATTGGCGCGCTGTCGATCGGCCAATTCGCATTCGAACTGCCCCACCAGCTTGCCCATCGACTCGCCACTGGCTTCCTCGTAGCGGGTGGCATTGGCGATGGCCTTTTCCCAGTCACGCTCGGACTGGTAGATGCCGATCAGATGCTTGAGCGCCTGTGGCGCACGCTGATCCAGCAACGCCAGATCATTGAAGACGGTTTCGGCGCGATCCAGCAGCCCGGCGCGCATGTAATCCTCGCCCAGTGCGGCAAGCGCCTGGATCTTCTGCGCATCCGACAGATCATGGCGTTGCGCCAGGCCCTGGTGCAGGCGGATGGCCCGATCCACCTCGCCCCGCCGGCGGAACAGATGCCCCAGTGCAACCTGGGTTTCGAATGTATCCTTGTCCAGCTCGGCCACGTGCAGGAACAACTCGATGGCCTTGTCCGGCTGCTCGTTCAGCAGGTAATTCAAGCCGCGGAAATAGGTCGTGGACAGCTTGCTGACCTGATGGCCGCTGTGCTGCTCGCCGCCGCGGCGGCCAATCACCCAGCCTGCCAGGCCGGCCAGCGGCACGAAAATGACGAACCACATCCATTGGTCAAGCCAGGCCATGCTCAGGTTCCAGTCGAAGGGCGTGATTGTTGCAAGACCGCGTCGGCACGCAGGCGCGAGCCGGGGCAAGCTTAACGGACTCGGGGCTGCAACGACCAAAGGCCGATCTGCAGCCAGGCAGGCGCGAAACTCAGTCCTGCGCAGGCAGCGGCATCACGCCGGTGACACGCTCGCGCAATTCCTTGCCGGGCTTGAAATGCGGCACATGCTTGCCGGACAGGGCCACGGCATCGCCGGTCTTCGGGTTGCGCCCGGTACGCGGCGGACGATAGTTCAGGGAGAAGCTGCCAAAACCGCGAATCTCGATGCGATCGCCACTGGCCAAGGCGACACTCATCATCTGCAGCAGCGACTTCACTGCCAGATCGACGTCGTCGGCCTTCAAATGCGGCTGGCGACGTACCAGCAGTTCGATGAGTTCGGACTTGGTCATGTCTCTTGAGGGTTGTGCGGTGAAACGACGACGGCCCGGCCTAAACCGGGCCGTCGCTCAAATCAGACCGGTGGATCAGTCTGCCTTGCTGTTCAGCTGCTCGCGCAGCAGCGCGCCCAGCTTGGTGGTGCCGCTGGCGGCATCGGCATTGGCCTTGTTGTACTCGGCCAGCGCTTCGGCGGTTTCGGCGGCGTCCTTGTCCTTGATCGACAGCTGCAGGCTGCGGCCCTTGCGGTCGGTGCCGACCAGCTTGGCTTCGATCTGCTGGCCGACCTTCAACACCTGGCTGGCGTCTTCGGTGCGCTCGTGGCTGATGTCACGCACGGACACGTAGCCTTCCACGCCGTCGCCGAGGTCGATGACCGCACCCTTGGCGTCCACTTCCTTGACGGTGCCGGTGACCTTGCCACCCTTCGGATGCGCGGCCATGAACTGACCCAGCGGATCCTGTTCCATCTGCTTGACGCCCAGCGAAATGCGCTCGCGCTCCGGATCCACTGCCAGCACCACCGCCTCGAGCGTGTCGCCCTTCTTGTAGTTGCGGGCGATGTCTTCGCCGGTGGAGTTCCAGCTGATGTCGGACAGGTGGATCAGGCCATCGATGCCGCCGTCCAGGCCGATGAAGATGCCGAAGTCGGTGATCGACTTGATCTGGCCCGACACCTTGTCATTCTTCTTGTGGATCGCGGCGAAGGTTTCCCACGGGTTGCTGGTGACCTGCTTGATGCCCAGCGAAATGCGGCGACGCTCTTCGTCCACGTCCAGCACCATGACTTCGACCTCGTCACCGACCTGCACCACCTTGGCCGGGTTGACGTTCTTGTTGGTCCAGTCCATTTCGGAGACGTGCACCAGCCCTTCCACACCCGGCTCGATCTCGACGAATGCGCCGTAATCGGTGACATTGCTGACCTTGCCGAACACGCGGCAATGGGCCGGGTAACGACGCGCGATGTTGTCCCACGGATCCTCGCCCATCTGCTTCAGGCCGAGGCTGACGCGGTTGCGCTCCTTGTCGTACTTGAGCACGCGCACGTCCAGCTCCTGGCCCACTTCCACCACTTCGGACGGATGGCGCACGCGCTTCCAGGCCATGTCGGTGATGTGCAGCAGGCCGTCGATGCCGCCCAGGTCGACGAACGCGCCGTAGTCGGTCAGGTTCTTGACCACGCCCTTCAGCACGGCGCCTTCGACCAGCTTCTCCATCAGCTGCTCGCGCTCTTCCGAATGCTCGGTCTCGACCACCGCACGGCGGGAGACAACCACATTGTTGCGCTTGCGATCGAGCTTGATGAGCTTGAACTCCAGCTCCTTGCCTTCCAGGTAGACCGGGTCGCGCACCGGGCGCACGTCGACCAGCGAGCCCGGCAGGAACGCGCGCACGTCCTTGATGTTGACGGTGAAGCCGCCCTTGACCTTGCCGTCGATGCGGCCGACGATCGTGGCATTGGCTTCCAGCGCTTCTTCCAGCTCGTCCCACACCATGGCCTTCTTGGCCTTTTCGCGGGACAGCACGGTCTCGCCGAAGCCGTTTTCCAGCGAGTCGAGGGCAACCTTGACCTCATCGCCCACGCCCACGTCGATTTCGCCGGCGTCGTTGCGGAACTGTTCGATCGGCACGATGCCTTCGGACTTCAGGCCGGCGTTGATCACCACCACGTCATTGGTGACGGCGACGACAATGCCCTTGACGATGGCGCCGGGCTTGATCTTGGCCCAATTGGCCTGGCTGGCTTCAAACAGTTCTGCGAAAGATTCGGTAGCTACGGAATTCATGAAAAATCTCGGGTGGATACACGGGCAACCCGCAGCAACGGGGCGGCCCACCTGGGTTGGTTGGCATCGGCACAGCAGGTGCCTTGGCCATGTGTGAATGAAGGAAAACCACGGGCACGCGCCCGTGGAGCGAAATCTGCAACGCGAAGAAAAACGCGACCGCTCAGGACGCGGGGCGGGACACGACGTCCAGCACCCGTGCGACCACCGCCTCGATGGGCAGCCCGGTGGTGTCGATGTGGGCAGCGTCCTCGGCTGGCCGCAACGGCGCCACCGCGCGACTGGCATCGCGGGCATCGCGGGCGAGAATCTCGCGTAGCAGACCATCCATTGTGACCGAAACCCCCTTGTCTTTCAACTGCTTATAGCGCCTTTCCGCACGCTCCTCGGCACTGGCGGTCAAAAACACCTTGTGCGCGGCATCCGGAAAGATCACCGTGCCCATGTCGCGGCCGTCGGCCACCAGCCCCGGCCACTGGCGAAAGGCGCGCTGGCGATCCTTCAATGCTGCCCGCACTTCCGGAATGGCGGCGATGGCCGAAGCGGCGGCACCGGCGGTCTCGGTGCGCAACTCGTCGGTCGCATCCACATCGTTCACGATCACCCGCGGCTCGCCGGCGGCATCATCGCGGAAACCGATGACGGTATCGAAGGTGCAGCGCACCAGCGCCGAGGCATCGGACAAGTCGATGTCCGACCAGCCGGCCGCGATTCCCACCGCCCGATACAGGGCACCGGAGTCGAGGTAATGCCAGCCCAGCCGGGCGGCGACGAGGCGGCTGATGGTGCCTTTGCCGGAGCCGGAGGGGCCGTCGATGGTGAGCACGGGCGCAAGCGAAGTCATGCCATGATTATGCGGCTTCCTCCCCGAATCCGACGGCCGCACCAGGAATTTTCCTCAAGCCGTTGATCTTCAAACCAAATACCCGTTAGAATGCGCGGCTTCGCGCTTCATCCCCATCCATTTTTTTTGCCGAGGTTTCATCATGAAGGTCCTGTCCTCCCTGAAGTCGGCGAAGGCCCGTCACCGCGACTGCAAGGTGGTTCGCCGTCGTGGCAAGGTCTTCGTGATCTGCAAGTCCAACCCGCGCTTCAAGGCCCGTCAGCGCTGAGCCGAGGCGCAGGTCGTGTCCGAAGGCCGCCGCAAGGCGGCCTTTTGCGTATCGGCAGCGGCGTATCGGCATAGAATCGATGCCTCCGACCTTTCCGGGAGTTTCGCCATGTTGCATGTGTCCCGTAGCCCCCTGCTCTTCGGCACCCTGCTCGCGCTGGCGGGTACCGTCAACGCGGGCGACACCCTGCTGATCCAGCGGGTGCAGGAAAAGCCTGCCAACACGCCCGCACACGGGGCCAGCATGGCCCAGGTCGAAGCCAGATACGGTGCGCCCACCCAGCGACTGGACGTCCGCGGCGGCCAGAAGCGCGCATGGCCGGCCATCACCCGCTGGGTCTATCCCACCTTTACCGTCTATTTCGCGCACGGCCATGTGGTTGACGCCGTGGTCAACCAGGCCAGCCCCGACGAAATCGGCCCCAAGCCCCCCGCCCGTTGACCTGCCCTCCATTGACCTGAATGAGCAAGCCTTGCACGCGTTTCCCCGCCGAGTGGGAGCCCCAGTCGGCGATCCTGATCGCTTGGCCGCACGCCGACACCGACTGGGCCGGCCGCCTGGGCGAAGTCGAGGAAACTTATATCGCGCTGGCGGCGGCCATCACCCGCTTCCAGCCGGTGTTGATCTGCGTGGCCGACGATGACGTCGAAACCTATGCCGACATCCGCCTGCGCTCGAACCGGGTGGACATGGACAAGGTGCGTTTCATCACCGTGCCCTACGACGACACCTGGCTGCGCGATTCCGGGCCGATCACGCTGCGCGAGGGCGACGGCTTCCGCCTGCTCGACTTCCGCTTCACCGCCTGGGGCGGCAAGTTCGAAGCCGGCCGCGACGACCTGCTGGTGGAAGCGCTGGCCGCGCAGGGCGTGTTCGGTGATGCCGCGCGCCAGCGCATCGATTTCGCGCTGGAAGGCGGCGGCATTGAGACCGACGGCAACGGCACCCTGCTGACCACCTGGCGCTGCCTGCACGAGCGGCACCCCGATGCCAGCCGCGAGGAACTGACCGCGCATCTGTCGGCGTGGCTGCAGCAGGATCGGGTGCTGTGGCTGGATCACGGTGCGCTGGAGGGCGACGACACCGACGCCCATATCGACACCCTGGCCCGCTTCGCGCCCGGCGATGCGATCGTGTTCCAGGCCTGCGATGACGCGGCGGACTCGCACTACGCCGACCTCAAGGCGATGGCCGACGAAATCGCCGCGCTGCGCACCCGCGACGACAAGCCGTATCGCCTGTTCCCGCTGCCGTGGGCACAGCCCGTGCTCGACGAAGGCCGTCGGCTGGCCGCCAGCTACGCCAACTTCCTGATCGTCAACGGCGCGGTGTTGATGCCGGCTTATGGCGACCCGGCCGACAATGCCGCCGCCGCCGTGCTGGCGCAGGCATTCCCCGGCCGCGAAATCGTGCAGGTGCCCTGCCGCCCGCTGATCTGGCAGAACGGCAGCCTGCACTGCATCACCATGCAATTGCCGGAGGGTCTGGTCTGATGTCCAGGTACAGCAAGCTTCCGGTCGCGCTGGTGCAGGAGCGCAACCATGGCGACGCCGAGGCCAACCTCGCGGTGATCGAAACGCGCGTGGCCGAGGCCGCCAACTCCGGCGCCAAACTCGTCCTGCTGCAGGAACTGCACAACGGTGCGTACTTCTGCCAGCACGAGTTGGTGGACGAATTCGACCTTGCCGAACCGATCCCCGGCCCTTCGACCGCGCGCCTGGCGGCGCTGGCGAAGCAGCACGGCGTGGTGCTGGTCAGCTCGCTGTTCGAGAAGCGCGCCACCGGGCTGTACCACAACACCGCAGTGGTCTATGAAACCGACGGCAGCATCGCCGGCAAGTACCGCAAGATGCACATCCCGGACGACCCGGGCTTCTACGAGAAGTTCTACTTCACGCCGGGCGACCTCGGCTTCACGCCCATCGACACCTCGGTGGGCCGGCTGGGCGTGCTGGTGTGCTGGGACCAGTGGTATCCGGAAGGCGCGCGGCTGATGGCGCTGGCCGGCGCCGAACTGCTGCTGTATCCCACCGCGATCGGCTGGGATCCGGA
>JAGWUF010000017.1 GCA_028868545.1 Lysobacteraceae bacterium | reverse complement strand
CCGGCCATGTCGGCCTCAATCGCGTTATGGACGCCCACCCATAGCGCCTTAGCGTCCGGTGCCAGTGGCAGCGCGCGCGGCTCCAGTTCGTTCCTAGAGCCCTCCCGCAGCGGCAGGGGTGCAGTCAGCAGGTCGCGCATCCGTGACCAGTAGCGGGCCAATGCCGGATCGCGGCTCAGGTCAGCGTCGCAATAGCTCCGCGTCCCCACCGTCGACGCGGGCCATGCGACAAGGCAACGCGGCAGGAAGCCTTGCCCCGTCAGCACGTCATCCGATAGCACCCGCTCAGCAATGACGGGCTGCACCATGACGTGCATCGCCAGCCGTCGGCCGTAAAACTTCGCGGCCCCGTCCCCGGCACGGATGCGGGCAAACTCCCCGCTATCCCATAGCTTCGAGAATCCGGCCGCTGATTTCGTGCGGTTGTCCCGGCTCATCGCGTGGCCGTCCAGAAAATCGCCGGCATCATCATTGAATAGCCCCAAGCTCGGCCGGCCGGACTGGTACAGCTTGTGCAGCCCCTCTAGCGTTGCCTCGGGCACCAGCAGCAGCGGCGACAGCGGCGGCTCAGGCGGCGGCCCCAGCTTGTGCAGGCTTGCCCGGATTGCGTCGGCATCCTTGCCTTTCTCCGCAGCGCGCGCGGCGGCCTTGTGGGCGGACAGCGCCACCTCATGCGATGCCATCGCCTGCCGGTATGCGTCGGCGTCGGAACGCTCCACGTCCCGATGCGCCTGCAATGCCCACCTGTCCGCGCCGCTCTTGCGTTCGCCGGAATCGCCCACGGTCACATGCCACAGGCTCAACGGCTCGCGCCGGCCATCGATGACCACATCGGCGTGCGGTTGCGCGGCCAGACTTGCGGCCGACAGGATGGATTGCCCGCACAGGCCAGCCGGCGACTGCACAACGGCGTGGATCGCCTTTGCAGCCCCGCCCAGCACGTCCCCCAGCGCCTCCAGCGGGTACGGCTCGGCGGGCGGTAGCGGACGCCTCAGCGGCTCAGGCGCGAACCCCGCATTTTCCGCCACTAATTTATTCGCGCGCTCCTCCAGTGAAAGGACGGCATTCATGCGCTCGGCCTCCACTGCTGCGGGCGGGACAGGATCGCCCGCGCGCTGGAAACCCGCTCGACGGCAGCGGTCAGGCGTGCATCATCCTCCACGCTCAGGAATTGCCAGCCCTGCAACTGCCGGCCTGCGGCCTCGATTACCGCGCCCTCCAGCGCCAGGACTTCGACGGCGGACGCCATGCCCGCCTCCCGGATCGCCAGCCGTGCCCGCTCCCGCTCCTCCCTCGACTGCGGCCAGTGGCGCGGCGGGTGCAGGTCGGCCCAGCGAAGCCCGACAGCTCCCAGCACGTCATCCGCCGGACAGCCTGCGAAGCAATGCACCAGCACGCGCCCATCGCGTTCGGCAATCGCCAGCTTGCGGGACTGCCCACCACAGGCGGGACAGCGCGCGCGGTAGCCGTTGCCTTGCCGTTGCACATGCTCCAGCCGTTGCAACAGCGGTTCCGCGCTGGCATCCTGCACATGCATCCCGCTCCCAGCGTGTGCACTCTCGGAACCCGGCCCGCCAGCCGGGTTTCGTCCGTTATGGCCGCTCATGCCGCACGCTCCAGCCGCTCGGGCAGCGTCCGCAGGGACTCCAGCACCACATAACGCCGGGTTCCGATGGTGAACGTCTCCAGCTTGCCGGATCGCGCAAGCTCGAATGCCACGGATCGGCTAATGCCATGTTCCGCGCAGGCCGTGACCAGTGGCCGATAGGTCGGGGTTCTTTCAGTACGCATGTTTCCGCTTCCGTCCCTGCGGGTTTGTGCAGGGCGATACGGACTTTGTGCCTCAGACGATGCGCCAATGCCCCCGTGCTAGCACGATGGGAAGTCTGCTAGCAGACTGGGTTTTTGCCGCCCTTTACTTGCTTCGTCCACCTAGCCGACCAGCCGCATATGACCTTCGCGCTTGTCAGCACTGGCCAGCGGCGCATGACTTCGGTTGCAAATTGCTCGACTGTCCGCAGCTTCGGATGCTCGCCTGCGTTGCGTTCCTTCCACAACTCCAGCGCGCCAACCTTAGCGGCCGCCTTTGCCGCGATTAGCTTGTTTTTCACCAGACGCGCCTCAGGCCCGCGTCGCCGCAGGTCGGAATGCTCCAGATCGACGCCTTTTGCGGCACGAACGACCTCAGACCTTCCGCTCTCAATAGACTCCGCGAGGATTTCAGCAAACCCCGCCATCAATGCGATTACATCGTCCGCAACCACCCCTGCGAGTCGACCAGCAGCGATGTGCTCTTTAATCGGGCCTACCAGAGACTCAATGCGTGCATGTCTGCGCTCTATTTCCGGCTCAGTGTGCGGCATCCATGCAAAATACTTAGCTCTCTTGCCGCTGCGAACTTCCCGCACATCGGCGTTTGGCATGTTTGAAAGAGCTGCGAAAACGCCTTCATCGTGTTGTGCCGAGACTTGAAACGTTCCATCAGTTAACCGACGGATGTGCGACTTCCGACCATCGGCGTTAGTACGCTCCCAGAGTCCGGATGCAACTTCAATCCAGCCCGGTCCCAAGATTTTCGAATCGTCGTCTCGTGACACGACCATCGCCCACCCCCGCGCCCTGATAAGCCCCGCACCAGCGCCGGCAGGGTGTCCGGCGTTTTCGCCCCGTCGGGCTAGGTGCGGTGTTCGGTCATGCGGCCACTGCCGCAATGGGGCGCACCTTGCCCCGGAACTGCTTCTGCGCATGCCACATGTCGTAGCTGGCCTGCATCGCGTACCAAGTGCCCGGCGTGGTACCAAGCGCCTTGGACAGGCGAATATCCATCTCCGCGCTGATACCCGCGCCGCCGTTCAGCACGCGCGACAACGCAGCGCGCGTCACGCCCAAACGCTCCGCGGCGTCGGTCACGGTTACTTCGGCCAGCCACTCGCGCAGCACTTCGCCGGGATGCGGGGGGTTATGCATGATGTTCATCAGTGGTAGTCCTGATAGTCCACGAGTTCGGTATCGCCGTTGATGAAGGTGAAGGTCAGCCGCCAGTTGGCGTTGACCCACACCGCCCAGTGATCCGCAAGGTCTCCTTTCAGCGGGTGCAGCTTCCAGCCCGGCACGGCCATGTCGTTCGGCCCGCTGGCGGCGTCCAGCATCGACAATTGCAGCCGCAACCGGCTTGCATGTTTGACTTGGATACCCTGTGTCTTCCCTTGCCGGAAGAAGGCTTCAACGCCCTTGTGTCGGAAGCTCCGGATCATGACCTTAATGTATAGCGATACGTTACAGGATGCAACGGGAACATGCGGGATGTTCAGCCCGCCTTGCGCGCCATCGGGATGACGTTCGCGCCGGCCCGCAGGTTGTCCAGATAGTCCGCCCAACGTTGCGCCACGGCGCGGCGTTCCTCGATGAAGCCGGTACGGTCGTAGGCGGCTTGCACCTCGCCTTTCTTGGCATGTGCCAACTGCGCTTCCAGCACGTCTTCCGCGATGCCAAGCCGTTCGCGCGCCACCGTGCGGAACATGGCACGGAACCCGTGCGCGGCATGCTTGTCCCGTAGCCCGGAATCACGCAATGCCTTGCTCAGGGTGTCCCGGTGCAGGTGTTCGGTGCGCTGCCGCGCCAGTGGCGGGAACACGTACTGCTTGCCATCGGTGTAGGCCAGCATGTCGCGCAGCAGGGCCACGGCCTGCGCCGCCAGCGGAACGGTGTGTGCGTGGCCGGTCTTCATCTTGCCTGCGGGGATGTTCCACTCCGCTGCGTCCAAGTCCACTTCCGCCCATTCCATCGCCACCACGTTGCCCGGACGCTGCGCGGTCAGCATGGCGATGGCCAACGCTGCGCGCGTGACCAGAATGGCGTAGGCGTCCACGGCCAGCACGACGGCGCGCACGTCCGCCAGCGTTGCGGTAGCGGCGGGGATATGCCCCTTCGCCGCCTTGATCGCGTCCTTGATCGCCTCACTTTCCAGAACGAGAACGCGGCCATCCTCGCGGAATCCCTGCTTCATCGCGTGGTGTGCGATGCGGGCCAGATAGCCGCGCGCCTTGCGGGCCAGATTCGGGGCGGTTTCTGCCATCGCTTCCAGCACGGTCAACGCATCCTTGCTGCTCAAGGTTGCCATGTCGGCATCGCCCAGCGCCGGTAGCAGGTAATCGCGCAGCACCAGTTCCGCCTTGCGCCGGGTTTCATCGGCCCACGTCTTCCGCTTCATCGCTGCCCAGCTTTCGGCCACGGCGCGGAAGGTGCCTTCGGTGGCCTGCCGGTCGGCAACCGCCTGCGCTTGCGCCTGCGCCAACTTCGCCGCGTCATCGGCCTTGCGTTGCTCGCTGGGGTCGATGCCGGCATCCAATTGCTTACGGACGGCCTCGCGCTTGTCGCGGGCTTCGGCCAGCTTCACCACGGGGAAGGCTCCCAGCCCGATGGTGTTCTGCTTCCCGGTGACGGGTCGGCGGTAGTCCATCCGCCACAGCTTCGCCCCGTCCGGGGTCACCAGCAGGTACAGGCCACCGCCATCCCGTAGTTTGTACGGTGCCGCCTGCGGCTTGGCGTTCTGGACTTGCGAGGGGGTCAGCGGGGGAATGCGCTTTGCCATGTTGGCGACTCCGGTGGGCTTGGCGGTACGTCAGTCCCGGCCCGCCCGTACCGCCAAGCGCCCGGATACCGCCTTCGTACCGCCAACCGTACCGCCATATTTGGGTGACGCCAAGTGGGCTTCCGGGACGTTGCAGGGCGTGCAGGCAAAGAAAAACCGCGCCGTAGCGCGGTTTCAGGGGTGTTGCAGTGTCATGCGGTGCATTGCGTGACGTTGTAATGGTGCCCAAGAGGGGACTCGAACCCCTACGACCTAAGTCGCTACCACCTCAAGGTAGTGCGTCTACCAATTCCGCCACCTGGGCTTTGCTGTGGCCTGTCGGCCATGTGTTGCAAGTCTGGAACATGTTGCTGCGCCCGTCATTTCGCCGGCGCGGGTGCATCCGGTTGTGCGGGCTGGGGGGCAGCCGGCTGCGCGGCAACGGGCACCGTGGTGGTGGTGATTGCCGGCGCTGCAGGGACTGCCGGAGCGTTCGCGGCATTCTGGGCGGGTGCCGTGGGAATGCTGGCTGCTGGCTTGGCCGCCGCCTGCTGCGCCATCACCCCCAGATCCGGTTTGGCCGGGCCGGTGCGTGTGGCCTGCTTGCTGGCGTACATCGCCATGCCCATGCTGGACACGAAGAACACGATGGCCAGCCACTTGGTGCTCTTGCTCAGGAAGTTGGATGCGCCGCGCGCACCGAACACCGTGGCCGAGGCACCACCGCCGAAGCCGGAGCCCGCCTGGGCGCCCGTGCCTTGCTGCAGCAGCACGAAGGCGATGATGCCGATGGCGACCAGCACGTAGATGATATTGACGAGTTGCAACAACATAAATGAGACCGTCTCTGATTGAATCTGGTGCAGTCGGATCAAGCCGCCGCTTGCGCGATGGCCAGGAAATCGGGGGCCACCAACGCGGCCCCGCCGATCAACCCGCCATCCACATCCGCCTGTGCAAACAGGCTGACCGCGTTGTCGGGCTTCACGCTGCCGCCGTACAGCAAGGGCAGTGAATCGGCGATTTTAGCATCCTGCGCGGCCACTTGGCTACGGATGAAGGCATGTACCGCCTGCGCTTGCGCCGGGCTGGCGGTGCGGCCGGTGCCGATCGCCCAGACCGGTTCGTAAGCGATCACGGCATTGGCGAACGCGGCCACGCCGGCCAGCGCCAGCACCGGCTGCAATTGGCCGGCGATCACGGCTTCGGTCTGGCCGGCTTCGCGCTGTTCCAGGCTCTCGCCGACGCACAGGAGCGGGGTCAACCCGGCCGCCTGCGCGGCCACGAATTTCTGCGCCACCAGTTCACTGCTTTCCGCATGGTATTGGCGGCGCTCGGAATGCCCCACCAGCGTGTAGCGTGCGCCCACGTCGGCCAGCATCGCCGCCGCCACTTCACCGGTGTAGGCGCCCTTGGCGTGTGCGCTCACGTCCTGCGCGCCGAAGGCCACGCCGTTGCCGTCGAACTTCGCCACCAGCTCGCCCAGGTACGGGTACGGCGGCAGCACCACCAGCTCCACCCCGGCGACGCCGGCATCCACGATGTCGGCGACCAGCGCATGGGCGAATTCGCGGCTGCCTTGCAGCTTCCAGTTTCCGGCAACGATCTTGCGGCGCATGGTCAACTCCAGTCCTTGAATCGCGAAGTTTAGCAACCCGACTCACGGGCTCGTATAGTTGCGCCATGAAACCGACGTTCCCGCCCCGACCGATGTTGCACATGCTGCCCTATCGCAAACCGACCGAGGGGCGGGATTACTGGTTGTTCGACCACATCCTTCCGAACCCGGAAGCGGTGCGCGAACGCTGTCTGGCCAAACAGGACTGGAGCCTGGGGTTCCCGCACACCCAGGAGAGCTGGCCGGGCCGCCGCGCGATCCCGGCACTGGAACCAGAGGAACTGGCGCAGATCGAAGCGCGCGTGATGCAGGCCACCGGCAGCCGCAAGCTGTGGGTGCAAAGCACGCCGGAGGGCAAGACGCTCAACCACAATTGCGTGCAAGCGGTGGGTGCGCACGAGGCCGGCGCACGTCCGCATACCGATTCCCGCGCGCTGTGCCGCTATGCCGGCGTGCTGTACCTGACCCCGGACGCGCCGCAGTCGTGCGGCACCAGCTTCTATCGGCAACGCATGCCCGGTGGCCAATTGGGCGGCAACACCGTGAGCAGCCCGCACAACAACCTGGTGGAAGCCATGGGCACGCGCTTCGTTCCGCCGAACAGTTTTGTCGAAGACGTGCGCATTCCCAACAAGTTCAACCGCTTGCTGGTCTACAGCGCCGCCATGATCCACAGCGCCACCGCCTACTGCGGCAGCGTGCTGGCCGACGAGCGCATGGCCGCGGTGTTTTTCTGGATGACCTGATGGCGCTGCGCGCGCCAGCGCCTCATTTCAACTTGATTTCGCGCAGGCGTTCCTGCAGGTAGCCTTCCGCGGTGATCGGCTCCGGATAGCGGCTGGGATTGTCCGGAGTGATGCAGGACGGCAGCACGTCGATCAGGAAATCCGGGTTCGGGTGCAGGAAGAACGGGGTGGAATAGCGCGGCTGGCGCGCCTTCTCCCCCGGCGGGTTGACCACGCGGTGGGTGGTGGACGGATACACGTGGTTGGTCAGCCGCTGCAGCATGTCGCCGATGTTGACCACGATGGTGTCGGCATCGGCGGTGAACGGCACCCACTCGCCCTTGCGCGACAGCACTTCCAGCCCTTCCGCGCTGGCGCCCACCAGCAGGGTGATCAGGTTGATGTCCTCGTGCGCGCCGGCGCGGACATTCGGAATGTCGTCGGTGGTGATCGGCGGGTAATGGATCGGGCGCAGGATTGAGTTGCCGGAATTAGTTTTGTCGGCGAAATAGTCCTCCGCCAGCCCGATGTGCAGCGCCAGCGCCGCCAGCACCTGCGAACCCAGCGCGTCCAGCGACTGGTACAGGCCGTAGCCGACCCGCTTGAATCCGGGGATCTCCGCCGGCCACTGGTTCTCCGCCATGTCGGCGGCGTATTTCGAATCGCGCGCGATCTCGCGGCCGATGTGCCAGAACTCCTTGAGGTCGAAGTGCTTGGAACCCTTCGCGGTTTCCACCCCGAACGGCGTGTAGCCGCGCGCGCCGCCGCCACCCGCCACGTGGTAGCGCTTCTTCACCTCTTCCGGCAGCGCGAAGAACGCCTTGAAGGTGGCGTAGGCCTCGTCGATCTGCGCCTGCGGGATGCCGTGACCGCGGATGCCGGCAAAGCCCCATTCGCGGTAGGCCGCGCCAAGCTCGGCGACGAAGGCGTCACGGTCGGTGTGAAAGCGGGTGATGTCGAGGGTGGGGATCTGCGAAGTCATGGCGTTGCTCCTTCCCGCAGGTGCGGGAATCACGGCGTTGCAATCAAGCGGCGGCGCGCACGGCATCGGCCAGCGCGGACAGGGTGGATTCGACCAGCGCGGCATCGTCGGCTTCCACCGTCACCCGCACCACGGGTTCCGTGCCCGACGGCCGCAGGAAGGCGCGACCGCGGCCTTCGACGGCACGCTGCGCGTCCAACAGTGCGGCTTGCACGCTGGCCGCCTCGGCCGGCTTGCTGCCGGCGGCGAAACGCACGTTGACGGTCTTCTGCGGCACCTTGCGCAGATCCTTCAGCGCCTCGGCCAGGCCAATGCCGCGCCGCTGCAGCACTTCCAGCACCTGCAGCGCGCTGACGATGCCGTCGCCGGTGCTGGCGCGGTCCAGGCACAGGATGTGGCCGCTGGCTTCGCCGCCCAGCACGCCACCGTGGGCCAGCAGTTGCTGGTGCACGTAGCGGTCGCCGACCTTGGCGCGCACGAAGGCGATCCCGCGCGCGGCCAACGCCTGTTCGAAGCCGAAGTTGGTCATCAGCGTGCCGACCACCGGGCCGCGCAGACGGCCGCTTTCCTGCCAGTCGCAGGCCAGCACGTAGAGCAGGTCGTCGCCGTCGCAGACGCGGCCCTGCGCATCGACGAACAGCACCCGGTCGCCGTCGCCGTCGAAGGCGATGCCCAGCGCCGCGCCGCTTTCGCGCACCCGCGCGGCCAGCGCCTCGGGATGGGTGGAACCCACGCCCTCGTTGATGTTGATGCCGTTCGGGTCGACACCCATCGCCTCCACCCGTGCGTCCAGCTCGCGCAGCACCAGCGGCGCCAGCTGATAGGTCGCGCCGTTGGCACAGTCGACCACGATCCGCATGCCGCCGAGGTGGAAACCCTTCGGCACCGAGTTCTTGCAGGCCTCGACGTAGCGGCCGATGGTGTCGCGGGTGCGCACCGCCTTGCCCAGTTTTTCGGAAGCCACGGTGGAAAACGGCGCGTCCAGCGCGGCCTCGATCGCCAGCTCGGTGGCGTCGTCGAGTTTTTCGCCTTGCGCGGAAAAGAACTTGATGCCGTTGTCGTGGTGCGGGTTGTGCGAGGCGGAAATCACGATGCCGCCGTCGGCGCGCATCGAGTGGGTCAGGTGCGCGACTGCGGGCGTCGGCATCGGCCCCATCAACTGCACGTCCACGCCGGCGGCGACGAGGCCGGCTTCCAGCGCCGCCTCGAACATGTAGTTCGAAATGCGCGTGTCCTTGCCGATGACGACCATCGGCTTGCGCCATTCCTGGCGGTCGCGCGCGGCGGCCACCAGCGCATGGCCGTAGGCATTGCCCAGGCGCAGCACAAAGTCGGCGGAAATCGGGCCGTCGCCGACCCGGCCGCGGATGCCGTCGGTACCGAAATACCTGCGCGTGCTCACGCCGCCTCCGCGCCGTCGACCGGGGCCGCACGCTGCATCAGCATCGCCAGCAGATGCGCCAGCCGCTCGCGCATTTCACGACGATCGACGATCTGATCCACCGTGCCGTGCTGGAGCAGGAACTCGCTGCGCTGGAAGCCTTCCGGCAGCTTCTCGCGCACGGTCTGCTCGATCACGCGCTGGCCGGCGAAGCCAATCAGCGCGCCCGGTTCGGCGAGGTTGAGGTCGCCCAGCATGGCGAAGCTGGCCGACACGCCGCCGGTGGTGGGATGGGTCAGCACCACGATGTAGGGCAACCCGGCCGCGCGCAGGCGGCCCAGCGCGGCGGAAGTCTTGGCCATCTGCATCAGCGAGAACAGGCTCTCCTGCATGCGCGCGCCGCCGCTGGCGGTGAAGCAGACGAACGGGCAGCGCAATTCCAGCGCGCGCTCGGCGGCGAGGGTGAAGCGTTCGCCCACCACCGAGCCCATCGAGCCGCCCATGAAGGCGAAGTCGAACGCGGCGGCGACCAGGTCATGACCGGCCAGCTTGCCTTCCAGCGCGACCAGCGCGTCGCGCTCGCCGGTGGCCTTTTGCGCGGCCTTGATGCGGTCGGAATACTTCTTCTGATCCTTGAACTTGAGCACGTCGGTCGGGCCCAGTTCGGCGCCGATTTCCCGGCCTTCGTCGTCCAGCAGCGCCGCCAGCCGCGCGCGGGCACGGATCGGCATGTGGAAGGCGCATTTCGGGCAGACTTCCAGGTTGGCTTCCAGTTCGGGGCGATACAAGGCCGCACCGCACTGATCGCATTTTTCCCACACGCCCTCGGGCACGCTGCGCTTGCGCTCGTTGCCTGCTTCGGTGCGGATGCCGGTGCCCGGCATCAGTTTCTTAAGCCAGCTCATTCGTTTCGATCACCGCAGGTTGCGTCGCGCGCACGATTGCCGCTTCCATCCCGGTCGCGGCCCGGATGGTGCCCAGTCTACTACTCACGCCGGAACGGCCAGCCCGTCCAGTGCCTCGCGCAGAGGGCGCAGGAATGCGTCCGCGCGCGCGGCGGCAGCCGTTTCGTCCGCACTGCCATCCATCGCCGACACCAACGCACTGCCCACCACCACGCCGTCGGCGTGCGCCGCCATCGACGCCGCACTGGCGGCATCGCGGATGCCGAAGCCGGCGAACACCGGCGCCTTTGCCATCGCCCGCACTTCCGCCAGGTGGCGGCCCGCATCGCCCACGTCCAGATGCGCCGCGCCGGTGACGCCGGCGTAGCTGACGTAATAAAGATAGCCCTCGGCCTGCTCGCAGAGCCGCTGCAAGCGGGCCTGCGGGGTGGTCGGCGAGACCAGCGAGATCAGCACCAGTCCGTGGTGGGCAAACGCGGCGCGGTATTCCTCGGCTTCTTCCGGTGGCAGGTCGACCAGCAGCATGCCGTCCACGCCAGCCGCCGTCGCATCGGCGGCAAACGCCGCCGCGCCGCGGATTTCGACCGGGTTGAGGTAGCCCATCAGCACCACCGGCGTGGCCGCATCGTGCACACGGAATGCGCGCACGGCGTCCAGCACGTACGCCATCCCCGCCCCGCGCGCCAGCGCACGCTCGGAACTGCGCTGGATCACCGGGCCATCGGCCATCGGGTCGGAAAACGGCACGCCGAGTTCAATCATATCCGCGCCGGCCTGCACCAGTGCGTGCATGACCGGCACCGTGGCCGCAAGCTGAGGATCGCCGGCGGTCACGAACGGCACCAGCGCCTTGCGCCCGGCCGAACGCAAGGCGTCCAGCCGTTGCTGCAGACGGGTCATGCGTTGGCCGCAGCCGGTGCGTCCTTGAGACGGCCGATTTTCACGCCGGCGGCCTTGTACTCGTCGGCCAGCTCGGAATCACCGACGTCGATGCCGCGCTCTTCGCCCATGCCGTCGATGTGCTCGTTGAGCATGCGGCGGTACATGGTGCTCATGTAGTCGAGGAACGCGGTGCGTTCTTCGGCGGCGGCGATCGGCTTGACGCTGGACAGGAACACGTGAGCGTTGAAGCGGGCACTGGCAAACAGGGCAGCCAGGCTGATGTTCTTGTCGCCATACTGCTGCGACTGCTTGTTGGTCAGGTCCAGATACGCATTGACGCAGTCGAAGAACTCCGGCGGGAACTGGGTGCCGCCTTCGGCCGGGGTCTGCGGGTCTTGCTGGGCTTGCTCGTCGGCCATGGCCGTACTCCTGGATGTTAAGGGTGAAGTTGACCGCACATTGTCGCCGAAAGCGGCGCTCAGGCCAAATCCGGGAAAAAGAACCGGATCCATTCCGCTGCAGGAATGCGCCCCGAACCCATCCCCACCCAACCCTCCCCTTGAAGGGGAGGGCTTTGAACGCATGGGCTAGAGCGACAGCCCTTCGCGGGCCGCAATCGTGTGCACGTCCTTGTCGCCGCGCCCGGACAGGTTGCACAACACGATGGCGTCCTGGGGCAGGTCCCGCGCCAGCTTGATCGCCTGCGCCACCGCGTGACTGGATTCCAGCGCCGGCAGGATGCCCTCGGTGCGGGTCAGGCGATGGAAGGCAGCCAGTGCTTCCTCGTCGGTCACGCCGACATATTCGGCGCGACCCATGTCCTTCAGGAAGGCGTGCTCGGGGCCGACGCCGGGATAGTCCAACCCGGCGGAGATCGAATGGGTTTCGGTGATCTGGCCGTCGTCGTCGCAGATCACGTAGGTGCGGTTGCCGTGCAGCACCCCCACCCGGCCGGCCGCCAGCGAGGCCGCGTGCCGCCCGGTTTCGATCCCTTCGCCCGCTGCTTCCGCACCGACGATGCGCACCGACGGGTCGTTGAGGAAGGCATGGAAGATGCCGATGGCATTGCTGCCGCCGCCGACGCAGGCGGTGACCGCATCCGGCAGGCGGCCGTATTCGGCCAGCATCTGCTGGCGCGCTTCGCGGCCGACCACCGAATTGAAGTCGCGCACCATGCGCGGGTACGGGTCGGGGCCGGCGACGGTGCCGATGATGTAGAAGGTGTCGCGCACATTGGTCACCCAGTCGCGCATCGCCTCGTTCAGCGCATCCTTGAGCGTGGCCGAGCCGCTGGTCACCGGCACCACCGTCGCGCCCAGCAGCTTCATCCGGTAGACGTTGATCTTCTGCCGTTCGATGTCGGTGGCACCCATGTACACCACGCATTCCAGGCCCAGCCGGGTGGCCACGGTGGCGGAGGCGACACCGTGCTGGCCGGCACCGGTCTCGGCGATGATCCGGGTCTTGCCCATGCGGCTGGCCAGCAGCGCCTGGCCGATGGTGTTGTTGATCTTGTGCGCGCCGGTGTGGTTCAGGTCTTCGCGCTTGAGCAGGATGCGCGCGCCACCCACTTCGCGACTGAGGCGCTCGGCGTGGTAGATCGGGCTGGGCCGACCGACGTAATGGGTGAGGTCTTTGTAGAACGCGGCGATGAACGACGGATCGACGCGCGCGGCGTCATAGGCGGCGGCCAATTCCTGCAACGGGCCGATCAGGGTTTCGGCCACGAAACGGCCGCCATGGCGACCAAAATGACCACAGGCGTCGGGCCAGGCGTGGAAATCGGCCACGCCGGTGGGCGCGGGCTGGGCAGCGGGGGTATTCACGAGGCAAATCTCCGGAACCGGGCGTGCAGCGGGCAACAAGCCGCTGTCACAAGGATAGGCAATGCGCGGGGAACCGGAAACGGGTTATCGCACCGCCGCCGCAGGCACGCGCCGCCAGCGCCGCAGCGAGCGGCCAAAAGGGGCTGGACGGCGAGCATGCGTCTTCATGATGCCGATAGCCTAACCGATTGCCGCCGTGGCTGCGGCATCGGCCGCACGCACCGCCGCCACGAAGCGGCGCATGGCATCGGCATCTTTCACGCCAGGGGCTTGTTCAATGCCGCTGGACACATCCACGCCCCACGGCCGGGCGATGGCGATGGCGCGCGCCACGTTGTCCGGTCCCAGCCCGCCGGCCAGCAGCAACGGCTTGCCGGCAACTGCCGGCAACCGCGCCCAGTCGAAACGCCGCCCACTGCCGCCCGCCTCGCCGGTGCCGTGGCCGTCCAGCACGAAGCCTTGCGCAGTCGGAAACGCGGCCATCCTCGGCAACGGATCCGCGTCATCGCCCATCGCAATGGCCTTGAAGAACGGCAGCCCGAAACCGGCGCAGCAGGCGTCGTCTTCGCTGCCGTGGAATTGCAGGATATCCGGCTGCACGCTGTCGATGATCCGGAGGATGTCGGCGCTCGGCGTGTCCATCAGCAGCGCTACCACCGTGATGCCGGCCGGCACCCGTGCACGCAGGCGCGCACCCTGCTCCGGCGTCAGCCGGCGCGGGCTGCGTGCGGCGAAGATCAGGCCGATGAAGTCGACCTGCAACTGCACCGCCAACTGCACATCCTCGGCACGGGTCATGCCGCACAGCTTGATGCGGGTGTGCCGCGTCGTCACAGCGTGACCTCGGCCGGCAGCCCGCATTTGGCCGGATAGCGCGGACCGAGAAACAACAAGCCCGCCGACGGCGCGGTGGGGCCGGCCACGGTGCGGTCGCGGCCTTCCAGCAGTTCGGCGATCCACGCCAGCGAGCGCTCGCCGCGCCCCACCACCAGCAGCGAGCCGACGATGTTGCGCACCATGTGGTGGAGGAAGGCGTTGGCCTGCACCTCCACCACCACCTCGTCGCCGGCGCGGGTGACGGAAATGTCCTGCAGGTTGCGGCGCGCATGGGTGGCCTGGCACTGGGCGCTGCGGAAGGCGGAAAAATCGCGCTCGCCGGGCAGCGCCTGCGCGGCTTCGTGCATCGCGTCGGCGTCCAGCGGCATGCGCTCCCAGCCCAGGTACTGGCGCTCCAGCCCCGGCCGCGCGCTGCGGTTGAGGATGCGGTAGCGGTAGCGGCGCGCGCGTGCCGAAAACCGCGCATTGAAATCATCGGCCACCGGCACGCACCAGCGTACGGCCATCGTCGGCGGCAGGTTGGCGGTGGTGCCGAGAACCCAGCCGCGCGCGTCGCGCACGACGTCGGTATCGAAATGCACCACCTGGCAGCACGCATGCACCCCGGCATCGGTGCGGCCGGCACAGGTGGTGGCGATGGGCGCGGCGGCCACCTTCGACAGCGCGATTTCCAGCGCGGTTTGCAGGCTGCCGTCCTGCGCCACGCCGCCGGCGGCACTCAGCCGCTGCCAGCCCGAAAAGCCGCTGCCGTCGTATTCGATTCCCAGGGCAAAACGCATCGAAACGCGGGCGACCTTCAGCCCACCAACCGGCTCAGCATGGTTGCGGCCTTGGCGCTGGCGTCGTCATCCTCGTCGTGCAGCAGCTCGGCAAGAATCTGCTGGGCGGATTGCTTGTCGCCCATGTCGAGAAGCGCGTCCACCAGCTTGAAGCGCTGCTCGATGCTGGCGTGCGCAGGCACGGCATCGGCGGCGATCGAAGCCGGTGCAGAAGCAGGTGCAACGGGTGCGGCGGGCGCGGACGCGGCGGCAGGCTCCGATTTCACCCAACCCGAATGCCAAGCCGGGGTTTCCATCCGTGGGGGTGTTGCCGGCAGATCGGCAAGATCGATGCTGGCCGCATGCGCCACGGGTGCCGCTTCGTCGATCTCGTCTGGTGCGGCGTCAGACGTCCCGGCCATCGCGCCGGTCGGCACCACCATGCTGGCCGCCAGGGTTTCGCTGTCGAACAGGCTGCGTCGTACCGGCGGTGCCGGTTTGCGCCGCCCCGCCAGCAACCAGGCCAGCAGTGCCAAGGCCGCAAACCCGACCCCACCCCAGACATAGGGCATGGCATTGTGGCTGGGGGTCTCGACCGCCGGTGCAGGTTGACTGGAGGCGGCCGCGGTCGCCGCAGGTGCCACAGCGGGCACCACGGCCTGCGCCTTGGCCTGTGCTGCCGCCTGATTGGCCTGTGCCAGCCGGGATTGCGCGGTGGCCAGCTCGGTATCCTTCAACGAAATCAGCTTCTGCTGCTCGTCCTTGAGTTTTTCCAGAGAGGCGACGCGGTCTTTCAGTTCGCCAATCTCCGCAGACTTCGCAGCGATGTCTTCATCGCGCTGACGCAATTCTTGTTGCAGCATGCTGCCCTTCCCGCCGGCGTCGGTGCCGGATTTCATTCCTGTGGCCTTGCCCGGCCCTGTGGGCGGCACGATTTGCAGTCTGGCTTCATTCCGCTGCTGCGGCTTGGCCTGGGGTTGGGCGGGTCGTGCGGGTTGCACCACCGGAGCGGCAACCTTGGCAACCTCGCGCTTGGGTTTGGCGGCCGGCTTGGGTGCGGCGGCATCGGGCTTCGCAACGGGCCTGGTCTTCGGTTCTGCATCGACGCTCGCTGCCAGCTTGGCAACCGGCACGTGCTCGGTCGCTGGCGCAGCGGTGGCAGCGCGCGTTTCCGGCTGCCGCACGGCACGTCGCGCCTGCTGCCATTGCTGCATCTGCTGGCGCACGACCTGCGCCGCCTCGTCAGCATCGATCTTCGCCACGTCCTCGTGCCCGGGGACGCGCAGCACCGCACCGCTGCGCAGCCGATTGACGTCATCGCCCAGGAACGCGTCGGGGTTGGCCCGCAACAGCGCCAGCATCGACTGATCCAGGCTGAAGTCCCGGCGCAGTCCCACCGCACCGGCGATCTTCGACAGCGTCTCCCCGCGTTTGACCGGGCCATATTGATCGACCGCGGGCTTGCTCGCCTTCGCCACAGGCACCGGCACCACGCTGGCCTCCGGTACCGGCAAGGGCTCCACGGCGACGACCGGCGGTGGCACGACAGGCGGCGGTGGCACGGCAACGGGTGCTGGCGCCGGTGCAGGGGCTGCAATCGGTGCCGCTGGCGGTGCGGAGGGCGGCTCGGGCTGCGGGCGCTGCACCAGGTTGGCATCGGGCGATTGCGGCAGTTGCACGGCGGGCTGCACCACCGCACCGGTGGTGGTGGGGGTATCCACCAGCGCCGAATATTCACGCACCAGCCGTCCGCTGCCCCAATCCACTTCGATCAGGAAATTCAGCGCGTCTTGATCCACCGGCTTGAGGGTGGTGACCCGGATCACCGGCCGGCCCCGGCCGTCATTGCCCAGGCTGAACTGCAGATCGGCCGCCGCCCCGGTGGGTGGAGACAAGCCGATGCGGCGGAAGGTTTCCGGCGAGGCCAGCCGTGCCTGCAGCGCAGCCAGCTCCCCGGGGGTCGTGGAGATGATGGGGATTTCCGCCACCAGCGGCTGGTTGCGCTTGCTCTTGACCTGGATCTGCCCCAGCCCCAGCGCCCAGCTGTTGCCTGCGGCCAGCAACAAGGCACTGACCACCGCCGCTCGCAATGTTCGATTCACTTGCACTCCATCCCCACCCTTGGCGCTGCGACTCTAGCCCCCAGTGGCCTTCGCCGGCAAGCCTTGCTGCACCAGCAATTCTGCGATCTGCACCGCATTCAGCGCCGCGCCCTTGCGAATATTGTCCGCCACCACCCACAAATTCAGCCCGCGCGGGTGCGAGAAATCCTCGCGGATGCGGCCCACGAACACCGGGTCCTTGCCCGAAGCATGGGTCACCGGCGTTGGATAGCCGCCGGCCTTGTGTTCGTCCACCACTTCCACGCCCGGCGCGGTGCGCAGCAGCGCGCGTGCCTCGTCCGGGGTGATCTTCTTCCTGGTCTCGATGTTCACCGCTTCGGAGTGGCCGAAGAACACCGGCACCCGCACCGCGGTGGGGTTCACCTGGATGGACGCGTCGCCGAGAATCTTCTGCGTCTCCCACACCAGCTTCATTTCTTCCTTGGTGTAGCCGTTGGGCTGGAACTCGTCGATGTGCGGGATCAGGTTGAAGGCGATCTGCACCGGAAACTTCTTCGGGCTGATCTCCTGGAAGCTCAACAGCTCGGCGGTCTGCCGGCCCAGCTCCTCCATCGCGCTGCGGCCGCCGCCGGACACCGACTGGTAGGTGGCCACGTTGACGCGCTCGATGCCGTACGCCTTGTGGATCGGCGCCAGCACCGGCATCAGCTGCATGGTGGAGCAGTTGGGGTTGGCGATGATCCCGCGCGGACGGTGCTTCGCGGCCTCCGGGTTCACCTCGCTGACCACCAGCGGCACGTCGTCGTCGTAGCGGAAGGTGGAGGAATTGTCGATCACCACCGCGCCGGCGGCGGCGAACTTCGGCGCGTATTCCTTCGACACCGCACCACCGGCGGAAAACAGCGCGATGTCGATGGAGGACGGATTGAACGTCGCCAGGTCCTGCACCAGTATTTCGTCATCGCGGAAATCGACGTGGCCGCCGGCGCTGCGTTCGCTGGCCAGCGCCACCAGTTCGCTGACCGGGAACTTGCGCTCGGCCAGGATCGACAACATCGTCTCGCCCACCGCGCCGGTCGCGCCGACCACGGCTACCTTGTATTGCTTGCTCATCTGTTGCCTCGAAATTGAATGCGGCGCGTCGAAGCGCCTGCGGGAAATGGGGTGCGTAGGTTGCGGCGCGTCGCTGCCCGTGGGGGCGTAGCCGGCGGCGCGCCGCTATCGTTTGGTGCCGGTAATGGAAGTGGTGCCCGCGATGCGCGGCGCGACTTCGCCCACGTCGTCGCACTGCGCGCGGTGGCGCAGCGCCTGGTCCATCAGCACCAGCGCCAGCATCGCCTCGCAGATGGGCGTGGCGCGGATGCCCACGCAGGGGTCGTGGCGGCCGGTGGTGACCACATCGACCACGTTGCCGTCCACGTCCAGCCCCGGCACCGGCAGACGCAGGCTGGAGGTCGGCTTGAACGCCACCGAAACCGACACCTGCTGGCCGGTGGAAATGCCGCCGAGGATGCCGCCGGCATGGTTGGACAGGAAGCCGTCCGGCGTCATCACGTCACGGTGCTCGCTGCCCCTCGAAGCAACGGAAGCGAAGCCGTCGCCGATCTCCACGCCCTTGACCGCGTTGATCGACATCATCGCCGCCGCCAGTTCGCCGTCGAGCTTGCCGTAGATCGGCTCGCCCCAGCCCGGCGGCACGCCGTCGGCCACCGCCAGCACGCGCGCGCCGACCGAATCGCCGGACTTGCGCAGCGCGTCCATGTAGCTTTCAAGCTCGGACACCTGCTCCGCGCAGGGCCAGAAGAACGGGTTGCCTTCGACCGTGCTCCAGTCGTGCGCGCGCGGCACGACTTCGCCGATCGCGGTCATGCAGCCGCGCACGCTGACGCCGCGCTGGGCCAGCCACTTCTTGGCGATGACCGCCGCGGCCACCCGCATCGTCGTCTCGCGCGCGCTGGAACGCCCGCCGCCGCGCGGATCGCGGATGCCGTACTTCTGCCAGTAGCTGTAGTCGGCGTGGCCGGGGCGGAACTGCGCGGCGATCTTCGCGTAGTCCTTGCTGCGCTGGTCGGTGTTGCGGATCAGCAGCGCGATCGGCGTGCCGGTGGTGACGCCCTCATACACGCCGGACAGGATTTCGACTTCATCCGCCTCGTGCCGCGCCGAGGTATGTCGGGTCTTGCCGGTGGCGCGCCGCGCCAGATCGTGGGCGAAGTCTTCCGGCGCGATGGCAATGCCCGGCGGGCAGCCATCGAGCACGCAGCCGATAGCCGGCCCGTGCGATTCGCCGAAGGTGGTGACGCGCAGCAGGTGGCCGAAAGTGTTCAACGCCGAAGTGGATTCACGCCCACCGCTCCCGACCGAAGGCGAGAAGGCGGAGCATTGCTAAAGAGGGGGGGGAAACCGGCCAGACCCCATGGTCGGGGCCGGGGCACGCACAAGAGTAGCGCAAGACCCGCCCTGCCGGGATCCATTTTCGCCGGTAACCATTGCCTGCGGCGGCACGCCGGCATCATCCCGGCAACGAAAACGCATCGGCATCCTGCAGGGCCGGGAAGCGGGCACGATGTTCCAGCAAGGGGATCGCCTGCAAGGTCATGGTGGACACCACTTCCGCATCGTTGGCCTCGCTCAACGGGTGACCGAGGAAATCGATCACCGCACTGTCGCCGGAGTAGTGCAGGCCATTGCCATCGGTGCCGACGCGGTTCACCCCTGCCACGAAGCACAGGTTTTCGATGGCGCGTGCGCGCAGCAGGGTTTTCCACGGGTAGGCGCGCACCGCCGGCCAGTTGGCGACGTACAGCGCAAGGTCGTACTCGGCCTGCGCCGCGTGCGACGCATCGAAACGGTTGCGCGAAAACACCGGAAAGCGCAGGTCGTAGCAGACCTGCAACAGGATGCGCCAGCCCTTCCATTCCGCCACCACGCGTTCCTGCCCGGCCGCATAGCGTTCATGCTCGCCGGCAAACGAAAACAGGTGGCGCTTGTCGTAATGCGCCAGCTGGCCATCGGGCGTGGCGAACAGCATGCGGTTGAACACGCCTTGCTCCGTGCGCAGCTGCACACTGCCGGTCACCGCTGCGCCCAGCTTCACCGCCTGCTCGCGCAGCCAGGCCACGGTGGGGCCGTCCATGGTTTCGGCCTTGTCGATGGCGTCGTTGGAAAACCCGCTGGTGAAGGTTTCCGGCAGCACCACCAGATCGGTGGTGCCGTGCAAGGGGGCGATCAACTGGCCGTAGTACTCGCGGTTGACGGCGGGGTCATGCCAACGGGTATCGCCCTGAACGATGGAAACGCGAAGATTCTGCATATCAGTTCCAAAGTCACGTCTTGGTAGCATCCGGAATGAACTTCAACACCTTGCCATTGATGCAATAGCGCTTGCCGGTGGGCGGCGGGCCATCGTCGAAGACATGACCCAGATGGATGCCGGAGCTGGTACTGCGCACTTCGATGCGGTGCATGCCGTGGCTGTTGTCCTCGATGAACTGCAATGCGCCCGGTTTGGGCTCGAAGAAACTGGGCCAGCCGCAACCGCTGTCGAACTTGGCATCACTGCGGAACAGCGCCACGCCGCTGATCGGATCCACGTAGGTGCCGGGGCGATGTTCATCCAGATATGGCCCGGTGCCGGGCAACTCGGTGCCGCTGTCGAAGGCGATTTTCTGTTGCTCGGGTGTCAGCAGGTGGAAGCCCAGCCATTGCCAGAATTTTTGCGCATCACCGGCATAGCCGGTGAAACGCGAGACTTCACGGCCGCTTTCAAATAGCACAAGAGTGGGCGTGGCCACCAAGGGTTTGGCCAGCTGCCAGCCGCTGGGGGCCTGCTGCGAGCGGGTTTTCACGAATGCCACCGGCGATGCCCAATGGTTCAACACATCGGCTTCGAAGCGGGCGCAATACGCGCAATCCTCGGCCTCGTACACCACCAGTTGTCGCGCAAGATTCAGCTGACCGGACTCCAGCGCCGGTATGGCCGGGCCGCTGGCACCCTTGCCGAACGCCACCCCGGTGCCGCCCAGCCCGCAATAGCCGTCGGGGTTCTTCAGCAGATAGTCCTGATGCGATTCCTCGGCGCGGTTGTAGTGGCGCACGGGCAGGATTTCGGTGGTGATCGTGCCGTAACCGGCCTTGGCCAGGTTGGCCTGGTAGATGGTGCGGCTTTGCTCGGCCAGGGTTCGCTGCGTGGCGCTGGTGAAATAAATCGCGCTGCGGTAATTGCTGCCCAGGTCGTTGCCCTGCCCGCCCACCTGGGTGGGGTCGTGGTTTTCCCAGAATGTGCCCAGCAGGGCCATCAGATCCAGCTGTTTGGGGTCGTAGCGCACCCGTACCACTTCGGCGTGGTTGCGGGCCTGGCTGCGACCGGCGCGCAGCAGTTTTTCTTCGCGCAACACGTCTTCATAACCCACCTTGGGCGCATCGCCACCGGCGTAGCCCACTTCCACCTCGGCCACGCCCGGCACCGCGCGCAGGCGTTTTTCCGCGCCCCAGAAACAGCCCATGCCGAAATAGATGTCCTGCAATTGGCGGGTGCTCACGGGCTTGGCTCCTGTGGGTGGCATCGGGCTGGCGCCGACCGCGCGCCAACCCAGGAACACTGCGGTCGCGGTCAACAACAAGGCCAGCAACAATGCGATGCGTCTGTCGGCGTGCATGGACTGCACCTCGTGGGGGGTTGCGGCTTGGACACTACAACCGGGACAAACGTTCGATGGCGGCGTTCACGGTCGCCTGGTTCTTGGCAAAGCACAGCCGCAACAGGCGCTGGCCGGCGGGTGGCCGGGCGTAGAACGGCGACAGCGGAATCCCGGTCACGCCGTGTTCCACCGTCAACCAGCGTGCAAACTCCAGATCCGGCAGGTCGCTGACGGCCGAATAATCCACCAACTGGAAATACCCGCCGGGCACCGGCAGCGGCTTGAACCGGGTGCTCAGCAATTGTTCGCGGAAGGCGTTGCGCTTTTCCTGATAGAACGCACCCAGGGTCTGGTAGTGCTCGGGCTCGGCGTCGATCATTTCGGCGAATGCATGCTGGGCCGGGTTGAAGCTGCAGAACACGTTGTATTGATGCACCTTGCGAAACTCGACCGACAATGCCGGCGGCGCGATCGCATAGCCCAGCTTCCAGCCGGTGCAATGGTAGGTCTTGCCGAAGCTGGAAATCACGAAAGCACGGTCGCGCAGTTGCGGGTACAGCAGCGCGGATTCGTGGCGCGCGCCGTCATACACGATGTGTTCGTACACCTCGTCGCTCAGCAGCACGATGTCGGTGCCCTCCAGCAGCGTGATCAAGGCCTGCATGTCGGCGGCACCGAACATTGCCCCAGACGGGTTGTGCGGGCTGTTGATCATCAACATCCGCGTGTTCGGCGTGATCGCGGCGCGCACCGCATCCCAGTTGGGCGCGAACGTGGCCGGGTCCAGCGCCACATGCACCGCCTTCGCCCCGGCCAGCTCGATTGCCGGCTCGTAGCAGTCGTAGCAGGGGTCGAGGACGATGACTTCCTCGCCCGCCCGCACCACCGCGTGGATGGCATTGAAGATTGCCTCGGTGGCACCGCTGGTGACGGTGATTTCGGCATCCACGTCCGGACGCCAGCCGTAGCAGCGCGCAGTTTTATCGGCAATCGCGCGGCGCAGCGCCGGGATGCCGGTCATCGGCGCGTACTGGTTGTGGCCGGCCTGCATCGCGCGGGTCAGTGCGTCCACCAGCCTTGATGGCACCGGGAAGTCCGGAAAGCCCTGACCCAGGTTCACGGCGCCGTGTTCGGCGGCCAATTGCGACATCACGGTGAAGATGGTGGTGCCGACCTTCGGCAGTTTGGTCTCGATGTGCATCGCCAGCTCAAGCAATGTATGGGGACGGAAAGTGTACGAAATCGCGCAGCCTCCCTTCGCCTGAAGGGGGGGGGCAATCGCGAATACAATGCCCGGCAATGACCGAACCGCCACCGCCCGCTCCCTTGCTGCATGTCCTCGACTTGCGCTTTTCGCGTGATGAACTGCCGATTTTCGGCCCGCTGGGCTTTTCCGTGGCCGCCGGCGAAGCCCTGCTGGTGCAGGGTGGCAACGGGGCCGGCAAGACCACCCTGCTGCGGGTGCTGGCCGGGCTGCTGCGCACCGAAGGCGGCACGGTGGCGATCGAAGGCCGTCATGCCGATGCCGCCTCGCGCGCGCGGCACATCGCCTACCTGGGGCATTTGCCGGGGCTGAAGGCGGATTTGTCGGCGCTGCAGAATCTCGACTATCTGGGTGGCTTGCACGGCAAACGCCCGCGCCAGCAGCCGGAAACGGCGCTGGGCATCGTCGGGCTTGCCGGGTTCGAAGATGCAGCGGTGCGCACCCTGTCCGCCGGGCAGAAGAAGCGACTTGGGCTGGCCCGCCTGTGGCTTTCGCCGGCACCGCTGTGGCTGCTGGACGAGCCTTACGCCAACCTCGATCTGGAAGGCATCACTTTGGTCAACCGCATGGTGCAGGCGCATTTGCAGGCCGGCGGTGCGGCCTTGATCACCACCCACGGCGCGTATGCCGCACCACCGGTGCGCACGCGCCTGCTGGAACTGCCAACGCGGGCCGCAACATGATGCTGCAAGCCGCCCGCGCCCTGATTCGGCGCGACCTGCAGTTGCTGTGGGTGCGACGCGGCGACGCGCTGCAGCCGGCGCTGTTCGCGCTGCTGACGGTGGTGCTGTTCGCACTGGGGCTGGGCGGGGATGCGAAAACCCTGGCCCCGGTGGCCTCGGCGGTGTTGTGGCTGGCGGCACTGCTGGCCGGCCTGCTGGCGCTGGACAACCTGTTCCGCAGCGATGCCGAAGACGGCTCGCTGGAGCAATGGATGCTGGCCCCCGTTCCCCTGTGGTGGCTGGTGCTGGTGCGTACCCTGATGCACTGGGCCACCACTGCGCTGCCGCTGATCGTGGCGGTGCCCGTCCTCGGCGAGCTGCTGCACCTGCCGCCTGCGCAACTGCCGGTGCTGCTGCTGTCGCTGCTGCTCGGCACGCCGATCCTCAGCCTGCTGGGCGCGGTGGTCGCGGCGCTGACCGTGGGCATGCGTCGTGCCGGCATTCTGGTGGCGTTGCTGGCGCTGCCGCTGTACGTGCCGGTGCTGGTGTTCGGTGCCGGTGCGGTGGCGGCCGCGGCGCAGGGCTTCGATGCGTCGGGGGCCCTGCTGCTGCTGGGCGCGGGCCTGCTGCTGGCGCTGGTGCTGGCACCCATCACCGCCGCCGCGGCGCTGCGCATCGCCCACGCTTGAGGCAGGTCAACAACTCGTTCACATCCGCTGGCCGACAATGCCCGCGCTGGCGCAAACGCCAGACCCCCAACCTTGGAGTTCCATTCATGAAGACCCGTCATCTCCTGCTGGCCGGCGCTGTTGCCCTGGCGCTCTCTGCCTGCGGCAAGTCCGAAGCCCCCGCCCCCGCGCCGGCGGCAGACGCACCCGCCGCAGCGGCCCCTGCCGAAGCACCGGCACCGGCGGCGGCACCGGCCGAAGCCGCACCTGCGGCGGCCGCCAGCAAGCCGGCCACGGTGGAAAACTGCGCCACCACGATCGAATCCAACGACATGATGCAGTTCAACGCCGACTCGATCACCGTGCCGGCCAGTTGCACCCAGTTCACCATCAACCTCAAGCACGTCGGCAAGCTGGCCGCCAACGTGATGGGCCACAACGTGGTGGTGGCGAAGGAAGCCGACATGGCCGGCATTGCCGCCGATGGTGCCGCCGACCCTGCCACGCACGTCAAGGCCGGCGATGCCCGCGTGATTGCCCACAGCAAGGTGATTGGCGGTGGCGAATCCACCTCGGTCAGCTTCGACGTGGCCAAGATCAAGGACGGCGGCCCGTTCAAGTTCTTCTGCAGCTTCCCCGGCCATCTGGCGCTGATGCAAGGCAGCATCCAGGTGCAGTAAGGCTGCAGCACGGCCCACTGCCGCGATACCAGCCCGCACGGGCTGGTATCCTTGCAGGATTGTCCGCGGCACACCCCCTGCCGCCTTGCACAGGCCACGATGTCTCCGCTGATCCGCTGGTTCCACCAACTCGGTTCGCCGCCGTACTTCGACCGCTTCGCCGCCCGATGGGCGCCGTGGGCCTATCTTCTGGGCGTGTTGGCCATGTTGGTGGGCGGCTACGGTGCGCTGTTTTCGGTGCCGGCCGATTACCAGCAAGGCGACAGTTTCCGCATCCTCTACATCCACGTCCCCGCCGCCTGGATGAGCATGGCCATCTTCGGGCTGATGGCGGTCTATGCCGCGATTGCACTGGTCTGGCGCATCAAGCTGTGTGAAATCCTGGCCATGGCCTGCGCCCCCAGCGGGGCCGCATTCACCCTCGTCACCCTCGCCACCGGCTCGATCTGGGGCCGGCCGATGTGGGGCACCTGGTGGGATTGGGACCCGCGCCTGACCACCGAACTGATTTTGCTGTTCCTGTATCTGGGCGTGATGGGCCTGTACGCCGCCATCGACGACCGCCGCAACGCCGCCCGCGCGGCCGGCCTGCTGGCGATCGTCGGCGTGGCGCTGCTGCCGGTGATCCGCTGGTCGGTGGTGTGGTGGAACTCGCTGCACCAGGGCCAGACCATCCGCCTGTTCGGCCAGTCCAGCATGGATGCCAGCATGCTGTGGCCACTGGTCTGGATGTTGGTCGGCACCAAACTGTGGTTCGCCGGCTCGCTGCTGGCCCGCGCCCGCGCCGACAACCTGCGCCGTGAAACCGGCAAGGACTGGGTCGCGAAACGCGCCAGCGGAGTCGCGCCATGAGCTACCGCGACTACGTCATCGGTGCCTACGCCGTGTTCGTGCTGGTGCTGCTGTGGGATGTCCTCATCCCCTACCTGCAAACCCGTGCCGCCCTGCGCGCGGCCAGGCGTCGCGCCGCACGCCAGCACGCCGCCCCTGCCCCTGCTTCGGAACTTCCGCTCACGCGGGACTGACCCACACGCCATGCACCCCACCCGCAAACGTCGCTTGATCCTGATCCTCGCCCTGATCGCCGCCGCCGGGCTTGCCACCGTGCTGATCGCGCTGGCCCTGCAGCGCAACGTGGCCTATCTCTACACGCCGCACGAAGTGCTGGACGGCAGCGCCGGAGACAACGTGCGCAGCGGCGAAGCCCGCTTCCGGCTGGGCGGGATGGTGGCCAAGGGCTCGTTCAAGCGGGCGGCAGGCTCGATGGAAGCGCATTTCGACGTCGATGACGGCGATGCGCGCCTGCCGGTGGTCTATACCGGCATCCTGCCGGACCTGTTCCGCGAAAACCAATCGGTGGTGGCCACCGGGCGGATGCGGGGCAAGGTATTCGTGGCCGAGGAAGTGCTGGCCAAGCACGACGAAACCTACATGCCCAGGGAAGTGGCGGACAAGATGGCGCAGGCGCACAAGAAGCATCAGGTGCAGGATGCGACTCCCGGAGCGGCACCGGCATCTGCACCGGTCGAGAGTACCCGCTGATGCTGCCTGAGCTTGGGCAAGTCGCCCTGATCCTGGCCATGCTGGTGGCCGCCCTGCAAGCCCTGCTGCCATTGCTGGGCGCACAACGTGGGCTGCCGGCACTGATGGCGGTGGCGCGGCCTGCCGCCTACATGCAATTGCTGCTGGTGGGGCTGGGCTTCGCCATCCTCACCCATGCCTTCGTGGTGGGTGATTTTTCGGTGAAATACGTGGCCGAAAACTCCAATTCGCTGCTGCCGGTGCTGTACCGCTACACCGCAGTGTGGGGCGCGCACGAAGGCTCGCTGCTGCTGTGGGCATTGGTGCTGGCATTGTGGACGGCGGCGGTGGCGCGGTTTTCGAAGGCCTTGCCGTTGCCGGTGGTGGCGCGCGTGCTGGGGGTGATGGGGATCGTGGCGCTGGGGTTCCTCGCCTTCCTGGTGTTCACCAGCAACCCGTTCACCCGCCTGCTGCCGGCGGCAGGGGAAGGCCGCGATCTGAACCCGCTGCTGCAGGATCCGGGCCTGATCCTGCACCCGCCGATGCTGTATGCCGGCTATGTGGGCTTTGCGGTGCCGTTCGCCTTCGCGATTGCGGCCCTGCTGGAAAAACGCATCGACGCGCAATGGTTGCGCTGGACGCGGCCATGGACCAATGCCGCCTGGGGCTGCCTCACCCTGGGCATCGCCATCGGCAGCTGGTGGGCATATTACGAACTGGGCTGGGGCGGCTGGTGGTTCTGGGACCCGGTGGAAAACGCCAGTTTCATGCCGTGGCTGGCCGGCGCGGCGCTGTTGCATTCGCAGGCGGTGACCGAGAAACGCGGCAGCTTCGGCGGTTGGACCTTGCTGCTGGCGATCACCGCGTTCTCGCTGTCGCTGCTGGGCACCTTCCTGGTGCGCTCCGGCGTGCTGACCTCCGTGCACGCCTTCGCCGCCGACCCGGGGCGCGGCCTGTTCGTGCTGGTCTTCCTCGGCATCGTCATCGGCGGCTCGCTGCTGCTGTATGCGCTGCGTGCCCCGGACACCGAAACCGATGCCAAACCCTTCGCCGCAAGCTCGCGCGAAACCCTGCTGCTGCTCAACAACCTGCTGCTGGCCAGCGCCTGCGTGATGGTGCTGCTGGGCACCTTGTACCCGCTACTGGCCGATGCGCTGGAACTGGGCAAGATTTCGGTGGGCCCGCCCTACTTCGCACTGTTGTTCACCGTGTTGATGGCCCCGCTGGTGGCACTGGTGCCATTGGGCCCGCTGACCCGCTGGCAGCGTGAACAGCTCCCCACCCCGTTGAAGCTGCTTGCGCCGTGGGCGGTACTGGCGGCACTGGCGGGGATCGCCGCGTTCTTCCTGGCCCCGCAGGGGCAATGGAAGACGGCTGCCGGCGTGCTGGGTGCGGTGTGGGTGGCAGCGGGCACGCTGCGCTTCGTGTGGACGCGGCTGCGCGCCAGTGGCCGCATGACCCGTGAAATGTGGGGCATGAGCCTGGCCCACCTGGGAATCGCGGTGTTCCTGGTCGGTGCTTTGCTGGTGGAAGGGCTGGGCCAGCAACGCGAACTGGCGGTGAAGGCCGGCGACAGCGTCCAGCTGGGGGCCTACACGTTCCGTTTCGACGGCATCCGCGAACAGGCCGGCCCGAATTACGTCTCCGATTACGGCACCGTGCAGGTTGCCTATCACGGTCGTTTCGACACCACCTTGCATCCGGAAAAACGCCGCTACCGTGCCGGCGGCCAGGTGATGACCGAATCGGGCATCGCCCGCGGCGTGTTTGGCGATGCCTATGTCGCCATCGGCGAAGCGCTGGGCAATGGGCACTGGGCGCTGCGTGTCCACATCAAACCCTTCGTGCGCTGGATCTGGATGGGTGCGCTGCTGATGGCGCTGGGGGCAGGCATCACCGCCAGTGACAAGCGCTTCCGCACCATCCGCAAGGAGGCCGCATGAAACCGTCCCGCTGGCTGCCGCTGGCCGCCTTCGCCCTGCTCGCCATGCTGCTGGCTGCCGGCGTGTGGATGAGCCGCAAACCCGACCGCGACGCCCTGCCTTCGCCGCTGATCGGCAAGCCGGCGCCGGAATTTGCGCTGCCGGTGCTGCACGACCCGACCTACACGGTGAAGCTGTCCGACCTGCGCGGCCAGCCGTTCCTGATGAACGTCTGGGGCAGCTGGTGCGTGGAGTGCCGGGTGGAACACCCGGTACTGACCAAATTTGCCGAAACCAAGCGCCTGCGCGTGGTGGGCTACAACTGGAAGGACGAGCCCGCCGACGCGCTGCGCTGGCTGGAGCAGTTCGGCAACCCCTTCATGGTAGTGCTGTCCGATGTCGAAGGCCGCACCGCACTGGACTGGGGCATCTACGGCGCGCCGGAAACGTTTCTGGTGGATGGCCACGGCATCGTGCGCTGGAAACATGTGGGGCCGCTGAGCGATGCGATCATCGCCAAGGAATTGCTGCCCCTGCTCGATACGATCGAGGCACAGCGATGAAGCGCCTGCTGCTGGCCGCCCTGCTGTGGCTGATCGCCCTGCCCGTCTTCGCCCAGGCCGGCCAGCAGGCCGACGCCGCGCCCTTGCAATTCCGCAATGCCGCCGAGGAAGCCCGTTTCCACGACCTCACCCTGCAATTGCGCTGCGTGATGTGCCAGAACCAGTCGCTGGCCGACTCCAATGCCCTGATCGCGCTGCAACTGCGGCGCGAGGTACTGGATCTGATGCGGCAAGGCAAGCGCGACGACGAAATCAAGGACTACCTGGTGCAACGCTACGGCGAGTTCGTGCTGTACAAGCCACGTCTGGAAACCGGCACCGCGCTGCTGTGGCTGGGCCCGGCGGCCGTGCTGCTGGCGGGGGCCGCCACCGTTGCGGTGATCGTGCGCCGACGCAAACCGGCGACTGGCGTGGTGGCCAGCGATGACGGACAGGAGTGGTGATGGCCGCACTCGTCGCAATCTCGGTGGTGCTGGGCCTGCTCGTGCTGGCCGCGCTGCTGCGTCCGCTGTGGCATGGCGCGCGCGGGCTGGCGCTGGGCGTCGGTGTACTGATGCTGACCTCGGCGGGCCTGCTGTACGCCGTGCTGGGCACCCCGCAGGCACTGGATCCCGCTGCGCGGGAAGCCCCGCAGACGCTGGAAGCGGCCATCACGCAGCTCAAGACCGCACTGGCGCGCGACCCGCAACAGCCCGATGGCTGGGTGCTGCTGGGCCAGGCCTACCAGCGCACCGGCAACGCCATCGGCGCACGCGACGCCTACGCCAAGGCCGCGGTGCTGGCACCGGACGATGCCGACATCCTCACCGACGCCGCGCAGGCGCGCGCCATGGCCGCCCCGCAGCATGCCTTCGATACGCAAGCCCTGGGCCTGCTGCATCGCGCCCTGCAAGCCAACCCGCAACACCAACGCGCACGTTGGTTCCTGGGTGTGGCCCAGCGCCAGGCCGGCCAGAATGCCGACGCCGCCGCCACCTGGGCACCGCTGCTGGCGCAGGTGGATGCCGCCACCGCCACCCGCCTGCGCAAGGAAATCGACACCGCCCGCGCCCTGGCCAAGCTGCCGCCCCTGCCCGACACGCCCGCGGCCGCCGCACCGCCCGCGCTGCTGACGGTCAAGGTCACGCTGGATCAAGCATTGGCCGCACGCGTGCGCCTGCAACCCGATGCCACGGTGTTCGTAATCGCCCGCCAAATAGGTGGCCCGCCGATGCCGGTGGCCGCGCAGAAACACGCCGTGTCGGAATTGCCCTTCACCGCCCGCCTCAGCGACGCCGACAGCCCCATGCCCACCCTGAAGCTCTCGCAGATGCAGCAGGTGGAACTGCTGGCACGCCTGTCCGCCAGCGGCGAGGCCATGCCACAGCCCGGCGACCTGCAAAGCAAACCGCAGCGCGTGCAACTGCCGGCCAAGGGGCCGCTGGAACTGGTGATCGGCACGCAGTAACGCCATATGGGTATGCCGTTTCGGCATCACCCGGCAACACCATGGGGAGGATGATGAGGCATCGCTCAATCCTTCCCCATCGCCATGGCCGAATTCATCCCGCCCGGCACCCGCTGGGTCGATCTTCCTTCCCCGTTCCCGATGAAGCGGGGCGGTGCGCTGCAGGGCGCACGGCAGGCCTATGAAACCTGGGGCACGCTGGATGCTGCTGCCTCCAATGCAATCCTGATTCTCACCGGGATGTCGCCGGATGCGCACGCCGCATCCAGCGCGGTGAACCCGATGCCCGGTTGGTGGGAATGGATGATCGGCCCCGGCAAACCCATCGATACCCAACGCTGGTTCGTGGTCTGCGTGAACGCGCTGGGCAGCTGCAAGGGCAGTACCGGGCCGGCCTCGGTCAATCCGGACACCGGCGAACCCTATCGTCTGGACTTTCCGCAACTGTCGATTGAAGACGTCGCCGATGCTGCGCGCGAAGTGGTGCGTGCACTGGGGATCGAACAACTGGCCTGCGTGATCGGCAATTCGATGGGCGGCATGAGCGCGCTGTCGCTGCTGGAGCGCCACCCCGGCATCGCCCGCACCCACATCAACCTGTGCGGCGCGGCGCGCGCGCTGCCGTTCTCGATCGCCATCCGCTCATTGCAGCGCGAGGCCATCCGCCTGGATCCGCACTGGAATGAAGGCGATTACAGCGATGCGGTCTATCCGGAAAACGGCATGCGGATGGCGCGCAAACTGGGCGTGGTCACCTACCGTTCGGCGCTGGAATGGGACGGCCGCTTCGGCCGCGTGCGGCTGGATTCGGAACGGCGCGACGACGACGCCCCGTTCGGGCTGGAGTTCGAGGTGGAAAGCTATCTGGAAGCCCATGCCCGCCGCTTCGTGCGCAAGTACGATCCCAACAGCTATCTGTACCTGAGCCGCTCGATGGATTGGTTCGACCTGGGCGAAGCGCACGATGGCGACACCGCACGCGGGCTGGCCGCGATCACCGGCGTGCGGCAGGCGCTGGTGATCGGGGTCAAGACCGACATCCTGTTCCCGATCCAGCAGCAGGAGGAAATCGCCGCCGGCCTGCGCAATGCCGGCTGCGACACCCGCTTCCTGCCGATGCCTTCGCCGCAAGGACACGATGCCTTCCTGGTCGACGAAGCGCGCTTCGGCCCGGCCGTTGCCGGCTTCCTGCGCGCACTGTCCGCCCCGCATTTCATCGCCGACATGGTGGCATGAGCGCAACTTCCCGCTATACTTCGCGCCTCCATGCCGGAGTGGCGGAATCGGTAGACGCAGCGGACTCAAAATCCGCCGCCCTTAAAAGCGTGTGGGTTCGAGTCCCACCTCCGGCACCATGAGTCTGAACCCGGCCCGCGACATGCGGGCCGCATTGTTTCCGCGATCTGCGTTCTCGTTGACGGTGCACACGCCATGGATCTGGATCTGACAGGCAAACACGCGCTGGTCTGCGGTGGTTCCGAAGGCATTGGCCATGCCGCCGCCATCGAGCTGGCGCAACTCGGGGCCAGCATCACCTTGCTGGCACGGCGCGCGCAGGCATTGCAGGCGGCCGCGGCCGCACTTCCCTGCAAGCACGGCCAGACGCATGGCGTGCTGGCAGTGGACATGACCGACGCGGCAAGCCTGCAAGCACAGGTGACTGCGCTGGCCACCGCTGCACCGGTGCACATCCTGGTCAACAACACCGGCGGCCCGCCAGGTGGCCCCGCACATGCCGCCAGCACCGCCGCCTATCTGGATGCCTTCCAGAAGCACTTGATCGCCGGGCAAACGCTTGTGCAGGCGGTGCTGCCGGGCATGCGCAGTGCGGGCTGGGGCCGGATTCTGAACGTGATCTCGACGTCGGTGTACGAGCCCATCCCCAACCTCGGCGTGTCCAACACCATCCGTGGCGCGGTGGCCAGTTGGGCCAAGACGCTGTCGCGTGAGCTTGGCGGCGACGGCATCACCGTCAACAACGTGTTGCCCGGCTATACCCGCACCCGGCGGTTGGAGCAAATCCTGCACGACCGCAGCGCAGCCACCGGCAAGACCCAGGACGACGTGGCACGCGGAATGCTGGCCACCGTACCGGCGGGACGCTTTGCGCAGGCGCGGGAAATTGGCGGCGTGATCGCATTTTTGTGCACCCCCGCGGCCGGTTACATCAACGGGCAATCACTGGCGGTGGATGGCGGGCGGATGCAGTCGATTTGACTGGCGGGCTCATACCTGCCGATGCACCACTACCAACTGGATCGCCTCGCCACCGCGCCAATCATCCGGTGTGATGCGATAGGCCAGGTGCTGGCGGGTGGCGGGGGGCTCACCCTCCCAGCCATTGAACTGGATGGCGTTGTAGCGACGACCGTGCAAGCCCAGTTCCAGCTTGAGGTGACGGTCTTTCAGCACGCGCCATTGCAGCACCTCGAACACGTCGTCGAACAGGGGCTCAGGGTAGCCCTGGCCCCAGTGACCGCCGTCGCGCAGGGCCAGCGCGGTGGCCAGTGTCAATTCCTCCACGGCCAATGCGCCGTCGCTGGACAAGCGTTCGGTGCGCTGCTCGTCGGTGAGCTGCTCGGCTGCCACGCCGATGAAGGCATCGCGGAAGGCATCGAAAGCGGTGCGCGGCAGGCTCATGCCGGCGGCCATGGCGTGACCGCCGAAGCGGGCGATCAGGCCGGGGTGGCGGGCATCCACCAGCGCCAGTGCATCGCGAATATGAAAGCCGGGCACCGAGCGCGCCGAGCCACGCAACATGGGACTGTCGGGTTCAGCGGGGGCGAAGGCGATTGCGGGGCGATGCAGGCGTTCTTTCAATTTCGACGCCACCAGCCCCACCACGCCGGGGTGCCAGTCTTCATCGAACAAACAGGCGGCATGCGCGACGTCGATACCGTCCAGCCGCGCCTCGGCCACGTCCTGCATGTCGGTCTGCACGGCGCGTCGTTCTTCGTTGATTGCGTTCAGCGTGGCCGCGATCTGCTGCGCCTGCCCGGCATCGTCGGTCAGCAAGGCCTCGATGCCGATGCCCATGTCTTCCAGCCGGCCCGCAGCATTGATGCGCGGGCCGATGGCGAAGCCGATATCGGTGGTGGAAAGTGATGCCGCATTGCGCCCCGCCACCTCGATCAAGGCCCGCAAGCCCGCGCTGCCCTGCCCTGCGCGCAACCGGCCCAGGCCAGCCGCCACCAGCGCACGGTTGTTGGCATCCAGCGGCACCATGTCGGCCACCGTGCCCACCGCCACCAGATCCAGCAATGTCTTCAAATCCGCCTGCACGCCCAGCCTGGCACGCAGCGCCAGCAGCAGATAGAACATCACGCCCACACCCGCCAAGGCTTTGCTTTCGAAACTGCATCCGGGTTGATTGGGATTGACGATGGCATCGGCCGGCGGCAGCGTCGGGCCCGGCAAATGATGATCGGTGACCAGCACCTGCCAGCCGCGGGCCTTGGCATCGGCGATGCCGGCGTGACAGGCGATGCCGTGATCCACCGTGACCAGCAGATCAGGCTTCAGTGCAGCCAACTCCGCCACCAACCCGGGCGTCAAGCCATAGCCGTGCACAATCCGGTTGGGCACCGCATGCGAGACCCGCTGTGCGCCCAGCATGCGCAAGCCGCGCACGCCCACCGCGGTGGCGGTGGCGCCATCGCAATCGAAATCACCCACCACCAGGATGTGGGCATCACACGCGATGGCCTCTTGCAGCAGCGCCACGGCGGCATCGATGTTTTTCAGGCCGTGATACGGCAATAGCTGCGCCAGTCTTGGCATCGCACTGGCGGCATCGCTGCCACGTGCGGCATGCACGCGGCACAGCACCGGTGGCCAGTGCGCGGGCCAGTCGCCTGCGGGTGCCACCGGTGGGCGGCGCACGATGCGGCGCAGGCCACTCATGCGGGCAACCGCTGCAATGATTTGCGCCAGACCCGCCAACGCTGCGCCGGGCGCAGGGTGAACACGTGGCCGTCGGCGAAATCGAATGTCGCCCCGGCACGCAAGGCTGGCAGCAACCAGCGCTCGATCAACGCACGCACATCGCGCTGCCCGCGCAGATCCACCAGCGAGGGGGCTTGCACGGCATCGAAAGTGGTCAGCGGCATGCAGGTCAGCTTGCCCAGCTGCGCTGCGCCTTGCAGTACCGGATCGCCGGAATGCAGGGTCGGCACATCCGCCTGCACCGCGTCGGGCAAGCGGCCGCCGCCCCAGAACCACAGCGCATTGATCGGCACCCGTCCGGAGGCCAGCCGCGCCTGGTTGTGCGGATGGTTGTGCAGCGCCACCTGCACCTCGTTCATCAGCACCCGCCAGCGCCGTGCCTGCGGGCCGTCGGGAATGTGCTCGAACACGTCATCGCCCAAGGCCGCCTCCGGCGCGGCGAACTCGGGCAAGCTTGCGCCCGCTTCCAGCCGCACATACCAGCGTTCCGGATGCGGCGCATCCAGCGCCATGCCCAAGTCGCCGAACAACGGGCGCAGCGCCGGCAGCAGCGCATCCACATCGGCTTGTTCGATCCCCACCGTGCGGCCGAGACCCAGCAGGCGCGCACCGTTGATGTCGGGGCGGATATGCGCGGGGTCCGCGCGCAGCCACTGCGCACCTTGGGTGCCTGCCATGCCGGCATCGGCCAATCGTGACAACGCAGCCTCGGGCAACTGGTCGGGCATTGCGCGGGGCAACAATACGAAATGGCGCAGCATCTGCGCCTGCTCGCCTGCCGCTGCTTGCGTGCGATCTGCGCGCGCCACTGCCTTGCCCAGCGTGGCGGGCAAGGCAATGCCGGCGAATTTCGCCTGCGGTGGCAGCAGCAGGGTCAGCCGCGCCACGGCTCAGCCCTTGTACGCCACCGACACGATCTCGTATTCGCGGGTGCCGCCCGGTGCTTCGATGGTGATGGCGTCGCCTTCGTTCTTGCCGATCAGGGCACGTGCCACCGGCGAGGAAATCGCGATTAGGCCCTGCTTGATGTCGGCTTCGAGGTCGCCGACGATCTGGTAGGTCTTCTCTTCGTCGGTATCGCAATCCACCAGCACCACGGTGGCACCGAACACCACCTTGTCGCCGGCGGCAAGCTGGGCCACATCGATGATCTGGGCGTGCGACAACTCCGCTTCCAGATGCTTGATGCGGCCTTCGATGAAGCCCTGCTGCTCGCGCGCGGCGTGGTACTCGGCGTTCTCCTTGAGGTCGCCGTGGGCGCGCGCTTCGGCGATCGCCTCGATCACCGCCGGGCGCTTGACCGACTTCAACTCTTCCAGCTCGGCACGCAGTCGCAGCGCGCCTTTCGAGGTAATGGGTGCACGGCTCATGCCAGCTCCTTGTGCAGTTCCTGCAGCGAGAGCACGTCGCCCTTGCCGCGATGGTCCAGTGAATGCAGCAGGGCGTTGGCACCTGCCACGGTGGTGGAATAGGTGACGCGCGCCTGCAGCGCCTCGCGGCGGATCGAGAAGGAGTCGGCGATGGCCTGTCGCCCCTCGGTGGTGTTGACGATGTAGCTGATCTCGCCGTTCTTGATCAGGTCGACGATGTGCGGCCGGCCTTCGGCCACCTTGTTGATGCGCTCGCAGGCAACGCCGTGGACGCTCAGGTAATCGGCGGTACCGCTGGTGGCAACGATGCTGAAACCGCGTTCGAGCATGTAGCGCGCAATCGGCAGCACGCGCACCTTGTCCGGATCGCGCACCGAAATGAACGCCTTGCCCGGCTGCGGCGCGCGGATGTTGGCCGCTTCCTCGGCGCGCGCGAACGCGGCCTCGAAGCTGCGGCCCACGCCCATCACCTCGCCGGTGGAACGCATTTCCGGGCCCAGGATCGGATCCACGTTCTGGAACTTGGCGAACGGGAACACCGCTTCCTTCACCGAGTAGTACGACGGCACGATTTCCTCGGTCGCGCCCTGCTCGGCCAGCGTCATCCCGGCCATGCAGCGCGCCGAGATCTTGGCCAGCGGCCGGCCGATCGCCTTGGACACGAACGGCACGGTGCGGCTGGCGCGCGGGTTCACTTCCAGCAGGTAGATGGTGTCGGCCTCGATGCCATCGGCCACGCCCACCTGCACCGCGAACTGGGTGTTCATCAAACCGACCACGTGCAGCGCCTTGGCCAGCGCCACCACCTGCTCGCGCAGGCGTTCCTGCGTGCGCGCCGACAGCGAGTACGGCGGCAGCGAGCAGGACGAGTCGCCGGAATGCACGCCGGCTTCCTCGATGTGCTCCATCACCCCGCCGACCAGCACGTTGCCGTCGCGGTCGGCGATCACGTCGATGTCCACTTCCACCGCGTTGTCGAGGAAGCGATCCAGCAATACCGGCGAGTCGTTGCTTACCTTCACCGCCTCGCGCATGTAGCGGGCGAGGTCGGCGTCGGCGTGCACCACTTCCATCGCGCGGCCGCCCAGCACGTAGCTGGGGCGCACCACCAGCGGATAACCGATGTCGCGCGCATGCGCCAGCGCTTCTTCCGGGCTGCGCGCAGTGCGGTTCGGCGGCTGCTTCAGGCCCAAATCGTCGACCAGCTTCTGGAAGCGTTCGCGGTCTTCGGCCAGGTCGATGGAATCCGGCGAGGTACCGATGATCGGCACGCCGTTGGCCTCCAGCGCCTTCGCCAGTTTCAGCGGGGTTTGGCCGCCGTATTGCACGATCACACCGAAGGGCTTTTCTAGCTCGACGATTTCCAGCACGTCTTCCAGCGTCAACGGCTCGAAGTACAAGCGGTCGGAAGTGTCGTAGTCGGTGGAGACGGTTTCCGGGTTGCAGTTGACCATGATGGTCTCGTACCCGTCCTCGCGCAGCGCCAGCGCGGCGTGCACGCAGCAATAGTCGAACTCGATGCCCTGGCCGATGCGGTTCGGCCCGCCGCCCAGCACCATGATCTTTCTGCGGTCGCTGGGCGCGGCCTCGCACTCGACCTCGTAGGTCGAATACAGGTAGGCGGTGCCGGTGGCGAACTCGCCGGCGCAGCTGTCCACCCGCTTGTACACCGGGCGCACCGCAAACGCCTTGCGCAGGGCGCGTACTGCGGTTTCATTGGTGCCGGCAAGTGCCGCAATGCGGGCGTCGGAGAAACCCTTGCGCTTGAGCGCACGCAGACGTTTGGCATCCAGGCCGTCGAGGCCGCGATGCACCACGTCCATTTCGGCATCGATCAACTCCTCGATCTGGTCGAGGAACCACGGATCGACGAACGACAGCGCGTGCACGTCCTCCACGCTCATGCCGGCGCGGAAGCCATCGGCAATGTGGAAGATGCGTTCCGGGCCGGGTTCTTTCAGCTCGCGACGCAGCTTCAGCAGGTCATCTTCGGTGGTCAGATCCAGACCGGTGGGGTCGAGCCCGATCTTGCCGATCTCCAGCCCGCGCAACGCCTTCTGCAGCGACTCCTGGAAGCTGCGGCCGATCGCCATCACCTCGCCCACCGACTTCATCTGGGTGGTCAGGCGCGCGTCGGCAGCCGGGAATTTCTCGAACGCGAAGCGCGGAATCTTGGTGACCACGTAATCGATGCTGGGCTCGAACGACGCCGGGGTCAGCCCGCCGGTGATCTCGTTCTTCAACTCGTCGAGGGTGTAGCCCACCGCCAGCTTGGCCGCGACCTTGGCGATCGGGAAGCCGGTGGCCTTCGAGGCCAGTGCCGACGAACGCGACACCCGCGGATTCATCTCGATGACGACCACGCGGCCGTCCTTCGCATTGATGCCGAACTGCACGTTGCTGCCGCCGGTATCCACGCCGATCTTGCGCAGCACCGCGATGGAGGCATCGCGCAGGCGCTGGTATTCCTTGTCGGTCAGGGTCTGCGCCGGCGCCACGGTGATGCTGTCGCCGGTATGCACGCCCATCGCGTCGAAGTTCTCGATACTGCACACGATGATGCAGTTGTCGGCGGTGTCGCGAACCACCTCCATTTCGAATTCCTTCCAACCCAGCACCGATTCCTCGATCAGCACTTCGGTAGTCGGCGACAGTTCCAGGCCGCGCCTGACGATCTCCTCGAACTCTTCCTTGTTGTAGGCAATCCCGCCGCCGCTGCCGCCGAGGGTGAAGGACGGACGAATGATGGTGGGAAAGCCCACCTGCGTCTGGATGTCCAGCGCTTGCTCGTAGGTCTTGGCCACTTCCGACTTCGGGCTGTCCAGCCCGATCTCGGTCATCGCCTGCTTGAACAGCTCGCGGTCTTCGGCCATGCGGATGGCGTCGCGTTTGGCACCAATCAACTCAACGTTGTACTTCTCCAGCACACCGTTGTCGGCCAGATCCAGCGCGCAGTTCAGCGCGGTCTGCCCGCCCATGGTGGGCAGGATGGCATCGGGTTTTTCTTTGGCGATGATCTTCTCAACCGTCTGCCAGTTGATCGGCTCGATGTACACGGCGTCGGCCATGTCGGGGTCGGTCATGATGGTGGCCGGGTTGCTGTTCACCAGCACCACCCGGTAGCCCTCGTCCCGCAGCGCCTTGCACGCCTGCGCACCGGAGTAATCGAACTCGCAGGCCTGGCCGATGACAATGGGGCCAGCGCCGATGATGAGGATGGTCCTGAGGTCGGTGCGCTTAGGCATTGGTGTTGTTCTCCATGGACGCAACGAAACGGTCGAACAGCGGCGACACGTCCTGCGGGCCGGGGCTGGCTTCCGGGTGGCCCTGGAAGCTGAAAGCGGGGGCGTCGGTCAGTGCGATGCCCTGGTTGGTACCGTCGAACAGCGAGCGGTGGGTGATGCGCGCGTTCGCCGGCAGGGTGGCCTCATCAATACAGAAGCCGTGGTTTTGCGAGGTGATCAGCACCCGGCCGCTGTCGAGGTCCTGCACCGGGTGGTTGGCGCCGTGGTGGCCGTGCGGCATCTTCATGGTGCGCGCGCCGACCGCCAAGCCCAGCAGCTGGTGGCCGAGGCAGATGCCGTACAGCGGGATCTTCGCCGCCAGGAATTCGCGGATCGCGGCGATCGCGTAGTCGCAGGGCGCCGGGTCGCCGGGGCCGTTGGACAGGAACACGCCATCGGGCTGCATCGCCAGCACTTCGGATGCGGGGGTTTGCGCCGGCACCACATGCACATCGCAGCCGCGCTCGGCCAGCATGCGCAGGATGTTGCGCTTGGCACCGAAATCGTAGGCCACCACTTTGAATTTCGGCGCGGTGCGCACCCAATCATTGGCATCCAGATCCAGCTGGCCTTCGCTCCAGCGATAGGGTTCTGTGGTGCTGACCACCTTGGCCAGATCCATGTTCTTCAGGCCGGGGAACTTGCGCGCCGCTTCGATGGCGTGCTCGGCGTCAAGGACTGCGTCGTGGCTGGCCGCCGCCAGCAGCGCCGAATTCTGCGAGCCGCGCTCGCGCAGGATGCGGGTCAGCTTGCGGGTGTCGATGCCGGCGATGGCCACGATGCCGCGCGCCTGCAGCCACTCCGGCAGCGCCACCTGGCTGCGCCAGTTGCTGGGCCGGCGCGGCACGTCGCGCACAATCAACCCGGCCGCCCAGGCCCGTGCGGACTCGTCGTCCTGGTCGGTGCAGCCGGTGTTGCCGATATGCGGGTAGGTCAGCATGACCAGCTGTTGCGCGTAGGACGGATCGGTCAGGATTTCCTGATAACCGGTCATCGCGGTGTTGAACACCGCTTCACCTACGGACAAACCGGGTGCGCCCACGGAAATACCCTCGAAGACCGTACCGTCTTCAAGCGCGAGAATGGCAGGAATATTCAAGTGTGTCGCCTTGCGTGAGGTTGCAAGAAAGCGCCGAAACGGGCGGGCCGGTTCGGAGCTGAGGGGGTTTAGGCGAGGGCGAATTGTACCGGCAAGCGCGCGCCAACGCCAGCAAAAATCCCGCGTGAATGCTTCGGGCTCCTGTCGCGGCAATCGCGCTAAAATGTGCAGCTCGCAAGACCGCACTCTGGACGTTCGCCATGCCCTTCGTCGTCACCGAAAACTGCATCAAGTGCAAGCACACCGATTGTGTCGAAGTGTGCCCGGTCGATTGCTTCCACGAAGGCCCCAATTTCCTGGTGATCGATCCGGACGAGTGCATCGACTGCACCCTGTGCGAGCCGGAATGCCCGGTGGGCGCGATCTTTCCGGAAGAGGACGTGCCGGCAGGTCAGGAAGTGTTCATCGGCCTGAACGCGGAACTGGCGAAGGAATGGCCGGTGCTGACCGTGCGCAAGGATCCGCCGACCGACGCCGCGGACTGGGACGGCAAGCCGAACAAGCTGCCACTGCTGGAACGCTGAGACCCCACGGCATCCCGCAAGAAGACAGACAAACGCAAAAGGGCACCCACAGGTGCCCTTGCGTTTGCCTGGATGGCCGCCGCGATCAGGGCACCAGGGCCGCCTTCAACAACACGATCAGCTTGCCTGCGGCCTCGCCGGAGGGCGGCAGGCCGCGCGGATCCACCGCCGCGACATAGAGCTTGTCACCGGCCTTGGTCACCCGCACCAGGAACTTGCTGTCCTGGTAATCGACATCGTAGGTACCCAGGATTTCCGCCTTGCTGGCGATGCGCACGCCACTGGTCGCAGCCAGCACTTCACCCAGCTTGGCAAACACGGCATCCCGCTCGCCGACCACGGCGAAGCTGGTGGGGTTGGCGGCTGGCTGGGCGCTGGCCGTGACCACCTTGCCCGCACTGGTCTCGGGCAGGTTCATGGCGCGTTCCACCGACGGGCGATCCAGATCCGGCGGCACTTCCAGCGGGCGGGCTTCCGCGCTCTGGGTGTAGAGATCGCTCTTTTTCTTGAACCAGTGGCATCCGGTCACGCTGCTCATCAACAACACGGCTGCCAGCGGGGCGGCGACCTTGTACACATGGGACGTGCGATACATCTGGTTCTCCTGTCAAGCCGCGATGCTGCGGCTGCGTTCTTCGAGTTGGGCAATGATGGCATGCACGCGCCGTGCCTGTGCGCCATGCGCAGATGATAGCGGCTGCAGCGGCAGGCGCAGGCCATGGCCGATGCCATCCAGTGCCAGCAAGGCCTTGACCGGAATCGGGTTGGGCTCCACCCCGAGGAAGTGGTAGAGCTCGGCCATCTCGTCATCCAGCGCCCGTGCGGCGGCGGCATCCCCGGCCTGCGCCAATGCGCACAGGCGCGCGAAACTGGACGGCACCACATTGGAAGCCACCGACACCACGCCATCGGCGCCGGCCAGGATCGAGCGTGCCGCGGTAGGGTCGTCGCCGCTGAGTACCGCGAAATCTTCGCGTCGCAGCGGCAGCAACGCCTGCATGCGCGCTTCCTCGGCGCGTGCTTCCTTGATGCCGATGATGTTGGGGTGCAGCGACAACTCGCCGGTGGTCTCAGGCAGCATGTCGCAGCCGGTACGCCCCGGCACGTTGTAGAGCAGCACCGGCAAGCCCCCCTCATCGGCCACGGCGCGGAAATGCGCCAGCAGGCCTGCTTGGGTCGGCCGCACATACGGCGGGGTGACCACCAGCGCCGCATCCGCACCCAGCGCCGCCACCCGGCGATTGGAGCGGATGGTCTTGGCCGTGTTGGATTGGCCGGTTCCCGCCAGCACCGGCACCCGGCCCGCGCAGGTGCCCACCGCGCTGGCCAGCAGCCGGTCGTACTCCTCATCGAACAGGGCCGCGGCCTCGCCAGTGGAGCCGGCAACCACGACGGCCCGGGTACCGGCCTGCAATTGCGCCTGCAACAGGCGCTCCCAGGCCGGGAAATCGATCTCACCGGCCACCGTGAACGGGGTTGCCAGTGCAGTGATGCTGCCGGAAAGATGCACGGAAATGACTCGTGAGAACGCGCAGCACGACGCTGCGCTTGTGGGGGAAAGCGCCTTCAGCCCCTCGATCTTACTTGCGGCTTCAAACCGTCGGCAAGTATGCTGAACGCCATGCCGCCATTCCCCGGCGACATTTCCCCACCGACCCTGGATTTCCGCTTTGAGCAAGTCTGCCGAACGGCCCGCACCGCAAGACAACCACCTGCTGATCACGGCCTACACCACGCACCCGCAGTCGCCGCTGCTGGCCGTCACCCGCCGCATTGCCGATTCCGGTTGCAACCTGGTGGACACGCGGCTGGCCACGGTGGGGCGCGATGTCTCGGTCACCGCACTGGTCACCGGTTCGTGGGATGCGGTGGCCAAACTCGAGACCATGCTCACCAAACTGGAGCGCGAGGAAGGTTTGAAACTGGTGTGGTACCGCACCGGCCCGAAGCCATTGCAATCCAATTTGCTGCCCTACATCGTCGAGGTGATCGCCGCCGACAAGCCGGGCATCCTGTTCCAGCTCGCCGATTTCTTCGATCAGCAGGGCATCACCATCGAAAGCCTGCACTGCTCGCGCTACCGGGCGATGCAGACCGGCGCCGACATGTTTTCGGCGCAACTCACCATCGGCGTGCCGGCCGACATGCACATCGCGGCCCTGCGCGATGATTTCCTCGAATTCTGCGATCACCTGAACCTTGACGCGATCATGGATCCCATGAAGTATTGAGGCCGATGATCAAGCCCGGCGACCGCATCCCCGACTTGCCGCTGGCCCTGTCCGGCGGCAACATCACGACACTCTCCGCCTTCGCCGGCCACTGGCTGGTGTTGTATTTCTACCCGAAGGATTCCACCCCCGGCTGCACCACCGAAGGGCTGGATTTCAACGCCCTGCTGCCGAAATTCAAGCGCGCCGGTGCCACCGTGCTGGGGGTATCGAAGGACTCGCTGAAGTCGCACCGGAATTTCTGCGCGAAACAGGGCTTCCTGTTCGAGCTGGTCAGCGATGCCGACGGCGCGCTGTGCGATGCCTTCGGCGTGATCCAGCCGAAGAAGCTCTACGGCCGCGAATTCCTCGGCATCGTCCGCAGCACCTTCCTGATCGACCCTGCCGGCATCCTCCGCCAGGCCTGGCAACCGGTGAAAGTGGCCGGGCACGCACAGGCCGTGCTCGATGCCCTCAAGGCGCACCAAGCCCAGTGATCACGCGTACTTCCCTTCATCCCGCTGCCCCGCCCTGCGGGTTGCGGTGGCCTGCTGCTGTCTGACCAAAAGGATTTCCCCATGACGCATGGCAAGCGCATCTACGTTCTCGACACCAACGTGCTGATGCACGACCCGACCGCGCTGTTCAAGTTCGAAGAGCACGACGTCTACCTGCCGATGCAGGTAATGGAAGAGCTGGACAATGGCAAGAAGGGCACCAGCGAAGCCAGCCGCAACGCGCGCCAGGTCAGCCGCTTCCTCAATGAATTGATCGAGGCCCACGGCAGCACCGACATCAGCCAGGGCATTCGCCTGCAACGCCCGCAGGGCCTGCAACTGCGCGGTGCCGACAGCGTCGGCCTGTTGCGCTTCCAGACCCGCGATTTCGATGCCGGCAAGCGCTTCGGCACGGTGATCCCGGACAACAACATCCTCGGCGCGATTCTCGTCCTGAAGGAATCGGATCCCGGCGCGCCGGTGGTGTTCGTGTCGAAGGACATCAACCTGCGGATCAAGGCCTCGATTGCCGGCATCGTCAGCGAAGACTATGAAAACGACCGCGCACTGGATGATTTCAGTCTGCTCTACACCGGCGCCACGGTGCTGCCCGAGGATTTCTGGCAACGCAATGGCAACGGGCTGAAATCCTGGACCGACAAAGGCCGTACCTATTACGAAATCAACCGCAACAACGCGGACGACTGGCACCCCAACCAGTTCGTGTTCCTGCCTGGTGACGAGCAGTCGGAAATGAGAGTGACGCACGTGGATGCCGACAAGGTGACGCTGCAGATCGTCGATGATTTCCGCCACAGCCAGCACTCGGTCTGGGGCATCGCCGCGCGCAACCGCGAGCAGAACTTCGCCCTCAACGCGCTGATGGATCCGGAAATCGATTTCGTCACCCTGCTGGGCACCGCCGGCACCGGCAAGACCCTGCTGGCACTGGCGGCCGGCCTGGCGCAGACGATGGACCAGCAGCGCTACCGCGAAATCATCATGACCCGCGCCACCGTCAGCGTGGGCGAGGACATCGGCTTCCTGCCCGGCACCGAGGAGGAGAAGATGACGCCGTGGATGGGCGCGCTCACCGACAACCTGGAAGTGCTCACCCACAACCAGGAAGGCGGCAGTTGGGGTCGCGCCGCCACCAATGATCTGCTGGCATCGCGCATCAAGATCCGCTCGATGAACTTCATGCGTGG
>JAGWUF010000070.1 GCA_028868545.1 Lysobacteraceae bacterium | reverse complement strand
TCGCGGATCGGCGCGCCCGGTTCCGGTGCCCACGCCATCGCGCTGATGACCTCCCAGGTGGCCGGCAAGCCGGCGTCACTGCGATGCATCTGGTATGCGCGTTCGGCAGCCGCGAAGCGGCCGCGTCCGGTCAGGCTGTGCCGGCGCGACGTCAAGGCATTGGTGGCGCCCAGGTCGCGCAGTTCGCGCATCAGATTCGCCAACGCCGGGTAATGCGTCACCTCTTCATCGCGATCCACCACCGGCTGGAAAAAGCCGGCATTGACCAGTGCATCGCCCACGCCGGCGGTATCCACGAACGGGCTGACATGCGGCGCAGCGTCGGCCTGCGCAAATGCGCCGCGCAGCTCCCACAAGGTTTCCGGGCCGAAGGTGGAAAACAGCAGCAGGCCCTGCGGTTTGAGCACGCGACGGAAGCTGTTGAGCACGCCTTCCAGATCCTCCACCCACTGCAGGCAGAGATTGGAAAAAAGCACGTCCACCGTGCCATCGGCCAAGGGGATTCGGCGCGCATCGGCACACAGCGGCTGCGGCACTGGCGTGAACGGGTTCCACGTCTTCGACGCCTGCCGCGTTTGCTGCAACATCGGCAAGGCTAGATCCATCGCCAGCACTTCAGCTTTCGGCCAGCGCTTCAGCAGCGCGCGACTGGCGCTGCCGGTACCGCAACCCAGATCCAGAATGCGCTGTGGCGGCTTGCGGGCCAGCGCGGGGTCATCCAGATACGCCAGCGATTCCAGCAGCCGCGCCTCGGCCAGTTTTTGCAACTGCGCGGCGGCATCGTAGGTCTGTGCCGAACGCGAGAACGCGCGGCGGACTTGTTTTGCATCGAACAGCGTCGCACTCATGCCGCGTGCTCCTGAAGAAAGTGCAGCAGCGCTTGCGCCACCGCATCGGCATGGGTCAAGAAGGGCGCGTGGCCGGCGTGTTCGATCTGCACGAAGCGCGCAGCAGGCGCCAGCGCGACTGCGGCCTGCATCGCCTGCGGATTGACCAGCCGGTCGCGGCGGCCCGCCAGCCACAAACTGGGCATCGCCAGCGTGGGCAATGCGTCGCGCAGATCGCCGTGCTCCAGCACCTGCAAGCCTTCCGCCAGCACCCGTTGCGAAGGTTCGCCGCGCGCCAGCACCGCATCGCGCAGCAGTTTCAATTCCTCGCGCATATGGTCGGAGCCGAAGGCTTCCAGCGCGATGAAACGCTCGATGGTGGCGTGCCAATCGCTGCGCAAACCGGCCTCGAAGCCGGTGAACACCGTGCGCGCCATGCCATGCGGCCAGTCGTCGGCCACCACGAATTTCGGCGTGGTGCACACCAGCGCCAGCGCCGGAATGCGTTGCGGTGCCAGCAGCGCGGCCTGTTGCGCCACCAGCCCGCCCAGCGACCAGCCGCACCACGGCGCATCCGGCACCGCATCCAGGATCGCCCGCGCACAGGCCTGCGGTTGCAGCGACACAGTGCAATCGCGGCTGTGGCCGTGGCCGGGCAAGTCCACCACATGCAAGGTGTGGTGCTCACGCAAGGCTTCCACCAAGGGTGCAAAAATGCCGCCGTGCATGGCCCAGCCATGCAGCAATACCAGTGGCGGGCCGTGGCCCGTGATGTCGATGTGCAGCGTGTGCATGGCTCTTGCCTGATACGCGGCCGGGCGCTGAAACCTGCGCCTGCCGCAAACGCGCATTATCGCGCGAACCCGCCTGCGCCGGCCCAGCGCCGGCTGAACCTTGGAGGTCTCGATGTCCCAGCCCTTGCTTGCCAATCCCGACCTGCTGCGCCAACAGGCGCTGATCGACGGCCAGTGGCGCGATGCCGACAACCGCGCCTGCTGCGAAGTGCGCAATCCCGCCAGCGGCGCGCTGCTGGGCACGGTGCCGGACATGGGTGCGGCTGAAACCCGCCAGGCCATCGACGCCGCCCAAGCCGCCTTCCCCGCGTGGTCGAAAAAGACCGCGAAGGAGCGCGCGCAGATCCTGCGCCGCATGCACGATCTGATGCTGCAACACCAGCAGGATCTGGCGGTGCTGATGACCGCCGAGCAAGGCAAACCGCTGGCGGAAGCGCAAGGCGAAGTGGCGTATTCGGCCAGTTACCTGGAATGGTTCGGCGAGGAAGCCAAGCGCCTGTACGGCGACACCATCCCCGGCCATGCCGCCGGCATGCGCATCCTCACCCTGCGCCAACCGGTCGGTGTGGTGGCGGCGATCACGCCGTGGAATTTTCCTTCCGCCATGCTGGGCCGCAAGCTCGCGCCGGCACTGGCGGCAGGCTGCACGATGGTCTGCAAGCCGGCCATCCAGACCCCGTTTTCGGCACTGGCGCTGGGGGTGATCGGCGAACGCGCGGGGCTGCCGTCGGGCGTGCTCAACATCGTCACCGGCCGGCATGCTGCCGTCATCGGCGAGGAAATGACATCGAACGCGAAGGTGCGCAAACTCAGCTTCACCGGTTCCACCGCGGTCGGCAAGCAACTCATGGCGCAGTGCGCCGACGGCATGAAACGCGTGTCGCTGGAGCTGGGCGGCAACGCGCCCTTCATCGTGTTCGAGGATGCCGATCTCGATGCGGCGGTGGCCGGCGCCATCGCCAGCAAGTTCCGCAACAGCGGACAGACCTGCGTCTGCGCCAACCGCCTGTTCGTGCAGGCCGGCGTGTACGACGTCTTCGCGGCCAAGCTGGTCGAGGCGGTACGTGCGCTGCGCCTGGGCGACGGCCTGCAAGGCGCAACCGATCAGGGCCCGCTGATCGACATCAAGGGGCTGGCGAAGGTGGAGGCGCATGTGGCCGATGCACTGGCCCACGGCGCGCGGATTGCCATCGGCGGTGCGCGCCATGCGCTGGGTGGCACCTTTTTCCAACCCACCGTGTTGCTGGAGGCCAACAGCGCCATGCGGCTGGCCCGCGAGGAAACCTTCGGCCCGGTGGCGCCGCTGTTTCGCTTCGACAGCGAGGCCGACGCGATTGCGCAGGCCAATGCCACCGAATTCGGCCTGGCCGGTTACGTCTACACCCGCGATCTGGCCCGCAGTTGGCGCATGTTCGAGGCGCTGGAATGCGGCATCGTCGGCATCAATACCGGGCTGATCTCCACCGAGGTGGCCCCGTTCGGCGGCGTCAAGCAATCCGGCAGCGGCCGCGAAGGTTCGAAGTACGGCCTCGACGATTACACGGAGTTGAAGTATGTCTGTGTGGGTGGGATCTGAATCGGGTTGCGCGGAATGCGCGAGGCGAGGCGTGAGGCAAGGCTGGCTTGCCCCGTCCGGACCGGTGCGCACACGGCGCGCGCCTCAGTCCAGTACCCGGCAGAACACCGCCTTCAGGTAACGCGATTCCGGCACCTGCGCCAGCCACGGATGATCCGGGCCGGCGCCGGCCACTTTGAGCACCTGCACGGTGCGGCCGGCATAGAAGGCGGCGCGGCGCAGCATGTCGAGGAACTGGTCTTCGCTGACCAGCCCGGTGCAACTGAAGGTGGCGAACAGCCCGCCCGGCTTGACCACGCCCAGCGCCAGCTTGTTCATGTCGAGGTATTTCTTCAGCGCGTTGATGACCTGCTCGCGGTCGCGGGTCATCTTGGCCGGGTCGAGGATGACCACGTCGAATTGCTCGCCGGCCGCGGCGGCGTCGCGCAGCCACGGGAAGATGTCGGCCTGCACGAAGCGCGGCTTGACGTGGTTCAGATAGGCGTTCTGCCTGGCGATCTCGATCACCGCCGGGTCGATGTCGATGCCCACCACTTCACTGGCACCGCGCACCGCCGCATGCACGCCGAAGCCGCCGGTATTGCAGCACAGATCCAGCACGCGCTTGCCCTCGCACTGCTGCGACAGCCACTGGCGGTTCTCGCGCTGGTCGGCGAAGAAGCCGGTCTTGTGCGCGCCGGCCGGATCGGCGCGGAAACGAATACCGTGCTCGGTGACGATGGCCGGCTCGGTGCCCTGGGTGTCCTTGTAGTCGAAGCTTTCCTGCTTCTGCACGTGCTCGTCGGCGAAGCTGTGGAAACGGCAGCCGGGGAAGTGTTCGCGCAGTGCATCGAAGATGATGCTGCGATGCCGCCAGGCGCCGGCGCTGAAGAACTCGACCACCAGCAGGTCGTCGTAGCGGTCCACCACCAGCCCGCTGATGCCGTCGCCCTCGCTGTGCACCACGCGCCAGGCGTTGGACACATCGTCGAGCTTGAGGATCTCGCGGCGCAGCTGGATGGCTTCACCGATCTTGCGCACGAACCAGTCGGCATCCACCGCCACGTCGGGGTCGCGCTCCAGCATGCGCAGGGCGATCCGCGAATGGCCATTGTAGAAGCCGCGACCGATCCAGGTGCCGTCCACCCCGACCACATCCACGATACTGCCGGGCTTGGGCCGCTGCGCGGGCTTTTCGACCAGGCGCTGGAAAATCCACGGGTGGGTGGAGTTCCAGGCGTTCTTGAGGTGGACTTGGGGCAGGGGCTCGGACATGGCGATATTCATGTTTCGGTCGCAGGGGTGATGTATTGTCGCCCAAGAAGGGGAGTAACTCCGCGTACGGTGGTCGTCATGACGGGCCTGCTGGCAACAGCACAGCCCCGGCGCCGTGGCAGGCCAGCGGCCTGTGAGTGAGACCTTCGCCGAATGGCGAAGCGTGCCTCTTCCTTGCATCCCGCATGGACACGTCCGTCACTCGCATGGCGGAGTTGACATGCAAACGATTGGCACCCCTTTCCTCTGGCTGGTCTTTGCCGGCGTGGTTCTGGCCGCGCTGGCGGCAGATCTGGTGTTGATGCGCCACGGCGGCGCGCACAAGGTCAGCTTCAAGGAGGCGGCATGGTGGAGCGTCGGCTGGGTCACCCTGGCGCTGGCCTTCAACGGCTGGTTGTGGTGGTACACCGGGCAGCGTTTCGGGGCCGAAGCGGGCAACGACATCGGCATGGAATTCCTGACCGGCTACCTGGTCGAGAAGGCGCTGGCGGTCGACAACATCTTCGTGTTCCTGATGCTGTTCGGCTACTTCGCGGTGCCGGAGATGCAGCGCCAACGCGCACTGATCATCGGCATCATCGGCGCGATCGTGTTGCGCGCGATCCTGATCTTCGCCGGCGCGCTGCTGCTGCAGCAATTCCACTGGATTCTTTACGTCTTCGGCGCCTTCCTGCTGTTCACCGGAGTGAAGATGTGGCGCGCCAGCGGGCAGGAACCCAGTCTGGACGGCAACCCCGTCCTGCGCTGGCTGACCGCGCACGTGCCGTTCCTGCGCCGCTACCACGGCAGCGCGCTGTGGGTTGGCCGCGGCAGCAACCGCAAGTTCACCCCGCTGTTCATCGTCATCGTGATGCTCGGCATCACCGACGTGATCTTCGCGGTGGATTCGATCCCGGCGATCTTCGCCATCACCACCGACCCGTTCATCGTGCTGACTTCCAACGTGTTCGCGGTGCTGGGCTTGCGCGCGATGTTCTTCCTGCTGCAGGGCATGGCCGACCGCTTCCACCTGCTGCCCTATGGCCTCGCGCTGGTGCTGGTGTTCATCGGCGCGAAGATGCTGCTGATCGACGTGTACAAGATCCCGATCCTGCTGTCGCTGGGCGCGGTGGCGGTGATCATCGGTGCCACGATCGCACTGAGCTTGCTGCGCCAGAAACCGGGGCACATGTTGCCGCCCCCTTGAAGCCGCCACGGCGCAGGCCCACATCGAAGCCATGATCTCTCCTGCCTCCCGCGACGCGCAGCGCCAGGCCGACCGCTTGCGGGTGCGCCGTGCGTTGCGCGCCAGTGTCGGCTTCGTGCTGTTGCTGTGGCTGTGTTTCGCTGCCCAGCAGTGGTTCAACTGGGCGTTCCTGACGGTGACCCCGCACAGCCTGCCGGGCCTGCTGGGCCTGCTCACCGCGCCGCTGCTGCATGGCTCGGTAGAGCACCTGCTGGCCAACAGCACCGGCCTGCTGCTGCTGGGCACCCTCGCTGGCACCACCTATCCGAGGGCGACGCTGCGTGCATTGCCGTTGTTGTGGCTGGGCTCGGGGCTGGGTGCGTGGTTGCTGGGCGAGCCGGATTCGCATCATCTGGGTGCCAGCGGGGTCACCCACGGGCTGATGTTCCTGTTGCTGGTGCTGGGCTTGCTGCGGCGCGACCGCGCGGCGATTGCTGCCGGCATGATCGCGTTCCTGTTTTTTGGCGGAATGCTGATGACGATCCTGCCGCACGAGGCGGGGGTGTCGTGGCAGTCGCACCTGGGTGGCGCGCTGGCGGGCGTGCTGGCCGCGTTCCTGTTCCGTCGCAGCGACCCGCAGCCGGCCCGCGCGCAATACAGTTGGGAAATCGAGGAAGCACAGGCGCAAGCGCGCACCGAGGCGGGTTTTGAAACCTACGAAACCCGCGTGCCCGACGATGTGCCGGTGTTGTGGCAGCGCCCGCCGGATGCGGACGACCGCGGCAAGGTGCTGCCGTTTCGCCGCCCGGACGGGCACGACACCCACCCGCATTGAGCCCGGGTTGGGCTTCGGTTGTGCTTGCGCACGGTAGGCTAGTGCCATGCGCATTTTCACGTTGACTCTCCTGGCTGCCCTGCTGGCAGGCTGTGCCAGCACACCGCGCCCGGTCATCACGCCTGCCCGGACACCCGCCGTGCCGGTGGCCCCGATCAGGATCGGCCTGGCATTGGGCGGCGGTGCGGCCAAGGGCTTTGCCCATATCGGCGTGATCAAGATGCTGGAAGCCAACGGCATCCAGCCGGTGGTGGTGGCCGGCACCAGCGCCGGCAGCGTGGTCGGCGCGCTGTACGCCAGCGGCATGGATGCCTATGCCCTGCAACAGAAAGCGGTGGCGCTGGACGAAGCCAGCATCCGTGACGTCAGCCTGTTTTCCGGCGGCGTGGTGAAGGGCCAGAAGCTGGAGGATTACGTCAACAGCCAGCTGCGCGAGCGCAAGTTCGAACAGCTGAAGAAGCCCTTCGCGGCGGTGGCGACCCGGCTGGAGGACGGCCAGCGCACGGTGTTCGTGCGCGGCAACGTGGGCCAGGCGGTGCGCGCGTCCAGCTCGATCCCCGGCGTGTTCGAGGCGGTCGCCATCGGCAAGCACCACTTCGTGGATGGCGGCGTGGTCAGCCCGGTGCCGGTGGACGCCGCGCGCGAGCTGGGCGCCGACTTCGTGGTGGCGGTGGACATCAGCAGCAAGGCCAGCGGCGCGGCCGATCCGTCCAGCATGCTCGGCAACGTCAACCGCAGCATCGCGATCATGGGCCAGAAGCTGGGCTCGGCCGAGCTGGCGCGCGCCGACGTGGTGATTCGCCCCAATGTGAATGACATTGGCGCCACCGATTTTGCGCAGAAGAACCGTGCCATCCTGGAGGGCGAACGTGCCACGCAGGCGCTGCTGCCGCAGATCAAGGCCAAGCTCGCGGCCTTGCAGGCGCAACGTGTGGCGCAAGCACGCACTGCGGCCGAAAACAAAGCCGCCGCGCAACGTGAAGAAGAACGCAAAATCCGCTGCGCGCAGCAGACCGGCTGGCTGGACAAACTGCGCCGCGACGCAGACTGCAAATGATTGCGCCGGGCGCTACGCCTCGCGCGATGTGACCCCCACGCCGTAGCCGTACACCAGCCTGCCGCCCAGCCAGCCGGTGGCCAGCAGCACCAGCAAACCCGCGCCACCGAGCGCCAGCGCCAAGGTGTCGGGCGGCACCGGCTGCCGGTCGTGCAGGCGCAGGAACACGCTGCCGGCATACAGGCACCAGCTGGTCAGCGCCAAGCCCATGTGCGCATTGGCGGTGCCGCCGGCCGGGTGATCGGCCGGCAGTTTGAGCAACTCCCAAAACCCGGCCGCCGCCGCCAGCAAGCCGAACACGCAGCCCAGCACGGTCAGCGCGAATGCCAACTGCCACAGCCATGGCGGCGCCCAGAACAGGCCGACGCCATCCACCAGCGTGGCCAGCGTCCAGCACGCCACCGGGAAATGCACCACGGCGGGATGGACGGGGTGGCTCATTGCATCACCACTGCCGCGATCAGCAGCACCGCCCCGGTCACCGCGAAGCCGGCATGGGTCAACACCACCCGTTTGAGCGCCACCCGCTTGCCGTAGTGGATCGACGCCAGGTAGAAGCCGAGCAGGGCGGCCACCAGGAACACGCACAGCGCCACCACCGGCAAACTGCCGACGTTATCGCCGGTCAGGATGGCCGCCCCCAGCAATACCAGCCCGGTGGCGCCCAGCAGCGCGTGCAGCAGCGACACCGCCCACGGCGCCAGCTTCCCGCGCAGCACGTACGAGGCCAGCACCAGGCCGCCACAGGCGCCCACCAGGAACACGATCAAGGCATACAGCAACATTCCACACCCCCTTCTTGGTTGATGAACAGAGACATCAGGCTTGCGTGTCGGACAGCGCGGCGATCCGCACCATCACCACCTCGGTCATGCGCGCGCAGCGCGCGCCCATGAACTGGAACGCTTCCACCTGCGCTGCCGATACGCGGCTGGCCAGCGCCTCACGCAGCTGGCGACGGGCGCGGTGCAGGCGGGTTTTCACGGTTTCCTGGCGGATCTCCAGCGCGCTTGCGGTTTCCTCCACCGAGCAGCCCTCGACGTCGCGCAGCACGTACACCAGCCGGAACGCTTCCGGCAGCGCGTCCACCGCCTGTTCCAGCAGCCGCCGCAATTGCGCGCGCGCCGCCTCCTCGGCGGGGTCGTCGCCCAGCACATGGCCGGGAAATGCGATCACTTGTGCCGCCACCGGCGCGGCCATGTCGATATCGTCGATGTCCACGCTGTCGTGCCTCCGCCGCAGGCGACCATAGGCTTCATTGAGGGCGATGCGGGTCAGCCACGTGGCCAACGAGGCTTCGCCGCGGAAGCTGGCCAGCTTTTCGTAGCCGTGCACATAGGCTTCCTGCACCACGTCCTCGGCTTCGGCGTCGTTGCGGATGACCCCGCGCACCACCCGGAACATGCGCTGGTTGCAGCGCTGGATGATCTGCCGGAACGCTTCGCGCTCGCCGGCAAGGACGCAGGCCACCAGTGCGTGATCGTCGAGTGCGGCGTAGTCGCGCGCGGCGTTTGCCGCAGTCGTTCTCATGGCGTTCCCTCCATCATGCCGACAGCGAAGCGAGGATATCGCTGCGCCACGGCTCGTGTTCGAACGCGCCCAGCAGCCGCCGCGTCACCATCGCGCTGCCGTGCACGTGCACGCCGCGGGTGGTCATGCAGCCGTGGCTGGCGCGAATCGCCACCGCCACCCCACGCGGTTTCAACTCGCGTTGCAGGGCATCCGCAATCTCCACCGTCAGCCGCTCCTGGATCTGCAGCCGGCGCGCGTAGGCATCCACCAGTCGCGCCAGCTTGGACAGGCCGACCACGCTCTCGCCGGGCAGATAGGCAACGTGGACGACACCGGTGATCGGCGCCATGTGGTGTTCGCAGGTGGAATGCAGCGGAATGTCGCGCAGCAGCACGATGTCGTCGTAGCCGGAGCGCTCGAAGCGGCGGTCGAGGATCTTCGCCGGATCCTTGGCATAGCCGCCGAACCATTCCTCGTAGGCGCGCACCACCCGAGCGGGTGTGTCGTGCAGGCCGGCACGTGCCGGGTCGTCGCCGGCCCAGCGGATCAGCGTGCGCACCGCGGCTTCGGCTTCGGCGCGGCTGGGGCGGGACACGCCGGCTTCCGTGTCCTGGTGATCGGCAACCGATGGTACGGCGGCAAGCGGGTTCAACATGGCGGCACCTTTCAAGGGGTCTTGCTTCGGCAGATGCAGCAGCGCGAAAAAGGTTCCCGGGAACCTCTTCACGCCGCGTGCATCCATGCAGAGGGCATTCTTCTTTCGTCGGTTCAACGGAGCACGCGTGATGGCACAGGCAGCAGGGCTTTCCGGTCCGGACTTCGGCGGCGGCGTGGCGCTGGCTTCGATCCCCGCCGACGGCGTGTTGCTGGGGCACGTTGGCGACACGCCGGTGCTGCTGGCGCTGGTGGACGGCCAACCGCACGCGGTGTCCGCCAGCTGCACCCATTACGGCGGGCCGCTGGCCGAAGGGTTGCGGATGGGCGATGAAATCCGCTGCCCCTGGCACCACGCCTGCTTCAGCCTGCGCAGCGGCAAGGCGGTGAAGGCACCGGCGTTCGCGCCCTTGTCCTGCTGGAACGTGGAGGTGCGCGAAGGCCGTGCATACGTGACCGGCGAACAGGCAGCCACGGCAACCGCGGTCGTTGCCGACTCCGGCGCGCAGACGCAGCGACGGGTGCTGATCGTCGGTGGCGGCGCGGCCGGTTTTGCCTGCGCCCAGCGTCTGCGCGAACGCGGGTTTGCCGGCAGCATCACGATGCTCAGCGCCGACAGCGCCCCGCCGGTGGATCGTCCCAATCTGTCCAAGGATTACCTGGCCGGCAGCGCACCGGCCGAGTGGATGCCGCTGCAGCCACCGGCGTTCTATGTCGAACAGGCCATCGACCTGCACCTGGGCAGCGAAGCGGTCGGCCTGGACATCCGTGCGCGGCGTGTCACCACCCGCAACGGCGACATCCATCATTACGACGCGCTGCTGCTGGCCACTGGCGCCGAGGCCAGCCGCATCCCGCTGCCGCGTTTCGACCTGCCCAACGTATTCACCCTGCGCACGCTGGCCGATGCCGACGCATTGATCCGCGGCGTCGCCGATGCCCACGCCATCGCGGTGATCGGCTCCGGCTTCATCGGCATGGAAGCCGCCTCCGCGCTGCGCGCGCGCGGGCTGGCGGTGCACGTGGTGACCCCGGAAGCGCTGCCGCTGGAACGCATCTTGGGCACGCAGCTGGCGCAGCACCTACTGGACCTGCATCAACGCCACGACGTGCAGTTCCACCTGCAGACCCAGGCCGAGCATTTCGATGGCCACGACCTGCGCCTGGCCAATGGCGACACGCTGACGGTGGATGCGCTGCTGGTGGGCATCGGCGTGCGCCCGCGCATCCAGCTGGCCGATGACGCCGGGCTGCGGATCCAGAACGGCATCGTGGTCGATGACCGCCTGCGCACCGCGGTCGCCGGGGTCTATGCCGCTGGCGACGTGGCCCGCTATCCGCACGCCGGCGGGATGGCGCGGGTGGAGCACTGGGTGCATGCGCAGCGGCAGGGCCAGTGCGTGGCCGACAACCTGCTGGGCGACGACCGCGCGTTCACCGACCCGCCGTTTTTCTGGACCCACCACTACGGCAACGACCTGCGCTATCTCGGTCATGGCAGCGGCTGGAACCGGCTGGAAGTGGACGGCGACCCCGCCGCCAACGACTGTCTGGCCCGCTACTACCGCGACGACGTGCTGGTGGCGGCGGCGACCCTCGGCCGCGACCGCGAGTTGCTGGCGCTGCAAGCCCGGCTGTAACCACTCGTCATGGCCGCGTCGTGCGCG
>JAGWUF010000016.1 GCA_028868545.1 Lysobacteraceae bacterium | reverse complement strand
GCCGCACCTCGATGCCCTGCCCGTGCAGGTATTGCTTGAGTTCCGGGATCGCGATCGCGCCGGAATGGAACACGCTGGCCGCCAGCCCGGCGTCCACGTCGGCTTCGATGAAGGCGTCGGCGAAGTGCGACATCGCACCGGCGCCGCCCGATGCCACCAGCGGCACATCGCAAATGGCGCGTGCTGCCCGCAATTGCTCGATGTCGTAGCCAGCGCGCACGCCGTCGCTGCCCATGCAGTTCAGGACGATCTCGCCGGCACCCAGCCGCTGCGCCTCGATGATCCAGTCCAGTGTGCGCCGGCCGGGTGCGCGCATCGCATCCGGGCTGCCGGTGTGGCTGCGCACCCGCCATTGCCCATCGGCCTCGCGCACCGAATCGACGCCGACCACCACGCACTGCACGCCGAAAGCATCGGCCAGTTCGGCAATCAGCGCCGACCGTTCCAGCGCCGGGGTGTTGATGGAAATCTTGTCGGCGCCGGCGCGCAGCACCGCGCGCGCATCCTCGACGCTGCGGATGCCGCCGGCCACGCAGAACGGGATGTCGATCAGCCGCGCCACCCGTTCCACCCAGTCGCGCGCCACGCTGCGTCCTTCGGGACTGGCGGCGATATCGTAGAACACCAGTTCGTCGGCGCCGGCGTCGCGATAGCGCAGCGCCAGCTCGACGATATCGCCCATATCGACGTGGTCGCGGAAGCGCACGCCCTTGACCACGCGGCCGTCGCGCACGTCCAGGCACGGAATGATGCGGCGGCTCAGCATGCCAGCGCCTCGCGCAGATCAACGCGGCCTTCCAGCAGCGCCTTGCCCAGCACCGCGCCGGCGCAACCGGCCGCGCGCGCGGCGGCAACGTCGGCCACGTCGCGCACGCCGCCGCTGGCCTGCACCTGCAGGTCGGGATGGCGCTGGCACAGGCGGCGATAAAGATCCAGGTTCGGCCCGGCCAGCATGCCGTCACGGGCGATGTCGGTGCACAGCAAATGGATGAGGCCGACATCGGCGTAGCGCGCCAGCACGTCTTCGAGCGTCTCGTCGGCGAGCTGCGTCCAGCCGTGCACCGGCAGCCGCCACGCGCCGGCTTCATCCTGCCGCGCATCCAGCGCGATGGTGATGCGCTCGCCGCCGAAATCCGCCAGCCACTCCGCCACGGCAGCGGGCGCGCGCACCGCCAGCGAGCCGATCACCACCCGCGCCGCGCCGGCATCCAGCAGCGCCGCCAGATCCGCGCGCGAGCGCACCCCGCCGCCGGTCTGCACCCGCAAGCCGGTGCGCGCAACGATGTCGCGCAGCAGCGGCAGCAGGGTGTAGCCACCGGCTTTCGCCGCATCCAGATCGACCAGATGCAACCACGCTGTGCCGGCTTCCGCGTAACGCACGGCAAACGCCAGCGGATCGTCGCCGTAGTGCGTCTCGTCGGCGTAGTCGCCCTGCCGCAGCCGCACCACGCGGCCGTCGCGCACGTCGATGGCGGGATAGACGGTGAAGCTCATGTCGGGTTCCATTGCAGGAAATTGGCCAGCAACCTAGCGCCGGTGGCGGACGAGCGTTCGGGGTGGAACTGCGCGCCGGCCACGCGTCCACGCGCCACCACCGCGGCGAAGCGCTCGCCGTGCGTGCACGCGGCAATGCAGTCGGCGGTGACGGGAGCCGCATAGCCATGCACGAAATAGGCGCGCGCATCGCGGCCGATGCCGTCGAGAAGCGGCGATGCAGCGACGTGTTCGAGCGTGTTCCAGCCCATGTGCGGCACCCGCAGGCCAGGCCCACCGACGAGTTTTCGCACCCGCCCCGGCAGCAGGCCAAGGCAGTCCACGCCGCCTTCCTCGGAAGACTCGAACAGCAGCTGCATGCCCAGGCAGATGCCCAGCAGCGGCACCCGCAGCGCCGGCAGCACCTCGGCGAACCCGCGCTCGCGCAGCAGCGCCATCGCCGGCCCGGCTGCACCCACGCCGGGCAGCAGCACGCGCGGCGCAGCCGCAAGACCATCGGCATCGCGCACGATGCGCGGGCGCGCGCCGAGCCGCTCCAGTGCATAGCAAACGGAGCCGAAATTGGCCCCGCCGGCGTCGATCACGACAATGGCCGCACTCGTGCTCACAGCACGCCCTTGGTTGAAGGCAGCTCTGCACCTTCGCGACGGATGGCCTGCCGCAGCGCCCGCGCCAAGGCCTTGAAGCAGGCTTCGATCTGGTGATGGTCGTTCTCGCCTTCCACCTTCAGATTGAGATTCAGGCCCGCCGCATCGCAGAGCGAACGGAAGAAATGCGGCACCAGTTCGGTGGGCAGGTCGCCCACGCGCTCGCGGCGCAGCGCGCCGTCGAACACGAAATACGGCCGCCCGGAAAAATCCAGCGCGGCGCTGGCCAGGCATTCGTCCATCGGCAGGGTGAAGCCGTAGCGGCCGATCCCGCGCTTGTCGCCCAGCGCTTCGCGCAGTGCCTGCCCCAGCGCCAGCGCGGTGTCCTCGACGGTGTGGTGCTCGTCGATATGCAGGTCGCCGTCGCAGTGGATCTGCAAGTCGAAGCCGCCGTGCTTGCCGATCTGCTCCAGCATGTGGTCGAAGAAGGCCAACCCGGTTTCGATGCGCGGTTCGGCGACGCGATCCAGGTTCACTTCGACGCGGATTTTCGTCTCTTTCGTGTTGCGCACCACCACCGCGCGACGCGGTGCATCGGCGAGTTCATGCGCGATCCCGGCCCAATCCCAGTCGCCGCCGAACTGTGCAGTGGCAAGCTGGAAGCCGCGGATCTTCAGGTTGTCGGCGAACTGGAGGTCCGTCTGGCGGTCGCCGACCATCGCACTGCGCGCCCAGTCGATGCTGCGATCCTGCAAGTACGCCGTCATCATGCCGAGGCCGGGCTTGCGGTTCGGGCTGTTGTCGGCGGGCAGGCTGCAGTCGATCAGTTCATCGCGGAACACGATCCCCTGGCTTTCGAACACCTGAAGCATCAGCGCGTGCGGGCCGTCGAATGCGGCGCGCGGATACGCCGTGCCGCCCAGCCCGTCCTGGTTGCTGACGATCACGAACTGGTAGCCGGCATCGCGCAGCTTCAACAGCGCGGGAATCACGCCCTTGACGAAGCGCAGCTTCTCGAACGCATCGATCTGGAAATCGGCGGGCTCCTCGATTAGGGTGCCGTCGCGGTCCACGAACAGGATCGGCTGCAGGCTCATGCCGCCGCCTCTGTGCGCGCCACTTCCAGCGCGGCCAGCACGCGCCGGCATTCCTCCATGCTGCCGACGGTGATGCGCAGCGCGTCGCCCAGCTGCGCCATCGCACGCATGTCGCGCACCACCACGCCGGCCGCAAGCAGCGCAGCGAAGGCGGCATCGGCATCAGTGAAACGCGCCAGCAGGAAATTGCCGGCACTGGGATAAACGCGGCGCACGCCGGGCAGCGCCCGCAGGCCGTCCAGCAGCCGCGCACGCGCTTCGTGCACTGCCTCCATGCGGCTGCGGGTCAGCACCAGCGCCCGCGGCGTCAACGCTGCCAGCGCGGCATCGACCACCGGCTGCGGTAGCGGATATGGCGCCTGCACGCGGCGCAGCGCCGCGATCAGCTGCGGGTTGCCGAGCACGCAGCCCACCCGCGCGGCGGCCAGCGCATGCGCCTTCGACAGCGTGCGCAGCACGGCGATGTTGTCGTGATCGGCAAGCAGCGAGATCGCAGAAGCCGCATCGGCATATTCGAGATAGGCCTCATCCACGATGATCAGGCAGCGCCCGCGCAGCCGCTGCGCCAGTTGCGCGATGGCGTCCAGTTCCAGCAGCTCGCCGGACGGATTGCCCGGCGAGCACAGGAACAGCAGCGAGGCGTTGCCGTCCAGCGCGGCATCGCCCATCGCCGGCAGGTTCGCGCGCAGCCCGGCCTCGCCGTCGCGCAGCGGCACGTCGATGATTCTTGCGCCGTGCAGGCGCGCGCACACCGCATACATCCCGAACACCGGCGGCGCAATGACGATCGCGCCGCGGCCCGGCATGCAGAACGCGCGCAGCAGCAGGTCGATGCCCTCGTCGCTGCCGCGTCCGACCAGCAACTGCGCCGGGGCAACGCCATACAGCGCCGCCAGCCGCGCGCACAGCACTTCCGGCTGCGGCTGCGGGTAGCGGCGCAGACGGCCGTCGGCATCGCCGGGATTGGCCCATGCGGATTCGTTGGCATTCAGCCAGATCGAACCTGACAGCGCTTCGCTGCGCGCGGATTTGTAGCCGCCGAAATCGCGCAGATCTTCGCGCAGCAAGGCATTCACGGTCGCGCTCATGCGGCCTGCTCCAGCCGCAGTTCGACCGCGTGCGCGTGCGCCTGCAAGCCTTCCGCGTGCGCCAGCGTGGCAGCGCAGGGACCGGCATTGGCGATCCCGGCGCGGCTGGCTTCCTGCACCGTGATGGCTTTCTGGAAACTGGCCACCGACAGCCCGCTCCACGCGCGCGCGGCGCCGCCGGTGGGCAGCACGTGGTTGCTGCCGCTGCAGTAATCGCCCAAGGCTTCCGGGGTCCAGTCGCCGAGGAAGATGCTGCCGGCGTTGTGGACGTGCGCAAGCCATGCACGCGGCTCGCGCAGTGCAAGGATCAGGTGTTCCGGCGCGTAGGTGTCGCTGATGGCGATGGCCTGTTCGATGTCGCGCACCAGCACCAGCCGCGAGGCTTCCAGCGCACGCCGGGCGATGTCGGCGCGCGGCAGCCGCGCCAGTTGCGCATCGACCTCCGCCGCCACCTTGTCCAGCAGCGTCGAACTGTCGGTCAGCAGCAGCACCTGCGAATCCGGGCCATGCTCGGCCTGCGACAGCAGGTCGGCGGCGACGAAGGCGGCGTTGGCGCCGGCATCGGCGATCACCAGCACCTCGGACGGCCCGGCCGGCATGTCGATGGCCAACCCGCCCGACAGCTGCGCTGCCTGGCGCTTGGCCTCGTCCACCCATGCGTTGCCGGGGCCGAACAGCTTGTCGCAGCGCGGCACGCTGTCCGTGCCCAGCGCCATCGCCGCGATCGCCTGTGCGCCGCCGAGCTTGAACACACGCAGGCCGGGTGCCTGCCGCGCCGCCAGCAGCACCGCGGGATCGGCGCTGCCGTCCGCGCGCGGCGGGGTGCACAGGATGATCTCGGCGCAGCCGGCCAGCCGCGCCGGGATGCACAGCATCAGCGCGGTCGACGGCAGCGGCGCGCTGCCCGCCGGCACGTACAGGCCGACACGATGGATCGGGCGCTGCACGCGCCGGCACAGCAGGCCGGGCGCGGTTTCCACTTGGTAAGACTGGGCGATACCGGCGCTGTGGAAGGCTTCTATCCGCGCTGCCGCTTCGTGAATCGCGGTCTGCACGTTCGCCGGCACCTGCCCGGCGGCAGCTTCGAACTCCTCGACGCCGACTTCGAAATCCTCGCAAGAGACGCCGTCGAACTGCACGGTGTAATCGCGCAGCGCGCCGTCGCCGCGCGCGGTCACCGCATCGAAGATCGCCCGCACCCCCTCGCGCAGCGTGTCCGACACTGCCTGCGCCGGACGCCGCAGCACCGCGGCGCGCTCCTCCGCGCCCAGCGCGTTCCAGTCGATCCGCTTCATGCCAGCATCCGCTCCACCGGCAACACCATCAGTCCGCGCGCGCCGGCGCGCTTGAGGTCTTCCAGCCGCTGCCAGGTCATCGCGCCGTGGCAGAGCGCCTGCAACGCCAGCGTCTCGCTGCCATCCACCGCGCACATGGTCGGCGGCTCGGCGTCGGGCAGCAGCTGCAGCACCTGCGGCAACGCCTCACGCGGGCTCTGGAACAGCAGCAGCTTGCTGTCGCGGATGCGCAGCACGCCGTCCATGCGCCGCAGCAGCAGGTCGGCCAGCTCGGCGCGGACATCGCCGAACGGCGCCACCGGCCCGGCCAGCACCGCTTCGCTGCGCAGGATGTCGAGCACCGGCTTGAGCTGGTTGGCGGCCAGCGTGGCGCCGCTGGAGACCAGATCGCAGATGGCATCGGCCTGGCCCAGCCGCGGCGCGATTTCCACCGAGCCGTTGAGCACCACGATCTCGGCCTCCACGCCCTGCACGCGCAGCCAAGCGCGCAGCTGGTTGGGATAGGTGGTGGCGATGCGCTTGCCGGCAAGCTGCGCCGGCCCCTGCCAGTCCCAGCCTTCCGGTACGGCGATCGACAGGCGGCAGCCGCCGAAGCCCAGCGCGCGCCATTCGCGGAACACCGCCGGCTTGCCGGCCTCGGCGCGCTCGCCGGCCTGCTCCAGCAGCACGTTGCGGCCGACCACGCCAAGATCGCAGACACCATCGGCGATCAGGCCGGGAATGTCGTCGTCGCGCACCAGCAGCAGGTCCACCGGCAAGGATTCGCCGTAGCAGAACAGCTTGTCGCGGCTTTCGCGCCAGCTCAGACCCGCGGACGCGAGCAATGCGCGTGCCGGCTCGCTGAGGCGGCCATTTTTCTGGATGGCGATGCGCAGGCGGTCGCGCCCGGCGCTTGTCGTTGCGGTAGTCATCACGTGGACTCAGGAAGAAGTGTTGGCCAGGCCCAGCCGGCTGGCGGCGATCTGGTAGCCGCCGGCACCGCGCTCGAGACAGCGCGCCACCCGGCCGATGGTGGTCACGCTGACCTTGGTGCGCTCGTGGATTTCGCGATACGGCACGCCCTGCAATAGCTGCGGCACCACCCGCCAGCGATCGCCCATCGCCTCCAGTTCCGCCGGGGTGCACAGGTCATCGAGAAAAGCGCGCACCTCTTCGGCGTCATCGAGCTTCGACAACACATGGGCAAGTGCGTCGATCGCGACGGCTGCGTCGTAGGGCATCAGGGGTTCGGGGCGTTGTTTCATCGGGGTCTCAGGGGGCGACGGCTGGCTCTGTGCGGCAACAGATTAACCCATTAATGTACTAATGCGCTACTACATTAAAGAAAATACACGCTTGCCGTTGGCACTACTACCCACGCCGCCCCTGCCCTCTGTTCCTTCATGCAAACAAAATGGGCACCCCGAAGGGTGCCCATGCGATACGAATGCGAGCGCGCAGCCCTCAGCCCGCGCGCACCGCCGCCAGGATGCTGCCGTCGGCCACCATCGCCACCGCGGCGGCCACTTCGCCATCCAGCGCGCGGTCGCGGTCCAGATAGGGAATGCGGGCGCGGATGGCGGCGTGGGCGGTGGCGACTGCCCTGCCCGGCTGGTATTCGTCGGAACGCGCAAGTTGCTCGCGCAGTGCATCGACCTCATCGAGGAAGCCGGCGCGCTCGGCGGCATCGGGCAGCGGGCCGCCGCCGACCTTGGCGGCAAAGCCGGCGGCATCGCTGCGGCGGGCCAGTTCGCGGGCGGCGTTGATCATGTCGCGGCGCAGGTCCAGCGCCTGCGCGGCGGTGAACAGCTCCAGACCCAGCACCTTGCCCAGGTCCTGCGTCATCGCCAGCACGTGGCGCGCTTCGTTGGCACCCATCGAGACATGATCCTCGGCATTGGCCGAAGTCGGGATGGAATACACCGAGGACGGCATCGCGCGGCTGGCCAGATCGTTGACGATGGCCGCCGCCGTGTACTGCACGATCATGTGGCCGGACTCGGTGCCGTCCTCGTTGCCGATCAGGAACGGCGGCAGACCGTCGTTGGTGGCCGGGTCGACCAGCTTGTTGAGGCGGCGCTCGCTGATCGAGGCCAGCACCGGAATCGCCGCCTTCAGGTAGCTCATCGCCAGCGCCAGCGGCATGCCGTGGAAGTGGCCGGCGGAAATCACCTGCTCCTCCACATGCGCGGCATTGATCTTGTCGGGGAACACCAGCGGGTTGTCGGTCACCGCATTGAGCTCGACTTCCAGCACCCGCTTGGCCTGCTCCAGCGCGTCGCGCACCGCGCCGTGCACCTGCGGGATGCAGCGCAGCGAATAGCTGTCCTGCGGCTGGTGCTTCTTGCCACCACGGAACGGCAGGAAGCGCTGGTAGAACTTCTCGCGGCCATGGCGCTGGGCGAAGCCCACCCAGTCCCAGCCGATGTCGAAGCCCAGCGCCTGCAGCGACGGGCTGTCCCAGCTGCCCGGCTGCCATTGGCGGAACTTCGGCACCAGGTGGTAGGCGATATCGGACAGGGTCGAACCATCCAGCAGGCGCAGCAAATTGGCGGCGGTCTGCACCTGGCCCGGATGCGGGCGCAGCGCGTGCACTTCCGGCGCGAACGCACCGAGGCGACCGGCAAATGCGTCAATCGTCATTGCCGCGGCCAGGTCGGCGGTATCCAGCAGGTCTTCCAGCAGCTGCACCGCCAGCACGCCAGTGGCCAGCATCTGCGCGGTGCCGTTGTTCAGTGCCAGGCCTTCCTTGTAGGACAGCTCGACCGGCTGCAGGCCCTTGCGCGCCAGCGCGTCGGCACCGGGCATGCGCAGGCCGTCGACGAAGGCTTCGCCGCCGCCCAGCAGCACGATGGCCAGATGCGACAGCGGTGCCAGATCGCCCGACGCCCCCACCGAACCCAGCTGCGGCACCACCGGCACGATGCCGGCGTTGAGCAGCGCCGCCAGCGCCTGCAGCGTCTGCACGCGGATGCCGGAATGGCCGCGCAGCAGGGTGTTGATGCGGATGCACAGCATCGCCCGCACCACCTCCGGCGCGAACGGCTCGCCTACGCAGACCGCGTGGGTGACGATGAGATTGCGCTGCAGTTCGATATGCGGCGGCTGCCCGGACTTGGCCGCGCCCGGCAGTTCGTCGCGCAGGCGGTGGCTGCCCAGCAGCTTGTCGGCATTGCTGCCGAAGCCGGTCGAAATGCCGTAGATCGGCTCCTGCTTGGCCACCTGCGCAAGCAGGAATTCGGCGGCATGGGCCACCCGCTTCAGCGCATCTTCGTCCAGCGCCACCTGCGCGCCACGCGCCACCTGCACCAGCTGCGCGCGGGTCAGCGACACGCCATCCAGCTTCACCACGTCACTCATCACGCCGTCCCCGCTGCGCTGCGCAGCTGTTCGCGTTCCACCAGCAGGGCCGCGGCCAGTTCGGCTTCGGCCACCTCGAACTGTTCGCCGCGGCGCAGGTCTTTCACCGTCACCACCCCGCGCGCCGCCTCGTCCTCGCCGCGCATCACCACGAAGCGGATCCCGGCCTTGTCGGCGTACTGGAATTGTTTCGCCAGCTTGCGCGGCTCCAGCTGGGTTTCCACATTGAGGCCGGCCGCGCGCAGCCGCTGCGACAGCGCCAGCGCATGCGCCAGCCCGGCATCGTCCAGCAACGCCACCAGCACGTCCACCGAGCTGTCGGCGGTGGCCACCAGTCCGGCATCCTGCAATTGATAAAACAGCCGGGTCAGGCCGATGGAAATGCCCACGCCCGGCAGCTTCGATTTGGTGTAGTGGCCCGCGAGGTTCTCGTAACGCCCGCCGGAGCAGATCGAGCCGATCTGCGGATAGGCATCAAGCGTCGTCTCGTAGACGATGCCGGTGTAGTAATCCAGCCCGCGCGCGATCGACAGGTTCAGCGCGTAGCGCGATTCGGCCACGCCCAGCGCCTTGAGCTGGTCCAGGATGGTGCGCAGCTCGTCGCGGCCTTCGTCGAACAGCGGCGTGCCCGTGCCCAGCGCATCGAGCTTGGCCAGCGCGTCGGCGTGGCCGTGCGAGCGCACCTGCGAGAACGCCATCAACTTGTCGATGACCTTCGCGCCAAGCCCGAAGCCCTCGCCCGCCAGCGTTTCGCGCACGGCGTCCGCGCCGCGCTTGTCCAGCTTGTCCAGCTCGCGCAGCACCAGCAGCTGCGCCTCACCCTCGATGCCGAGACCTTCGAAGTAACCCCGCAGCAGCTTGCGGTGGTTGAACTGGATGGTGAACTCGCCGATCGCCAGTCGCTCGAACACCGCCGCGATCACCGCCGGGATCTCGGCGTCGAAGCGCGGCGACAGGCTGTCCTTGCCGATCACGTCGATGTCGCACTGGTAGAACTCGCGGAAGCGCCCGCGCTGGGCGCGCTCGCCGCGGTACACCCGCTGCATCTGGTAGCGCCGGAACGGGAACGCGAGGTCGTGCTCGTGCTCGGCCACGTAGCGCGCCAGCGGCACGGTCAGGTCGAAACGCAGCGCCAGCTCCGGCAGCCCCTCGGTCTGCTTCTCCAGCGCGCCGGTGGACTGCACGAAGTACACCTGCCGCTCGGTCTCGCCGCCGGACTTGGTCAGCAGCACGTCCGACAACTCCATCACCGGCGTTTCCACCGGCAGGAAGCCGAAGCGCTCGAAGGTCTGGCGGATGGTGTCCAGCATCCACTGGAACGCGATCTGGTCGCGCGGCAGCAGCTCCATGACCCCGGCGGGGGTGCGTGGCTTGATCACGTGGGGGGCTCCGGTGAAGCGGAAAACCGCTAGTTTAACGCCGGCCTTGCCCGCAGCGCGTCAGGCTTGCTTGCCCCACGCGAACTCACTACACTTTGCCCACCCTTTCGGGGCCATAGCTCAGCTGGGAGAGCGCGTCGTTCGCAATGACGAGGTCGGGAGTTCGATCCTCCCTGGCTCCACCAATACTCGAAAAACCCAACCTTTGCCGGTTGGGTTTTTTTCTGCCCGCAATATCTCATGAACTGCGCGCTCAGGTATTTTCCGCGTAGGCACGCTCCACGCGGGCGACGAAGGTGTGGAATTCGGCCATGTAGTTGCGCAGGAACTCCTCGGTTCGTTCCACCGTGACCTGCCCGTCGTCGGTGATCAGACCCGGCGTGAAGTGGATATAGGCCTCGGTGGTGTTCATCAGCGGCGAATTGCAGAAGCACAGCACGCTGCGCAGGCTTTGCTGGGCCACCGCCGTGCCGATGGCACCCGGCGAGGTGCCGATGATCGCGGAGGGTTTCTTGGTGAACGAGTTCGTGCCCCAGGGCCGGCTGGCCCAGTCGATGGCATTCTTCAGGCCGCCGGGAATCGAGCGATTGTATTCCGGGGTCACGAACAGCACCGCATCGACGTCGGCAATCGCCTGCTTGAACGCGCGGGCGACGGGGGGATAGTCAGCGTCGTAATCGTAGCTGTACAACGGCAGATCCCGGATCGGAATCTCGGTCATGCTCAGTCCCGGCGGCGCCAGCTTGACCAGCGCCTGCGCCAGTTTGCGGTTGATCGAGGCCTTGGCGAGGCTGCCGACGAAATACCCAACCTTGTACGTGGTCATGATGCGGGTCTCCTTAGCATGGATGCACTGTGTCGCGCTGTGTGGACACCCGGCAATGCCACTGCCCCGGTGCCACCGCGGATTGTGCACCCATTCGCGTTACCGAAATGCCAATCAACCGATCCGCACAGCCCCGCCCATGTACGGGCGCAGCACCTCGGGCACGTCGATGCTGCCGTCGGCGTTCTGGCAGTTCTCCATCACCGCGATCAGGGCGCGGCCCACGGCGACGCCGGAACCGTTGAGCGTGTGCACCAGCTCCGGCTTGCCGGTGGCCGGATTGCGCCAGCGCGCCTGCATGCGGCGGGCCTGGAAGTCGCCGCAGTTGGAGCAGGAGGAAATCTCGCGGTAGGTGTCCTGCGAGGGCAGCCAGACTTCGAGGTCATAGGTCTTGATGGCGCCAAAGCCCATGTCGCCGGTGCACAGCAGCACCTTGCGGTACGGCAGGCCCAGTTTTTCCAACACGGTTTCGGCGCAGCGGGTCATGCGCTGGTGTTCGGCGTCGGATTCGTCGGGTTTGGCGATGCTGACCAGTTCGACCTTCTCGAACTGGTGCTGGCGGATCATCCCGCGCACATCGCGGCCACCGCTGCCGGCTTCGGAGCGGAAGCACATCGAATGCGCGGTCATCCGCAGCGGCAGGCGCTCGGCGTCGAGGATCTCGTCGCGGACGATATTGGTCAGCGGCACTTCGCTGGTCGGGATCAGGTAGCGCTTGTGTTCGCCCAGCTGGGTTGCGAACAGGTCCTCCTCGAACTTCGGCAATTGACCCGTGCCGCGCATGGATTCGGCGTTGACGATCACCGGCACATTGGTCTCTTCGTAACCGTGTTCGCCGGTGTGCAAGTCCAGCATGAACTGCGCCAGCGCGCGGTGCAGGCGCGCCAGCTGGCCGCGCAGCACGGTGAAGCGCGAGCCGGACAGCTTGGCCGCGGTCTCGCCGTCCAGCCAGCCGTTGCGCGCGCCGAGTTCAACGTGATCCTTCACTTCGAAGTCGAACGCGCGTGGCGTGCCCCAGCGATGCTGCTCGACGTTGTCGGCCTCGCCGCCGCCCAGCGGCACGCTGGCATCGGGCAGGTTGGGGATGCCGGCGGCGATGGCCTCGATCTCGCCGCGGATGCGCTCCAGTTCGACTTCGGAGGATTTCAGCTCCTCGCCGAAGCCGGCCACTTCCGCCATCACCGCCGCGACATCCTCGCCCTTGGCCTTGAGCATGCCGATCTGCTTGCTGCGGGTATTGCGCAGGTTCTGCAGCTCCTGCGTGCGAACCTGGATCTGCTTGCGGCTGGTTTCCAGCGCTTCGATGCGGGCAACGTCGAGTGCGAAGCCGCGGCTGGCGCGCAGGCGCTCGGCAAGATCGGCGGGGTTGGCGCGAAGCAGGGCAGGATCAAGCATGGGAGCGGGCTGCTGAAAAGTGAACGCGCATTATCGCCCGAGACGGCGACCGGTGGCGGCGGTACGGGTCGCTCGTGCCAGAATGCGGCATGGCCACACCCGACCCGCAACCGAACGCCCGCTCCGAACTGCTTCCTGCGCAGCTCTGGAAATGGCTGTTGGCCGCATTTGCCGCAGGCCTGCTTCTGTTTTTGCTGGTATGGCTAAAATCGCGCCAGCATTACGATTTCTACAAGGCGGATGGTTCCGCAACAACCTCCGAACAGACCGCCCTGCCGGCGCCCTTGCCGCCGGATCTGGCCACGGACACTGCCAGCGGCCTGCGCCTGCCCAGCGGCAGCCCGATCCTCCCGGCACCACCGCCGGCTCCCGCCGCGGCACCGCGCCCCGTGGCCTCCACGCCCCCGCCAGTGGCGGCGCCGGCAGCCAAACCCAGCACCGGCACCGATGCCGTGCCGGAGCGCACGCCGGCCCCGCGTTATCCGCAGGACGCCCTGCGCCGTGGCGTGGGCGGTACTGCCCGGGTGCGCGTGGAAGTCGCCGCGGACGGAAGCGTGGCGGCCGCGGGCATCGCCGAAGGCAGTGGCAACCGCGAGCTGGATCGCGCCGCGCTGGAGGCGGTGCGGCGTTGGCATTTCCAGCCAGCCACGCGCAATGGTCAGGCCGTGGCCAGCGAGGCCATCGTTCCGATCGTCTTCGCCCCGGGGGGCTGACACGGGCATGGCTGCGTCGTTCCTGTTCTACGATCTGGAAACCTTCGGTGCCGACCCGCGCCGTACGCGCATCGCGCAATTTGCCGCCATCCGCACCGACGCGCAGTTGCAGCAGATCGGCGAACCCATCAGCCTGTTCGTGCAGCCTGCCAACGACTTGCTGCCCTCGCCCGTGGCCAGCCTGATCACCGGCATCAGCCCGCAAACGGCGCTGCAGGACGGTGTCAACGAAGCCGCGGCGTTCGCCGCCATTCTCGAGGAAATGGCGCAGCCGGAGACCTGCTGCGCCGGCTACAACTCCATCCGCTTCGACGACGAGTTCATCCGCTACGGTCTGTACCGCAATTTCCACGACCCCTACGAGCGTGAATGGCGCAATGGCAATTCGCGCTGGGATCTGCTGGATGCCCTGCGCCTGATGCACGCGCTGCGACCCGCAGGCATTGTCTGGCGGCAGCGCGAGGACGGCAAAGGCACCAGCTTCAAGCTCGAGCATCTGGCCGAAGACAATGGCCTGCGCGAAGGCATGGCGCATGAGGCCTTGAGCGACGTGCGCGCCCTGATCGGGTTGGCGCGGCTGTTCCGCCAACACCAGCCGAAATTGTGGGACTACGCCCTGCGCCTGCGCGACAAGCGCTTCGCGGCCGCGATGCTGGACCCGTTGGCGATGGAGCCGCTGCTGCATGTCTCGCAACGCTACCCGGCCAGCCGCCTGTGCGCCGCACCGGTGCTGCCATTGGCGCAGCATCCCTCGATTCCCTCGCGCACCATCGTGTTCGACCTGGACAGCGAACCCGATGCCCTGCTGGCCCTGGATGCCGACGCGATTGCCGAACGCCTGTACATCCGCCAGGCCGACCTGCCCGAGGGCACGACCAGGATTCCGCTGAAAGAAGTACATGCCAACAAATGTCCGGCACTGGTGCGTTGGGCACATTTGCGCGAGATCGATTTCACCCGGCTGCGCATCGACCCGGTCACGATCCTGCAACGCGTCGAGGTGCTGCGAGCGCACGCTCCTGCCATTGCCGAAAAAATCCGCCGCGTGTTCGCACGCGAGCGCCCGGCGACGGTCGTGGATGCCGATGCGGCGCTGTACGACGGCTTCATCGGCGATGCCGACAAGAAACTCTGCACCCAGGTGCGCAGCACGCCACCGGCACAGCTGGCCAAGGCGCATTACGCGTTTCGCGATGCGCGCCTGACCGCGCTGCTGCTGCGCTACCGTGCCCGCAACTGGCCGGACAGCCTGCTGCCATCGGAACGGGCGCAGTGGGATGACTACCGTCGCGGGCGCCTGTTCGTGGACGGCGGGCTGTCCGAGTTGACCCTGGAACACTACTTTCAGGAAATTTCCGCGTTGCGCGCCGATCCGGCGCGCACGGGAAGCGAGCAGGTCTTGCTGGATCAACTCGAGGCATGGGGCCAGCTGCGCGCACAGGAACTGCGCTGAACGCTTGTGTTGCAAACCTTGTCACGCGCAAAGCGTGACGGTTGTCGCAGTGCGTCATGACTTTCCCATACCAACCCGTATGCTCTCCGTACCGGAACGTACGGGGGTACGTCCGGCCATGCCAGCCGCAGGCTACGCGGCATTCACCGGGGAGAGTCCATGCGTAGAGTCGCCTTGGCCGCGCTGTTGTCCTGCGCCGCCGCCGTCACCGCCACCACCGCCCATGCCGCCGACGTCACCGGCGTGGCCTTCGTCCATGGCACCGGCAAACAGACCAATGCCTATCAGGATTACTGGCAGCCGACCATGGTCAACAACGTCCGGGCCGGGCTGGCCAACCCGGCCAATTACGTGGTGATCAACTGCGACTTCAACCAGTACATGTGGGATAGCCGTGCTGCAGGCTGCCTGGCCGGCCAGCTCACCGGCTTCATCCAGAACAAGGGCATCACGCGGCTGATCGTGATCACCCATTCCAACGGCGGCAACGTGATGCGCTGGATCCTCTCCAACCCCACCTACGACAGCCGCTACCCGGCCATCATCAACAAGGTGGTACGCGTGAATGCGCTGGCACCCTCCTCGGCCGGCACACCGCTGGCCGATGCAGTGATCAACGGCAATGTCTTCGAAACCTCGCTGGGCTGGTTGCTGGGCTACAAATCCGATGCCGTGCGTCAACAGCAAGTCAGCTGGATGGCGGCCTACAACGCCAACAATCTGTATGGCACGGCCGGTCGGCCGGCGCTGCCCAGGCTGTTCCGTGCGGTGGTGGGCACCGACGTCGAAACCGCGGTCTGGGATCCCGACAGTTATTGCGGCGGCTATGCCGAAAACCTGGGGCTGGAAACCACCCAGTGGTGGCTGAACACCTGTTCCGACGGGTTCCTCAATTGCACCAGCCAGGCGGCCGCGGGGTCGGTCTGGTTCAACGACAAGTCGAGGATGGCAGGCCAGGAGCCGCTCAGCCACAACCAGAGCCGGCGCGCCTGCTTCGGCCTCGACACCGTCCTTCGCAATGACATGAAGTAAGGAGACCCGCATGCGCATTCAAACATTGAACACCGCCGTGCTGGCCGCCCTGCTGGCGCTGGCCGGTCAGGCCCACGCAGCGCAATCGCTGTTGCCACCGACGGCCGGCGACCAGGTCAGCAGCCGTCTGGCCATCCTGCCCGCCCCCGCCGCCGCGATCGAACGCAAACCGGTGACGTTTGCCTGGACGCTGGATCCCGCACAGAACCTGCTGCCGCCGGCCCCGCTGCAGGCCAGCAGCCGCGAATACTGGCAAACGGTGGACGCCGCCGAGCTGGCCAAAGGCGTGTCCCTGCCCACCACCGCCGAGGGTGCACTGATTCGCATCAGCCCGGCCGCCGGGGCCGCCGGGTTGCAGGACGCCGCGATTTCCGTTTCCAACGGTCAACGCGGCATTGCCATCGCCCGCCAAGCCGATGCCCAAGCCCTGCTGAAGGCCGGCATGCCGGTCAGCCCCGGCACCCAGGTTCTGCGTCTGGGGGCTGGCAGTGGCGCCGGCCATGCCGTGCTGCGGGCCAGCAATGCCCGTGGCAAGTATGTGGTGCATGTGTTCGAACCCAACAGCGATGTGCTGCTGCAGGCGCAGCCGGCACGCAATGCGATGCTGGCAGGCCAGGCCATGCGGGTACCGGTTTCAGCCAGCCGGGCTGGCGCCGCAACGGCGGCGCAAGCCCAGGCCTTGTTGGTGGCCCCGGATGGCAGCAGCACACCGGTGCGGGTGCGGACGGGCCGGCAGGGCGAACTGGAAGCCGTCTTCACCCCGCCGCTGGGCACCAACCACGGCCAGGGGTTGTGGGAGTTGCAGGTGTTCGCGATGGTCGGCGATGCCCCGCGCGATGTGCGCACGGCGTTTGCAGTGGCACAGCCCACCGCCGGCTTCACCGGTCGCGTGGATGCACAGGCGGATCTGCAGGTCGACGTGGCCGTGCGTGCGGCGTCGCCCGGGCGCTACGAGGCCCGCGGCACGCTGTATGCCACCGGCCCGGATGGCAAGCTGCATCCGGTCATCCAGGCCCATTCCGCCACCTGGATGGAGGCCGGGCAACATGCGTTGTCCCTGCCGTTCTCCAAAGCCAATCTCCCGGCAGGCTACGGCGCCCCGTTTGAAGTGCGGCAACTGGAGCTGCATGACCAGAGCCGCATGGCCCCGCTGGAAATCCGCGCCCGCGGCATCCGGTTCTGACCCAACGGTCGTTTGGCTGCAACGGCCGGGCTTGCCCGGCCGTCTGCATTTTTGCAGGATGCGCGGATGACTCTTTCCAAACGCGTCCGCTGGTGGATTGCCAGCACCTTCCTGCTGGCACTGCTGGGTATGGCCAGCTATGTCGTCGCCGCTCCATATCTGGCCATCAGCGGCATCCGCCACGTGGTTGCCCAGGGCCAGCACGAGCAGTTGTGGCGCTATGTGGATTTCGATGCACTGCGCGAGAACGTGCGCCCGCAGTTGCAGCAACGCATTGCACTGGGCCTGCTGCAACGCGTGGGTAACCGCGAGTCCCGGAAAAATATCGCCGGGGTCACCGCCCTGCTGGCCAAACCTGCCGTCGATGCGATGTCCTCGCCGACGGGTTTTGCCACCTTGCTGACCGGCAGCTCGCTGGCCAACCCGGACGCCGGCAAGCGGGATGAACACGGCAAGCCGCTTCCGAATGACCCGCTGCAGCACGCCAGCACGCATTTCGAATCCAGCCGCGTGTTCACCGCGACCGTGCCCAATGCCGAGGGGCAGCCGGTGGTGTTCGAATTCCGGCGTCATGGTTTGAGCTGGAAGCTGGTGGGGCTGCGGCTGCCGGAGTGACACCGGCGCACGCCGTCAACGATTGGCCACTCCGTGCGGCACATGCCCGGCCGCGACATGGCGCCGGGCCGAGTCGATGTTGTGCGGCGAGTCGTCGAAGAAGATGTCCGCGCCGAAGGCCTCCAGGAACGGCCCCTTGTCGCGACCGCCCAGAAACAGGGCCTCGTCCAGCCGCACATCCCAGTCACGCAGGGTGCGGATTACCCGTTCGTGCGCGGGTGCCGAACGCGCGGTGACCAGCGCGGTGCGGATGGGCGAGCCCTCCCCCGCCGGAAACGCTGCCTGCAAATCGTGCAGGGCCGACAGGAAGCCGCGAAACGGCCCGCCGGTCAGCGGTTCGTGCGCGCGTGCGCGCTCGTGCCGGCCAAAAGCTTCCAGGCCTTGCTCGCGCGAGACGCGCTCGCTTTCATCGCCGAAAATCACCGCATCGCCATCGAAGGCGATCCGCAGCTGGCGTTGGCGCGGTTCACTGGCACGCTCCGGCAGAATGGTGGCGGCAGCCACCCCGGCCGCCAGTGCCGCACGCACCGATTCGGGGTTGGCGGACAGGAACAATTGCGCCCCGAACGGCTTGATGTAGGGCCAGACCGGGGCGCCGGCGGTGAAGGTGGCGCGGCGAATGTCCAGGTGGTGATGCTGGATGGAATTGAACACCCGCAAGCCGGTGTCCGACGAATTGCGCGACAGCAGGATCACTTCCACCCGCGGCGTCCCGGCCGGCAACCCGTCATTCAGTGCAAGCAGCTTGCGCACCAGCGGGAACGCGATGCCCGGCGGCAGCACATCGTCTTCGCGCGCCCGCTGGAAATCCGCGAACGCCGCGATGCCTTCACGCTCGAACAGCGCATGGCTGTCCTCCATGTGGAACAGCGCACGCGCGGTGATGGCCACCACCAATGGGGGCGACAGGCTGGTGCCGGCGACATCGCCAGCGGGGCGTTGGTCGGTGGTCATCATCGTTCAGACATCGTCATCGCGCTGGAAGCACACGCGCTCCGGGCGATGCAGGGCGAAACCCTGCACGTAATCGACACGCATCGACGCCAGCAGTGCACAAAGCTGCGGTGTGGACACCCACTCGGCCACCACCTGCAAGCCTTGCAGATGGCCGATTTCGGTGACCGCGCGCACGATCGACTGCGACATCGGGTCATCCTGCATGTTCTGCACGAAACTGCCGTCGATCTTCACCGCGTCCAGCTCGAGGTTCTTCAGGTAGCCGAACGAGGACATGCCGGCGCCGAAGTCATCCAGCGCCACCTTGCAGCCCAACCCGCGCAGCCGCGCGATCAGGGCACTGGAGGCGGAAAAATCCCGCATCGCCACGGTTTCGGTGATTTCGAAGGTGATCCGCTGCGGGTCGATCTGGTGGAAACGCAACAATTGCTGGATGCGTTCGATCAGGGCTTCATTCTCCAGGCTGGCGGCAGACAGGTTGATCGAACAACTGGTCAGGCCTGCGCCATCCGGGTGCAGACGATCGAGATTGCCCAGCGCCGTCTCCACCACCCAATGGTCGATCTGCGGCATCAGGCCATAGCGCTCGGCAGCCGGCAGGAAGGCCCCCGGCTGCACCTCCGTGCCATCCTCGCCGCGCAAACGCAGCAACAACTCCACTTGCGCACCCTTGTGCCCGGGTTGCAGCGGGTGCAGTTCCTGATAGTCCAGCAGCAGGCGACCATCGCGCAGTGCATCGCGCACCCGGTTGGCCCATTCCATCTCGCTCATCCGCCGGGTGATCGCCGCATCGTCTTCGACATAGGCATGAATCCGGTTGCGCCCGGCTTCCTTGGCCAGATAGCAAGCTGCGTCGGCATGTGCGAACAGGGCTTTCAAGCTCTCGGCACTGCGCAGCAGCACCACCCCGATGCTGGCACTGACGGTGTAGCTGCGGCCCTCCCACACGAAGATGAAAGCCTCGATGCTGCGTCGCAGCCGTTCCGCGGTCTGCATGGTGGCGTCCATGTCGGCAGGGCCGGGCAGCAAGACCCCGAACTCGTCCCCACCCAACCGCGCCAGCACATCCTCGGGGCGCAGCCGCTCCTGCATCACGATTGCCAATTGCACCAGCAATTCATCCCCGGCGCGGTGCCCGGAGGTGTCGTTGATCAACTTGAACTGGTCCAGATCCAGAAACAGGATCGCCCCTTCATCCAGTCCCGGTGTCGCCAATCGGGCCTGCACCTGGCGCTCGAACTCGCGACGATTGAAAAGGCGGGTCAGTGAATCGTGGCTGGCCTGATGACTGAGCCGCTCGGTCAACCGTCGCTGCTCGCTGGTATCGCTGGCCACCAGCAACCACATCGAGACCCCGTCCAGTTCGACGCTGGAGGTCCAGGTACTGGCCCAGAACCAGTTGCCATCGCGCGCCAGCAACTGCACATCGTGCACCGACACGCCGGCCGGATCGTTGCCGGGCCACTGCAATTCCTGTTGCTGCCCCGGTGGCAGCAAACCCGGCAAGCCGGCACTGTCATCGCCGCCCAGATGCGTGCGCGCGGCTGCATTGCGATAGACGATCCGACCATCGCTCCGGCGTATCAACAACACCAGGCAGGGCAGAACCTCATTGAGCTTACGGAACCGCTCTTCGCTGGCCTGGAATCGCCGCGCCATCGAGGTGCCCAGCGTGATCGCGCGCGCGCGCGTGCTCACCAGCGACCAGGTCAGCGCCGCCAGCAGCGCACTGATCGCCGCGCCAATGCCCAGCACCAGCAGCCAGCTGCCGTCCTCCGGGTTCGCGCCGTGCGCCACCACCTTCCAGGTGCGCCCGCCGAATTGCAGCGACACCGCGTATTCCGAATGCGCCGCACCATCCCGGCGGCTCGCGAACGTCTCCGAATACAGCGGTCGCGCGGTGCCGGCACTGACGTCCTCCACCACCAGGTCGGCCAGCTGCTTTGGCGACTCGGGCAGCACCGAGGCGATCAGGTCGGAGAGCCGGAACGAGGCGCCGATCGAACCGATGATCGCGTTGCGCCGCGCCTGCACGGTGCCGGGCTGGGTGCCGGGGGCGAATACCGGAAGGCGCAGGATGAAGCCGTCGCCCAGCCCTCGACGGCCGCTCTGGCGCAGCACGAATGGCGCCGACATCGCCAGCTCGTCGGTGTCGCGGGAGTGCAGCAGCGCCTGCAGGTTGCTGGGCTGGGTTGTCACGTCCAGACCGCGTATCACCCCGTTCCCCGACTGCGGCGCGAACATCGTGGTGACGTAGTGATCGCCGTCGACCTCGCGTCGGCGTTCGGCATACGCCAGCGCCTGCAGGCCGACCCGCATCGCGCTGCTGGACTGCATGTTCTCGTAAGCGCGGATGTATTCGGCTTCGGTGACTTGTTCCGAAGCCAGGAAGATCGACTGGAAGGCGCGGATCAGATGCCCGCACTGGCCCAGCTGCGCGCGCAGGGCCTCGGCCACGCCCTCGGTTTCCTGCACGAACACGCGCTGCGCCTCGCTGCGACTGTGGCGCTTCTCGCCATCCGCCTGCCACAGGGTCAGTGCCATCCCCAGCACGAGAACCAGCAGTGCCCAGGCCCATGCCGGTACCCGCCTGTGGGCATCGTCTGGTGGTGCATCCACGATTTCGAGTGGATCACGAGTAGGTGACATGCGTGCTCCGGCCATGACCAGTTCGCGTGAACCCTAGACTGCGAACTGTTCGATCAGGATGCGTTCTTCCAGGTTGTGCTCGGGATCGAACAACAAGGTCACGCTGCGATCCCGCGACTCCCGCACCAGCACTTCCGTCACATCGCGCACCTCGTGCGAATCCGCCGTCGCGCTGACCGGGCGTTTGTGCGGGTCGTTGACCCGGAACCGGACTTCCGTCCCCGATTTCAGGACCGCACCGCGCCACCGCCGCGGCCGGAACGGCGCGATCGGTGTCAGCGCCATCACGTTTGCCCCCAGCGGCAGAATCGGCCCATGCGCGGAAAAATTGTAGGCGGTGCTGCCGGCTGGCGTGGCCAGCATCACGCCGTCACAAACCAATTCATCCAGCCGCACTTCACCATTGAGTTCGATGCAGACATGCGCGGCCTGGCGGGTCTGCCGCAGCAGCGAGACTTCGTTGTAGGCCAGTGAACCCACGGAGGCGCCGGATTCGGTCTGCGCCAGCATCTCCAACGGGTGCAACACCGCCGGCTCGGCGGCATCGATGCGTTGCAGCAGGTCATCTTCCTGCCGATAGTGATTCATCAGAAAGCCCACCGAGCCCAGCTTCATGCCATACACCGGCCGGCCCAGCGCCGCGTGGCGATGCAGGGTTTGCAGCATGAAGCCATCGCCCCCCAGCGAGACGATGACATCGGCATCCTGCGGGGCACGCTGGCCATGCCGCGCACGCAGCACGGCCAGTGCAACCTGGGCATCTTCGGTGGGGCTGGCCAGCAAGGCGAGGCGTGGGCTGCTCATGCCGCGAGGATACCGCGTCGATGCCGGCTGCTGCTTCCCCATGCAGTGCCGGGCTGGCCCGGCCCTCGCGGGCGATACAGCGGAGCAAACGCCGCTGCACGCCCACAAGCCGATCCTCAGCCGCGCTGCGCCAGCTGCGCCACCCGCTGCACCGCCACCGAGCAGGTGGGGTAGTCCAGCGCCTTCTGCGCTGCCAGCTCGGCCAGCATCGCCAGGGTGAAGCGCAGCGAGGCATCATCACGCGCCAGCCAGGCATTGACCTTGGCATCGGCATCCTTGCCCGGCATCGCCAGCACCAGCCCGGTCAACGCGCGCATCTGTGCGGCCAGCTCGTCACGCAGCACGCCGCGCGCCACCGCATGCCAGCGGCCATCCACCTTCAAGCTGTCGATTTGCGCGCTCAGCCACGGCTCGTGCAATGCATCCGCCAGACGGAAATAGACCTTGGCCACGTCGATCGGACGCAGTTTGCGATCGCGTGCCAGCTCGATGATGTCGGGGCTGGCGGCCAGATAAGGCAGCGCCGCCAGCTGGTCGGCCAATGCCGCCGGCACGCCTTTCTCGCGCCACAACTTGCGGCTGGCTTCGTACTGCGGGCGCTGCGACGGCGGCAGGATGCCTTCACCGGCGCGGATGTCACGGAAACCGTCGTGGTAGCGCTCCACCGCCGTGGTGATGGCCGGCACCGTTCCCGGCCGCGACAACAGCCAGCGGGTGAAGCCGCGTTGCAGCTCCCAGATCACCTGCAGTGCGTCCACCTGCACGGCGCCGGGCACCTTGCCGTCCAGCGCGTCGATCTTGGCCCACAGTTCGCGCGCATCCAGGGTTTCGCGGGTGATGGTGTAAGCCCGCGCGATCTCGCCGATGCTGCGGCCGCTGTCTTCCTGCATCCGCATCAGGAAGGTGGCACCCATCCGGTTGATGGTGGAGTTGGTCACCGCGGTGGCGATGATTTCGCGCTTCAGGCGGTGGCCTTCCATCGCCTTGGCGTACTTGGCCTGCAGCGGTTCCGGGAAGTAGCGCACCAGCTCTTTCGAGAGGTACGGGTCTTCCGGCACGTCCGAGGCCAGCAGCTGCGGGAAGGCCACCAGTTTGGAATAGGACAGCAGGATCGCCAACTCCGGACGGGTCAGGCCCTGCCCGCGCAACTTGCGTTCGGCCACTTCGGCATCGGTGGGCAAAAACTCGATCTGCCGGTCCAGCAGGCCTTGTGCTTCCAGCGTGCTGATGAAGTGCATCTTCGAGCCCAGACGGGTGGCGCTCATGCGCTCCATCAAGGTCAGGGCCTGGTTCTGGCGATAGTTGTCGTTCAGCACCAGTTGCGCCACTTCGTCGGTCATCTTCGCCAGCAGCTTGTTGCGATCGGCCAGCTTCAGCTTGTTCTTCTGCACCTCGCCGTTGAGCAGGATCTTGATGTTGACCTCGTGGTCAGAGGTGTCCACGCCGGCGGAGTTGTCGATGAAGTCGGTGTTGAGCAGCACGCCCGCCTGCGCGGCCTCGATGCGGCCCAGCTGGGTCATGCCCAGGTTGCCGCCCTCGCCCACGATCCTGCAGCGCAGATCCGCACCGTTGACACGCAGGCCGTTGTTGGCGCGGTCGCCTGCATCGGCATGGGTTTCCTTGCTGGATTTGACGTAGGTGCCGATACCGCCGTTCCACAACAGATCCACCGGCGCGCGCAAGGCCGCATGCATCAACTCGTTCGGGGTCATCGACTTGATGCCCTCGGCAATGCCCAGCGCCTCGCGCACCTGCGGGGTGATGTCGATGGACTTCAACGAGCGCGGATAGATGCCGCCACCCTTGCTGATCAGCTTGCTGTCGTAATCGGCCCAGCTGGAACGCGGCAGATCGAACAGGCGCTGGCGTTCCTTGAACGAGATCGCCGCATCCGGGCTGGGGTCCAGCACGATGTGGCGGTGATCGAACGCGCACAGCAGGCGGATGTGTTCGCTCAGCAACATGCCGTTGCCGAACACGTCGCCGGACATGTCGCCGATGCCGACGCAGGTGAAATCCTGGGTCTGGCAATCGCGGCCCAGGGCGCCGAAATGGTGCTTGACCGATTCCCACGCACCACGCGCGGTGATGCCCATGCCCTTGTGGCTGTAGCCGGCGCTGCCGCCGGACGCGAACGCATCGTCCAGCCAGTAGCCATGCGCCTGCGCGATGCCGTTGGCGATGTCGGAGAAACTGGCGGTGCCCTTGTCGGCCGCCACCACCAGATACGGGTCGTCGCCATCGTGGCGCACCACTTGCGCCGGCGGCAACACCTTGCCCGTCACCGACAGGTTGTCGGTGATGTCCAGCAGGCCGTTGATGAAACGCTTGTAGCAGGCGATGCCTTCGGCCAGCCAGGCGTCGCGGTCGGCCGTCGGGTTCGGCAATTGCTTGGGATAGAAACCGCCCTTGCTGCCCACCGGCACGATCACCGTGTTCTTCACCATCTGCGCCTTGACCAGGCCCAGCACCTCGGTGCGGAAATCCTCGCGCCGATCGGACCAGCGCAGACCGCCGCGCGCCACCGGGCCGAACCGCAAGTGGGTGCCTTCCACCCGCGGGCCGCACACCCAGATCTCGCGGAACGGGCGCGGCTTGGGCAGGTCCGGCACCTTGGATGTGTCGAACTTGAAGCTGATGTAGTCGGCCGGGCCGCCATCCTTGCGCAGGCCATTCTTGTAGTTGACGTAGTAATTGGTGCGCAAGGTGGCGTCGATCACGCCGATGAAACTGCGCAGGATGCGGTCTTCGTCCAGGCTGGCCACCCGGTCGAGCAGGGCGATCAGGGTCGCGCGCGCGGTGTCGATCTGCTGCTCGCGGCTGCTGGCACGCACCGCCACCAGTGCCTTCAGTGCACTCGTTGCCGATTCGTCACCCGTCGCCAGCAAGGCCAGGCTGGCACCGAACCGCTCCATGCCCTGCTTGATCTCGGTATTGCTCTCGTTGCCGGTGGCCGGATGGAAGCGGGCCTCGAACAATTCGACCAGCAGGCGCGAAAGCAGCGGGTAGCGGGTCAGCGTGGCTTCCATGTAGCTCTGCGAGAACGGCACGCCCGTCTGCAGCAGGTACTTGCAGTAGGCACGCAACATCGCGACCTGTTTCCAGGTCAGGCCGGCCGCCAGCACAAGACGGTTGAAGCCGTCGTTTTCGGCATCGCCACGCCAGATCGCGGCAAATGCTTCCTCGAAATCGTCATCCAGTGCATCCACGTCCAGCGGCCCCAGCAGGGACTGCACCTCGAACTCCTGGATCCAGGCCACGCCGGCTTCGCCATCGACCCGGTACGGGTGCTCGGTGATGACCCGCAGGCCCATGTTTTCCATCATCGGCAGCGCATCCGACAGCGGAATGTCCTGCAGCTGGCGGTACAGCTTGAAACGCATGTCCTGCTTGCGCGGATCCACGTACAGCGACAGCCGCAGGTCTTCCGGGCCGGTCAGCGCGGCAAGGTATTCCACGTCATCCGCGGCGATGTCGGGGCTGACCTCTTCGATGTAGCCGGCCGGGAGTGCGCTGCCGAAACGCGCCGTCAGCCTGAGACCGGTTTCCTCGCCGTGACGCGCCACCAGCTTTTCGCGCAGCTCGTCGCGCCAGTCGCGCACGATTCCGGCAAGGCCGGCTTCCAGTGCCGGCAGATCGAATTCGACTTCGGCCTGCGGGTTGCTGGGACGCACGATGATATGCATCTGAGCCAGCGGGGAATCACCGATCTGCACATTGGTGTCCACCCGATCACCGCCCAGTGCATCGCGCAGCATGGCTTCGATGCGGTGGCGCACCTGCGTGCTCATCCGCTCACGCGGCACGTAGGCCAGCGCCGAGTAGTAGCGCCCGTAGCGGTCGCGACGCACGAACAGCTTGCTGCGCACGCGCTCCTGCAGACCGAGGATGCCCATGCAGGTCCTGAACAGCTCTTCCTCGCTGGCCTGGAACAGCTCGTCGCGGGGCAGCGTTTCCAGAATGTGGCGCAGCGCCTTGCCGCTGTGGCTGTTCGGGTCCAGCCCGGACTGCTCCATCACGTAGGCATGGCGCTCGCGCACCAGCGGGATGTCCCACGGACGGCGGGTGTAGGCGCTGGAGGTGTACAGACCGAGGAAGCGCTGTTCGGCCACGGCGCGGCCCTTGGCATCGAACTCCAGCACGCCGATGTAATCCATGTAGCCCTGCCGATGGATGCTGGCACGGGCATTGGTCTTGGTCAGGATCAGGGCATCCACCGAGCCGGACTGCGGCATGTAGTGTGCTGCCAGCGATTTCAGCGGGCGCGCCTTGCCACTCTCGTCACCACGCAGCAAACCGAGACCGCTGCCGGCAACGGCGGCCAGAACCTCGTTCTTGCCCTGCTTCTCGATCTTGTATTCGCGATAGCCGAAGAACGTGAAATGCTCGTCCGCGGCCCAGCGCAGGAATTCCTGCGCCTCGTGCTTGCCGGCATCGCTGACCGGCAATCTGCGTTCGCCCAGCTCTTCGGCGATCTCGCGCATCCGCGCGGACATCGGCTCCCAGTCATTGACGATGGCACGCACATCGTCCAGCACCTTGGCGATGCTCTGCTTGACCGTCACCAGCGCAGCCTGCGACTGGCGATCGATTTCCAGATACATCAGGGATTCGGCGGTGCCTTCCCCGATCTTCGTCAACTTGCCGGCCTTGTCGCGGGTCAGGCGCAGCACCGGGTGCCCCAGCAGATGCACGCCGATTCCGGCTTCGGACAGCGCCATGGTCACCGAATCCACCAGGAACGGCATGTCGTCGTTGGCGATCTGCAATACGGTGTGCGGCGACACCTTCGCATCCGCCTTCAACACCGGGTTGAACACCTGGATGTTGGCCTTGCCGCGCTTGCGGGTGCGCGCGAACTCCCACATTCCCGCAATCCGCTCGCCCCAGCCGGTGGCACCATGGCGGGCGATCTCCTCGGCATCCATGCGCAGGCAGAACCCGGCCGCAAAGGCGCGCGCCTGCTCCTGCTGGGCCTTGTCGGTGCGCTTGGCAACGGCGTCGATGATCGGCTTCAGGTTTTCGCCAACCTGGGTTTCAACGGACTTGTTCATCAGCTTCACAGCCTCCAAAGGGAAACGGCCGCGCAGGAGGCGCGGCCGTTCGTGGTGTTGTCATGGTTATCGCAGGCCGGTTTCATTGCGGGCAATGACCAGCCGCTGGATTTCACTGGTGCCTTCGTAGATCTCGGTGATCTTGGCGTCGCGGAAATAGCGTTCGATCGGCATTTCCTTCGAATAGCCCATGCCGCCGTGGATCTGCAGCGCCTGGTGGGTGACCCACATCGCCGCCTCCGACGCGGTCAGCTTGGCCACCGAGGCTTCGGTGCTGAACCGCCGGCCCTGGCCCTTCAGCCACGCCGCGCGCAAGGTCAGCAGCAGCGCCGCGTCCAGCTTGCACTTCATGTCGGCGATCTTGGCCTGGGTCATCTGGAAGGTGCCGATGGGGGCACCGAACGCCTTGCGCTCTTTCACGTACGCCAGGGTTGCCTCATAGGCCGCACGCGCGATGCCGATGGCCTGCGAGGCAATGCCGATCCGGCCGGCGTCGAGCACGCCCATCGCGATCTTGAAGCCCTGCCCTTCCGCGCCCAGCACATCTTCCGCCGGCACCACGTAGTCGGTGAACTCGATCTCGCAGGTGGCCGAAGCGCGGATGCCCAGCTTGGGTTCGGTCTTGCCGCGATGGAACCCTGCGCGAGTGGCATCGATCATGAACGCGGTGATGCCGCGCGCGCCTTTGTCGGGATCGGTCATCGCGAACAGCACGATGTACCTGGCGACCGGGCCCGAAGTGATCCAGCTTTTCTTGCCGTTGACCACGTAGCTGCCATCGGCCTGCCTGACTGCCTTGCAGCGCATCGCAGTGGCGTCGGAACCCGATTGCGGCTCGGTCAGCGCGAACGCGCCGATTTCACGGCCTTCGGCAATGTCGCGCACGTATTTCTGCTTCTGGGCTTCGCTGCCGAACGTCAGGATGCCGTTGCAGAACAGGGAATTGTTCACCGACATGATGGTGGAATGGGCGGCGTCCGCTGCCGCGATTTCCACCATGGCCAGGACATACGCCACCGGATCCATGCCCGCACCGCCGTACTCGACCGGCACCTCGATCCCCATCAGGCCGTTCTCGCCCAGCGCGCGGATGTTGGCGAGGGGAAATTCGCCGGTCTGGTCGTGGTGTTCGGCACTGGGGGCGATCTTTTCGCGGGCGATGCGTCGTGCCACATCCTGCAACATCAACTGCTCTTCGCTGTATCCGAATTCCACGCCGCGCCCCGTCCCATTCGAAGAGCCGCCATTGTAGCAACCTTGGCCAGGGAAGTCGCTTGACCGCAATCCCGCATCGCGCCACAATTATCTTTGAATCGCGATGGAAAGATATAAATGGACCTCGAAACCTGGTCGTCACATCTGAAGGTTTTCGCTGATGCTACCCGGGTACGCCTGCTGGCCTTGCTGGAGGGCGAAGAACTGACCGTGGCGGAATTGTCCGCCATCACCCAACTGGCGCAGCCGCGTGTTTCGACCCACCTGGCCAGGCTCAAGGAAGCCGGCCTGGTGCGGGATCGTCGTGCCGGCGTGTCCGCCTATTATCGCTTCGACGATAGCGCGATCGAGCCTTCGCAGCGCGCCCTGTGGCATTCGATCAGCCACGGCAGCGACGACCCGCTGCTGCGCCAGGATGCCGAGCGCGTGCCGGCGGTATTGGCGATGCGTGCCGCCGACCAGAATTGGGCCGACAGCGTGGCCGGCGACATGGAACGTCATTACTCGCCGGGCCGTACCTGGGAGGCGCTGGCGCGCACCGCCATCCCGCTGCTGTGGCCGGGCGACGTGCTGGACATCGCCTCCGGCGACGGCGTGCTGGCCGAACTGCTGGCGCCGCATGCGCATCGCTATGTCTGCATCGATTCCAGCCAGCGCGTGGTGGCCGCCGCCAGCGAGCGGCTGCGCCGCTACGGCAACGTGGAGGTGCGCGAGGGCGACATGCATGCACTGCCGTTCGACGACGGCAGCTTCGATCTGGTGGTGTTGATGCATGCCCTGACCTATGCCGCCAGACCCGCGCAGGCCGTTGCCGAAGCCGCGCGCGTGCTGCGCAAGGGCGGTCGCCTGCTGCTGTCCAGCCTGGCACGTCATGAGCACCGCACAGTGGTGGATGCCTATGGCCACATCAATCTGGGTTTCGGCGAAAAGGATTTGCGCAAATTTGCCGAGAAAGCCGGGCTGAACATTGCCAACTGCGGCACCGTCACCCGCGAACGCCGCCCACCGCATTTCGAAGTCATTTCACTCACCGGCGTGAAGCCCTGACATCCAAGCCCTCCCCTTCAAGGGGAGGGTCGGGTAGGGATGGGTTCGTCATCGCAGCACACCCCCATCCCGGCCCATTCATTGACGGGAAAGCAACAAGAAACATCGCCAAGGAACACCATGCACACCCTCCCCTGGAAAAACCCCGCCCGCGCCGACGCGCTGCAGGCAGCGCTGGCGCGCCGCATCCTGATCATCGATGGCGCCATGGGCACCATGATCCAGCGCCACGAGCTGCAGGAAGCCGACTATCGCGGCGAACGCTTCGCCAGCGGCTATGACGCCCTGTTCGCGCCGGGTGGCCACGCCCACGGCCCCGGCTGCGGCTGCGAAGGCCATGACCAGCGCGGCAACAACGACCTGCTCTCCTTGACCCGCCCCGACATCATCCGCGGCATCCATCACCAATATCTCGAGGCCGGCGCGGACCTGGTCGAGACCAATACCTTCAACTCGACTTCGATTTCGCTGGCCGACTATCGCCTGCAGCATCTGGTGCGCGAATTGAACCGCGAAGGCGCGCGCCTGGCCCGCGCCGAATGCGATGCCATCGAGGCCGCCGATCCATCGCAGCCGCGCTTCGTGATCGGCGTGCTCGGCCCGACCAGCCGCACCGCCTCGTTGTCGCCGGACGTGAACCGCCCCGGTTTCCGCGCGATCAGCTTCGACGAGCTGGCCGAAGCCTACCGCGAGGCCGCGCGCGGCCTGGTCGAAGGCGGCGCCGACGTACTGATGGTGGAAACCGTATTCGACACGCTCAATGCCAAGGCGGCGCTGTTCGCCATCGACGACGTGTTCGAAGAGATCGGGGCGCGCCTGCCGGTAATGATCTCCGGCACCATTACCGACGCCTCCGGCCGCACCCTGTCCGGGCAGACCGCCGAGGCGTTCTGGTATTCGCTGCGCCACAGCCGGCCGCTGGCGATCGGCCTCAATTGCGCGCTGGGCGCCAAGGACCTGCGCCAGCACGTGGACGTGCTGGCCACGGTGGCCGACACCCACGTCAGCTGCCATCCCAATGCCGGCCTGCCCAATGCGTTTGGCGGCTACGACGAAACCCCCGAGGACATGGCCGCAATCCTGCGCGAATTCGCGCAAAGCGGGCTGATCAACCTGGTCGGCGGCTGCTGCGGCACCACGCCGGAACACATCGCCGCGATCGCCGCCGCCGTACGCGAGCTGCCGCCGCGGGCGGTGCCAGCGATCGGCGCGCAGGAGCAGGCGGCATGAGCAACAACCTCCCCCGCTTCACCCGCCTGTCCGGTCTCGAACCGCTGGTCATCACGCCGGAATCCAATTTCATCAACGTCGGTGAGCGCACCAACGTCACCGGCAGCGCGCAGTTCAAGAAGCTGATCCTCGAGGGGCGGCTGGACGAGGCGGTGGTGGTCGCCCGCCAGCAGGTGGAGAACGGCGCGCAGATCATCGACGTCAACATGGACGAGGGCCTGCTCGACTCCGAGAAGGCGATGGTGGAATACCTCAACCTGATCGCCGCCGAGCCCGACATCGCCAAGGTGCCGGTGATGGTGGACAGCTCGAAATGGTCGGTGATCGAGGCCGGGCTGAAGTGCTTGCAGGGCAAGGGCATCGTCAACTCGATCTCGATGAAGGAAGGCGAAGCCGAGTTCCTGCGGCAGGCGCGGCTGGTGCGCCGCTACGGCGCGGCGGTGGTGGTGATGGCCTTCGACGAGGTGGGCCAGGCCGACACCGCGCAGCGCAAGGTGGAGATCAGCGCGCGCGCCTACAAATTGCTGACCGAGGAGATCGGCTTCCCGCCCGAGGACATCATCTTCGACCCCAACTGTTTCGCCATCGCCACCGGCATCGAGGAACACAACAACTACGCAGTCGATTTCATCGAAGCCGCGCGCGAGCTGCGCCGGCGGTTCCCGCATAGCCATATTTCCGGCGGCGTCTCCAACGTCTCGTTCTCCTTCCGCGGCAACGAGCCGGTGCGACAAGCAATTCACGTGGTGTTCCTGTACCACGCCATCAAGGCCGGCATGGACATGGGCATCGTCAACGCCGGCGCGTTGCCGCTGTACGACCAGCTGGACCCGCTGCTGCGCGAGCGGGTCGAGGACGTGGTGCTGAACCGCCGCAGCGATGCCACCGAGCGGCTGCTGGAAATCGCCGACAATTACAAGAAGCGCAAGGGCGAGAAGAAGGTCGAAGACCTGCAGTGGCGCGAGCAGCCGGTGGCCGCGCGGCTGGCGCATGCGCTGGTGCTGGGCATCGACCAATATGTCGTGGAGGACACCGAAGAGGCACGCCTTGCGGCCACGCGGCCGCTGGACGTGATCGAAGGCCCGCTGATGGACGGCATGAACGTGGTGGGCGACCTGTTCGGCGCCGGCAAGATGTTCCTGCCGCAGGTGGTGAAGTCGGCGCGCGTGATGAAAAAGGCGGTCGCGCACCTGCTGCCCTACATCGAGGCGGAGAAGCTGCGCACCGGCGATGCCGGCAGGAACAACGGCCGCGTGGTGATGGCGACCGTGAAGGGCGATGTGCACGACATCGGCAAGAACATCGTCGGCGTGGTGCTGGCCTGCAACAACTTCGAGGTCATCGACCTCGGCGTGATGGTGCCGGCGCAGAAGATCCTGGACACCGCGCGCGAGGTCGGCGCGGACATGATCGGCGTGTCCGGCCTGATCACGCCGTCGCTGGAAGAGATGAGCCACGTCGCGAAGGAAATGCAGCGGCAGGGCTTCACCATCCCGCTGCTGATCGGCGGTGCCACCACCTCGCGGGCGCACACCGCGCTGAAGATCGACCCGCACTACGCGGCGCCCACGATCTGGGTGAAGGACGCCTCGCGCGCGGTCGGCGTGGCGCAGTCGCTGATGAGCCCCGAGCTGCGCGGCGACTTCGTGCAGGCCGCGGCCAACGACTACGCCGACGTACGCCAGCGCCACCGCCAGCGCGGCGACGGCAAGCGGCTGGTGCCGCTGGACAAGGCGCGCGCGCAATCGTTCAAGTACGACTGGAGCAACTACACCCCGCCGGCGCCGAAGCAGCCGGGGCTGCACGTGTTCGACGACTACCCGCTGGCCGAACTGGTGGAGTGCATCGACTGGTCGCCGTTCTTCAACGCCTGGGAGCTGGCCGGCAAGTTCCCGGCGATCCTCACCGACGAGGTGGTGGGCGCGCAGGCCAGCGAGCTGTACCGCGACGCGCGCGCGATGCTGCGCAAGATCGTCGACGAGAAATGGCTGGCCGCCAAGGCGGTCTGCGGCTTCTGGCCGGCCAACAGCGTGGGCGATGACGTGGTGCTGCAAACCCATCCCCTCCCCAACCCTCCCCTTGAAGGGGAGGGCTTTGAAGCCTGGTTCCGCTTCCTGCGCCAGCAGGCCGACAAGCCGGTGGAACGCCCCAACCTGTGCCTGGCCGACTTCATCGCGCCGAAGGACAGCGGCAAGCAGGACTGGATCGGCGCGTTCGCGGTGACCGCGGGGCTGGGCATCGAGCCGCACCTGGAGCGCTTTCGCGCCGAATACGACGACTACAGCGCGATCCTGCTCAAGGCGCTGGCCGACCGCCTGGCCGAAGCGTTCGCCGAGCGCCTGCACCAGCGCGTGCGCAAGGAGTTCTGGGGCTACGCGGCGGACGAGGCGCTGGACAACGATGCGCTGATCGCCGAAGCGTATCGCGGCATCCGCCCCGCCCCCGGCTACCCGGCCTGCCCGGAGCACAGCGAGAAGCGGGTGCTGTTCGACCTGCTGGCGGCCACCGCCAATGCCGGCGTCGAGCTGACCGACCACTTCGCGATGTACCCGGCGGCCAGCGTGTCCGGACTGTATTTCAGCCACCCCGACAGCAAGTATTTCGTGGTCGGGCGGGTCACCAAGGAACAGGTGGCCGACTACGCCCGGCGCAAGGGCGTGAACCTGGCGCAGGCGGAGCGCTGGCTGTCGTTCAACCTGGATTACGACCCGGAGTAAGGGCTCAAGCCCTCCCCTTCAAGGGGAGGGTTGGGTAGGGATGGGTTTTACGCCGCCACCGTCTCCGCCACGTCCTTGTACTCCTCGATCTGGTCGAAGTTCATGTAGCGGTAGATCGCATCGCCGTTGGCGTTGATCACGCCGATATCGGCCATGTACTCGGCCTTGCTGGGGATGCGGCCCAGCCGCGCACAGATCGCCGCCAATTCCGCCGAACCCAGATACACATTGGTGTTGCGGCCAAGACGATTCGGGAAGTTGCGGGTGCTGGTGGACATCGCGGTGGACCCTTCGCGGATCTGCGCCTGGTTGCCCATGCACAGCGAGCAGCCGGGCATCTCGGTGCGCGCGCCCGCATTCCCGAAGGTGCCGTAATGGCCTTCCTTGGTCAGCTCGCTGGCATCCATCTTGGTCGGCGGCGCGATCCACAGACGGGTGGGCAGGTCGCGCTTGCCTTCCAGCAACTTGGCGGCGGCGCGGAAGTGGCCGATGTTGGTCATGCACGAACCGATGAAGACTTCATCGATGTGCGCGCCGGCAACGTCGGACAGTGTTTTCACATCGTCCGGGTCGTTCGGGCAGGCCACGATCGGTTCGTGCACGTCGGCCAAATCAATTTCGATGATGGCGGCATATTCGGCATCGGCATCCGGCTCCAGCAGTTGCGGGTCGGCCAGCCACGCTTCCATCTTCTCGATCCGGCGCGCCAGCGAACGCGCGTCCTGATAGCCCTGCGCGATCATGTTCTTCAACAGCACGATGTTGCTGTTGAGGTATTCGATGATCGGTTCCTTGTTCAGGCGCACCGTGCAGCCGGCGGCGGAACGCTCGGCGGAGGCATCGGACAGCTCGAACGCCTGTTCCACCTTCAGCTCCGGCAGGCCTTCGATTTCCAGGATGCGGCCGGAGAAAATATTTTTCTTGCCAGCCTTGGCCACGGTCAGCAGGCCCTGCTTGATCGCATACAGCGGAATGGCATTGACCAGGTCACGCAAGGTGACGCCCGGCTGCAGCTTGCCCTTGAAGCGCACCAGCACCGACTCCGGCATGTCCAGCGGCATCACGCCGGTGGCAGCGGCAAACGCCACCAGTCCGGAGCCGGCCGGGAACGAAATACCGATGGGGAAACGAGTGTGGCTGTCGCCACCGGTGCCCACGGTGTCGGGCAGCAGCATGCGGTTGAGCCAGCTGTGGATCACGCCGTCGCCCGGGCGCAGGCTGATGCCGCCACGGGTGGAAATGAACTGCGGCAGGGTGTGGTGGGTCTTTACGTCCACCGGCTTGGGGTAAGCGGCGGTGTGGCAGAAGCTCTGCATCACCAGATCGGCACTGAAACCCAGGCAGGCCAGGTCCTTCAGTTCATCGCGGGTCATCGGGCCGGTGGTGTCTTGCGAACCCACCGAGGTCATCTTCGGCTCGCAATAGGTGCCCGGGCGCATGCCCTTGCCTTCGGCCAGGCCACAGGCGCGGCCCACCATCTTCTGCGCCAGGGTGAAGCCCTTGCCGGTGTCCGGCGGGTTGACCGGCAGGCGGAACAAATCGGTAGCCGGCAGGCCCAGCGCCTCGCGCGCCTTGCCGGTCAGGCCGCGGCCGATGATCAGCGGGATGCGGCCACCGGCGCGCACTTCGTCCAGCAGCACCTCGGACTTCAGCTCGAACGTCGCAATTTCCTTGCCGTCCTTGAGTGCCTTGCCGTCGTACGGGCGCAGCTCGATGACGTCGCCATGATTCATCTGGCTCACGTCCAGCTCGATCGGCAGCGCGCCCGCGTCTTCCATCGTGTTGTAGAAGATCGGCGCGATCTTGCCGCCCAGGCAGACGCCGCCATCACGCTTGCTGGGGATATGGGGAATGTCGTTGCCGGTCCACCACAGCACGCTGTTGGTGGCGGACTTGCGGCTGGAGCCGGTGCCGACCACGTCGCCGACGTAGGCCACGATATGGCCCTTGTCCTTGAGCTTGAGGATCTCGCCGATCGGGCCGCGCTTGCCGTCTTCTTCCGGCACGAACGGCGCGTCGTCGCGCTTGTTCTTCAGCATCGCCAGCGCGTGCATGGGGATGTCGGGGCGGGTGGTGGCATCCGGCGCCGGCGAGAGGTCGTCGGTATTGGTTTCGCCGGGCACCTTGAACACGGTGATGGTGAGGCTTTGCGGCACTTCCGGCTTGCTGGTGAACCACTCGGCGTCGGCCCAGCTTTGCAGCACGGACTGGGCATTGGCATTGCCGGCCTTGGCCTTCTGCTCGACATCGTGGAATGCATCGAACACCAGCAGGGTGTGCTTCAGCGCGTCAGCCGCCACCGCACCCAGCTCGGCATGGTCCAGCAACTGCACCAGCGGCGCCACGTTGTAGCCGCCCAGCATGGTGCCCAGCAGCTCGGTGGCACGGGCCGGGGAAATCAGCGCGTTGGTTTCGCTGCCGAAGGCAATCGCGGCCAGATAACTGGCCTTGACCTTGGCGGCGTCGTCCACGCCAGCCGGCACGCGCTGGCTCAGCAGTTCCAGCAGGAACGCACCTTCGCCCGCCGGCGGATTTTTCAGCAATTCGATGACACCGGCGGTCTGCTGCGCGGTCAGCGGCAGCGCGGGGATGCCGAGGGCGGCGCGTTCGGATTCGTGTTTGCGGTAGGCGTCCAGCATGGGGGTTTCCTTGCGTGTGGTGCGTGGAGGTGAGGCCTCAAACCTTGGGCACGAGCAACTTCAGGCCCTTGAAGTAGTCGCGGTGGAACGTGGCATCGAACGTGATCAGCGCATCGCACTGCAGCAGGGCGTGGGCGCCAACCAGGAAATCGGAAATCGGGCGGGGCTCGGACGCGCGCTGGCGCTGGCGACGTTGCATCTCGCCGGCGCGCAGAGCGGACTTGGCTTCGACCGCACTGAAATGGATCCCCATTTCCTCCAGCGCGGCCAGCGCGTCGGCGCCATTGCGCAGGCTGGCCGAAAGCTGCGCCAGTGCGGCATCGCAGAGCACCACCCGGCCCGCGCCCAGCGCCAGTCGCAAGGTGGTTTCCGCCGCGTCGGCGTGCGGGCCGTCGGCCAGCAGCTCGACCAGCACCGGAGCATCGACCGCGATCATGCAGGCTTGCCCTTGCCGTCCACGGGTTCCAGCACAAACTTGCCGCGCACCCGCGAGATGGCGTCATCGACGTGCTTGGACAGGACGATGCGGCTGCCGTCCAGTTCCACTTTCAGCACGCTGCCCTTGCTCAGGCCCAGTGCATCGCGCACCGCCTTGGGCAAGGTGATCTGGCCGCGTTCGGCCACCGTGACTTCCATCGGTGTGTCCCTGCGGAATTTGAGTATGTATTGATTATACATACTTTCTCAAGACTACTCATGCCCGCATACCAGGTGGGAATCGCTCTCATCCCCTCTTTACGTCAACCGACTACACTGCCCGCAAGCACCCGCCAAGGAACCCCGCCATGTCCGATGCATTCGCCACCCACGACCATCTGCAGGTCGCCGGCAAGACCTATCGCTATGCCAGCCTGACCAAGCTGGGCCGGCGCTTCGACATCGCCCGCCTGCCCTATTCGATGAAGATCCTGCTGGAAAATCTGCTGCGCCACGAGGACGGGGTGAGCGTGCTGCCGGCGCACATCGAGGCGGTGGCGAAGTGGAACCCGACGGCGGCGTCGGAGACCGAGATCGCCTTTATGCCGGCGCGGGTGATCCTGCAGGACTTCACCGGCGTGCCCTGCGTGGTGGATCTGGCGGCGATGCGCGATGCGGTGGTGAAGCTGGGCGGGCGGCCCGAGCAGATCAACCCGCAAATTCCGTCGGAATTGGTCATCGACCACTCGGTGCAGGTGGACGTGTTCGCCCGCGCCGATGCGCTGGACGAGAACGGTCGGATCGAATTCCAGCGCAACGCCGAGCGCTACGGCTTCCTGCGCTGGGGCCAGAAGGCGTTCGCCGATTTCAAGGTGGTGCCGCCCAATACCGGCATCGTCCACCAGGTGAATCTGGAGTACCTGGCGCGGGTGGTGATGACCCGCGAGATCGCGGGTGAAACCTGGGCCTTCCCCGATACCCTGTTCGGCACCGACAGCCACACCACCATGGTCAACGGGCTGGGCATCCTGGGCTGGGGCGTAGGCGGAATCGAGGCGGAAGCGGCGATGCTGGGGCAGCCGTCTTCCATGCTGATCCCGCAGGTGGTGGGCTTCGAGCTGACCGGCAAGCTGCCGGAAGGGGCCACCGCCACCGATCTGGTGCTGACCGTCACCCAGATGCTGCGCCAGCATGGCGTGGTCGGGAAGTTCGTGGAGTTTTTCGGCGAGGGGCTGCAGCACCTGCCGCTGGCCGATCGCGCCACCATCGGCAACATGTCGCCCGAGTACGGCGCCACCTGCGCGATCTTCCCGATCGACGCCGAATCGCTGCGCTACCTGCATCTGTCAGGTCGCAGCAGCGAGCAGATCGCGCTGGTGGAAACCTATGCCAGGGCGCAGGGCCTGTGGCACGACGCTTCCAGCCCGCGCGCGCAGTACAGCTCCACGCTGGCGCTGGACATGGCCACCGTGCAGCCTTCGCTGGCGGGCCCCAAGCGCCCGCAGGATCGGGTGCTGCTGGCGGACATGCGGACAGCCAGCGGCAACGCCATTGCCCAGCTCACCGCCGCACGCGACAAGCGCAGCAGCGAAGTGGCCGATTTCATCGCCGAAGGCGGCGGCGCCGCGGTGGGCAACGAGCAGCACGGCAAGGGCCAGGCCGACATCGCCATCGACGGCACCCACATGCGGATCAAGGACGGCGCGGTGGTCATCGCCGCGATTACCTCCTGCACCAACACCTCCAACCCGGCGGTGATGGTGGCCGCCGGTCTGCTGGCCCGCAACGCCGCCGCGCGCGGGCTGACCCGCAAGCCGTGGGTGAAAACCTCGCTGGCGCCCGGCTCGCGGGTGGTGACGGACTACCTGCAAAAAGCCGGCCTGCTGGCCGAGCTGGAGAAGGTCGGCTTCTACACCGTCGGCTACGGCTGCACCACCTGCATCGGCAACTCCGGCCCGCTGCCGGTGGAAGTCAGTGCCGGCATCGCCTCCGGCGATCTGTGCGTGGCTGCGGTGCTGTCGGGCAACCGCAATTTCGAAGGCCGGATCCACGCCGAAGTGAAGATGAACTACCTGGCCAGCCCGCCGCTGGTGGTGGCCTATGCACTGGCCGGCAGCACCGGCATCGATCTCACGAGCGAGCCGCTGGGCACCGGCAGCGACGGCAACCCGGTGTACCTCAAAGACATCTGGCCTGGCAGCCGGGAGATCGCCGACACCATCGCCGCCACGCTTGCGCCGGCCATGTTCAAGCAGAACTATGCCGACGTGTTCAAGGGCGATGCGCGCTGGAACGGCATCGCCTCGCCCGACGGCCAGCTGTACGCCTGGGATGACGCCTCCACCTACATCAAGAACCCGCCCTACTTCGACGGCATGACCCTGGGCGTGGGCCGCATCGACGACATCGCCGGCGCGCGCGTGCTGGGCTGGTTCGGCGATTCCATCACCACCGACCACATCAGCCCCGCCGGCAGCATCAAGAAGGACTCGCCGGCCGGTCGCTACCTGATCGGCCGCGGGGTGGCCCCACAGGACTTCAACAGCTACGGCAGCCGCCGCGGCAACGACGACGTGATGGTGCGCGGCACCTTCGCCAACATCCGCATCAAGAACCTGTTCTTCGGCGGCGAGGAAGGCGGCAACACCCTGTACTTCGGCAGCAACCCGCCGGAGAAGCTGGCGATCTTCGACGCGGCGATGAAGTACAAGGCCGACGGCACCCCGCTGCTGGTCATCGCCGGCAAGGAATACGGCACCGGCTCCAGCCGCGACTGGGCGGCCAAGGGCACCCTGCTGCTGGGGGTGAAAGCGGTGGTCGCCGAAAGCTTCGAGCGCATCCACCGCAGCAACCTGGTCGGCATGGGCGTGTTGCCGCTGCAGTTCAGGGACGGCCAGACCGCCGCCACGCTGGGCCTGACCGGCACCGAAACCTATGCCGTCACCGGCCTGCATGACGGCGCATCGAAAACCGCCACCGTCACCGCCACCCGCGCCGACGGCAGCACACTGACGTTCGAAGTGGACGTGCTGCTGCTGACCCCCAAGGAGGTGGACTACGCCCGCCACGGCGGCGTGTTGCAGTACGTGCTGCGGCAACTGGCGAACAAGCGCGGCTGAAGGCGACGCGCTGCGTGGTTACAACTTCGCCTTCCAGCCGGCATTGACCAGCTTCCACGTGCGCCCGCTGCGACGCCAACCGGTTTCGACGTTGAACACCTGGCCATCGTCCGGCAGCAGGCCGCCACTGCCGGCAGTGGCCAGCACGCTGAAACGGGCGATGGCTTCGTCGTTGCCGCGCAACTCCACGTTCACCGGGCCCAGCTTCGCCGAGACGTCGCGGTAGCGCAGGAAAATGCCGCCGGCCAGTTGCCGCACGGCACGCCGATTCATGCCGTCGTTGCCGATGAATTCGTCGTCCAGCAGGTCTTCCAGTGCACCGGCATCCCGGGCATCGATGGCGGCCATCGCCTGCGCCACCGGGCGGATCACACCTTCCAGTGCACCGGCATCCCGGGCATCGATGGCCGCCTGCAGTGCCGTCAACTGCACACGCACGGCCTGCTCCGGCGGCGTGCTGCTGCACGCCGACAGCAGTACCACGCACACCAATGCGATGCCGGATACGAAACACCGCAGGGCGCGCCATTGCTGCATTGCAGCACTTTCCATTTTGCCGCTCTTCGCCTTGTCAGGTGGGGAAGCCTATGCTCAAATCGAAGCCGAAACCATACGCCGCCGCATTTGCGCGACGGCTCACGTGCAGGGGAGCAGTGCATGAGTTCGCAACAACCTTGGTTGGATCACTACCCCGCCGGCGTGCCTGCCGAAATCGACATGAACGAGTTCGCCTCGATCACCGACGTGTTCGACAAGGCCATCGCCCAGTACGGCAGCAAGACCGCTTTCCTCAACATGGGCAAGTCGATCACCTATGCCGAGCTGGAGCGTCACAGCCGTGATTTCGCCGGCTACCTGCTGGGCGAGCTGAAGCTGAAAAAGGGTGATCGCGTCGCGATCATGATGCCCAACTGCCTGCAATATCCCATCGCGATTTTCGGCGTGCTGCGCGCCGGGTTGACCGTGGTCAACACCAACCCGATGTACACCGCGCGCGAGCTCAAACACCAGCTCAGTGATTCCGGCGCCAGCGTGCTGCTGGTGATGGACAACTTCGGCAATGTGGCGCAGGACGTGCTGGCGCAGATGCCGGGCGTGCGGGCCATCACCACCGGCCTGGGCGACATGCTGGGCTTCCCCAAGGGCGCGATCGTCAACTTCGTGCTCAAGCACGTGAAGAAGATGGTGCCGGAGTACAACATTCCCGGCGCCGTGCGTTTTCGCGACACCCTCACCCTGGGCCGCATGCACCCGCTGCCGGAAATCCGCAATACCCTGGATGATCTGGCCTTCCTGCAATACACCGGCGGCACCACCGGCGTGTCCAAGGGCGCGATGCTGACCCACGGCAATCTGGTGGCCAACATGCAGCAGGCAGCGGCATGGGTGGGCACCAACATCAAGCTGGGCGAAGAGACGATCGTCACCGCGCTGCCGCTGTACCACATCTTCGCGCTGACCGCGAACTGCCTGGTGTTCATCAAGTTCGGGGCTTCCAATCTGCTGATCACCAACCCGCGCGACATGCCCGGTTTCGTCAAGGAACTCAAGGGCACCCGCTTCACCGCCATCACCGGCGTCAACACCCTGTTCAACGGCCTGCTGCACACCCCCGGTTTCGAGCAGGTGGATTTCTCGCACCTGCACCTGACCCTGGGCGGCGGCATGGCCGTGCAACGGGCCGTGGCGGACAAGTGGAAGCAGGTCACCGGCACCACCCTGGCCGAAGCCTACGGCCTGACCGAAACCTCGCCGGCGGTGTGCATCAACCCGCTGGACCTGCGCGACTACAACGGGTCGATCGGCATGCCGATTCCGTCCACCCGGGTCTGCGTGAAGGGCGACGACGGCGCCACGCTGGCCAATGGCGAGATCGGCGAGTTGTGCGTGCAGGGTCCGCAGGTAATGAAAGGGTATTGGCAGCGCCCGGAAGAAACCGCCAAAGTGATCGATGCCGACGGCTGGCTGCACACCGGCGACATGGCGAAGATGGATGACCAGGGCTATTTCTACATCGTCGATCGCAAGAAGGACATGATTCTGGTGTCGGGCTTCAACGTCTACCCGAATGAAGTGGAAGACGTGATCGCGATGATGCCGGGGGTGCTGGAAGTGGCCGCGATCGGGGTGCCCGACGAGAAATCCGGCGAGGCGGTGAAGGTGTTCATCGTCAAGAAAGATCCGGCGCTGACGGTGGACCAGGTCAAGGCGTTCTGCCGCGAGAACATGACCGGCTACAAGCAGCCGAAGTTCGTCGAATTCCGCAACGACCTGCCCAAGAGCAATGTCGGCAAGATCCTGCGCAAGGAGCTGCGCGAACCGGCCCAGGGTTGAGCCCGGGTGACCCTGCCCGCGGCGCTCCGCGGGCACCGGGCAGCGCGGGGTTCAGGCGGCTGTGCCGGATCCGGCGTGCAGCACGCGTTTCGCAATCGGCTCGATGCGCATCCGCGCAAACCAGAGCTGGCCCGAGACCCGTTGTCCGGCGCCACCGGAGACCGGGTTGATCAACCGCAGGCGCTGGCCCTGGCAGCCGGTATCGGGAATTTCAAACTCGCCGGCGACGTCGCGCCAGTCGAAACTGCCATCCGCCGGCAGTGCCTGCACCACGATGCGCTTGCCGCGATCGCAATCGATCACCCAATGCAGCCCCAGCGCGCTGGCAAACGTCTGGGCCCGCAATCGCATCGACAGGCGATAGTGCCCGGGCGTCAGCAGCAGAACATGCTCCAAACCGACATCGGGGATGCCGCGATCGAGCACCTGCAGGTGCATGCCTGGCTGCCCGTCAGCGGCATCGGCCTGCACATTCAACAACACTCCGGCCCGATCCTGTTGCCGCCAGTCAAAGCCGGTCTGGCTGATGGGCAAGCGGAAATCGCCGTTGTACAGCAAAGGCAGATGGCCGCCGGAACCAACCACCGTGCCTGCCCAGCGGGCGAAGGCCTCCCCCCAACGTCCTTGTGCCATCAGGCTGTCCAGCCAGAGGCCGAACTCCGCGGCACTCAAGCCACCCTGCGCCTGCAGGGCCTGCATGACGCGGGCCTGCGCCTGCGAGGTCTGCCCGCCAGGTGCCTGCAAGGCCTGCAGCATCGCCGCGCGCCAAGGGGGGGCGTCGCGCAAACTCGCCGCCAGCGCATCGGCGAAGGCGGGATCGTTTGCAAGCTGGGCCAGGATCGGCCCGAGCCTCGCAAACCGATCAGGTTGCTGGCGCAGCACGAAATCCAGCTGCCGCAGTGCATCGGGATACCGGTGTTGACGCAGGGCAGTCTGCGCCAGCCAGGAATGCGTTTGCAAATCGCGCGGCGCAAGACGCGTGGCGATGTCGAACAACGCCTGGGCCTGTTGCGGCTGGCCACCGGCATCGGCAGCAGCCCCCAGCACGCGATAGGCCTGCCCGGTCAGCGGCGCATGCGCGAGCAGCTGTCGAGCAACATGCGTGGCAGCGACAAGGTCACCGGCAGCCAGCGCCTGTTCCGACGCCCGCAATAGCGCGGTTGGATCATCCTGCCGCCATGCCAACACCTGGCCAGGGGCCTCGTCCGCGTCAAGCTCGGCTTGCATCTGGCCCACCAGCCGCCAGGCCGCCAGCAGCAGAACGCCCGCCAGCGCCGCCGAAAGCCCCCATCGCAAAGCCGGCTTCACTGCACCTGCTCCATGCCCACCCCCGTCACCCACCAGCGGCCCTCTCGCCATTGCAGCGCGGCGGTGAACACCCCGCCGTGATTGGAGGCACCTTGCGCAGGAAAGCGTGCGGCCAGATCCGCCGTCGCTGTCCCGATGCGCCAGCGCGCGGGCCCCAGCCGCAGCGGGCCATTGGCCAGCAGGAACGTGCGCAGCTGCTCGGCACTGCTCTGGATGCCGGGGCTGTTCCAGATCGGGGGCGAGGGCCGGCTGGCCTGCTGCATGTAGCGCAGCAATTGTTCGCCGGTTTGTTGCGCAGCCCGGAGCTGTGCCTCGTTCGGCATCGTGACGGGTGCCGACGGAGGGGCCGGGCTTGCCGCCACAACGGGCACCGGCACCCTGTCCACCACGGTGGCCACGGGGATTTCGGCTGGTGCAGCCGGCAATGGCAGCGGCAGTGTCACGTCCAAAACCCGTTTGCCCTGGGCTTGCGGCAGCGGCATGGCGGACGGTGCAGGAGGCGGAGACGTGGGCACCTGCGCAAGGCGCGCGGACTGCAGTGCGGTAAGGCGCTGGGGTTGAAGCCTGGGCGACGGTGCCTGCACCGTCTGGGTGCTCCGCGACCGCCCGGCAGGTACGGGGCTGCGGTTGGCTGCCCGGGGTGTGGGCGGCGCATCCGGCTGCCGTGTTTCCACTTTTGCAGCCAGCATCGCTTCCTCTTCGATGAGAGCAGATCCCGGCGATTGTTCCTGCCAGATGCGCCACGACAAACCTGCGCACAGCAACAGCAGCAACAGCAATGGCAGCCGTCGCAGCCAGCGTTGCCGTGCCGGAACAGGTGGGGTTTCCGTCACCCAGACGTGCGACAGCTGCCCTGTCCCGGCTTCGCCCGTCTGCCCTGCGCCCCCGACCAGGTGCAACTGCGCGTCGTAGCGGGCACGCAGATCGGGATTGCGCAACTGTTGCCATGCCGCATTGACGCGGGACGCAAACACGCCATCGGCCGCATGCTGCAAACGATCCGGGTGCAGCCAGCGTTGCAGCAGGCGATGATGGGCCTTGATCAGCTCACGATCGGCATCCGCTTTCACCCCCATGACCCGGTAAGCGTCGGCGTCCGGATACAGCAGGATTTCACGCACATAGAACTGCGCTGCTTCCTGCACCCGGGCCGGCGGCTCGAAAAACCTCTGCGCTGCGGTCGCAAGGGCGTCCGGTGCGGCACCTGCAGCAATTGCCAGCAAGGCGGTAATGCCCTCCGGCAATGGCCGTACCCGCAGCACATGCCGTTCGCCGGGCGCCTGCAGCAGCGCCATCGCCCATTCCAGCGCGTCCCCGTTCGCGCCTTGCATGGCTCAGCTCTTGGCCAATCGTGGCTTGTTGCCATACGCGTAGTACGACTCGTGGCGGTAGCCATAGCCGTAGCCGTAGCCGGCGGTGCGCGCATCGTATTTGGTCAGCAGGCAGCCCACGATCCGCGCCCGTGCCGCCAGCAGGCGCTTGAGCGCAGCCTGTGCGGCGCTGATCTTGGTCTTGCCGCTGGTCACCATCAGCAAGGTGCCATCCACCGCATTGGCAAGGATGGGAGCATCGGCCAGGCCCAGCACCGGCGGGCCATCGACGATGACATGGTCGTAGCGCTCCGCGCCCACGGTGAGCAGCGAGATCATCTTCGAGCCCGACAGCAATTCGGCCGGATTGGGCGGCAGTGGTCCGGCCAGGATCAAATCCAGGCGCTCATGCCCCGAGGGCTGCAACGCAGCCGAGAACGCACAGGCCCCTGCCAGCAAACTGCTCAGGCCATGCTCGGCGCGCAAGCCGAAAGTCTTGTGCAGCGACGGGTTGCGCAGGTCGGCATCGACCAGCAACACCCGCTTGCCCATCTGGGTGAGCTGGCGCGCCAATGCTTGCGCCGTGGTGGACTTGCCTTCACCCGGGCCGCTGCTGGAAATCAGCAGGGTGCGTGGCACGCCATGGTCGGTGGCGAACTGCAAGGCCGTGCGTACCGAGCGATAGGCTTCGGAAAACGAGGATTGCGGATCCTCGGATACCACCGCGACAGAATCCCTGGATCCCAGTTTCGGCACCACACCCAGCACGGCCAGCTTGAGTTTCTGCTCGATGTCGCCGGGTGTCTTGAGGGTGTCATCCAGGAATTCGAGCAGAAAGGCCACCAGCACGCCCAACAGCGCACCGAACAGCAGGCCGATGGACAGATTGCTGGTTAGGCTGGGCTTGAACCGCCAGCCTGGCACCTCGGCGCGATCGATGATGGAGACATCGTTGGTGCGCACATCCCCTGTCACGCCTACTTCCTTGTAACGCTGCAACAAGCCGTCATACAGCTGGCGGTTGGTATCGACTTCCCGCTTCAGGATGTTGTACTGGATGCTGCGGCCATCGACATCCAGGGCCTGGGTTCGCAGGGATGCGATCTGCCCGGACAACAACTGCTCCTGCGATGCGGCGGCATCGTACTCGGCCTTGACCGAGGTCCGGACATTGGCCACTTCCTGTGCAATCTGGCGATCCAGCTCGTCGATCTGGCCCTTGAGCTGGCGCATCTCGGGATACTCGGGCTTGAAGGTCTGCAGCTTGAGCTGGTACTGCGCCTGCAAGGCACCCTTCTGCTGCTGCAGGGTGCGAATGTTGGAATTGCCGATCATGTCGGCCGGCATCGCCCCCCCGGAGGCCTGCCGCCAGCGGGCCTGCGCACGGATGCGCTGGTCTTGTGCCGTGGCCAGCGCGGCATTGAGCTGGGTCAGGTTCTGCACCGCCAGCGACTGCCCCTTGTCGCCGGTATCCACCAGGTTCTGCTCCTGCGCGAACTGCACCAGCTTGCGTTCGGAATCCTCCAGCCGCGCCTTGGTCAGCTTGAGCTGATCCTCGAGATAGGTCTTGGCATAGGATGTCGCCCCGAAGCGACGCTCCAGGCCAGCCGCAATGAAGCCATCGGCAATCGCGTTGGCGGCGGCTGCGGAAAACTGGGCGGAAGAGCTGTCGAAATTGATGAGAACCAGTTTGGAATCACGAACCGGGTCGACACTCAACCCGCCGCCGATGATGGCGGCGGCGGCGCGCTGCAGGCGCGCATCGGTGCCCTGGGTTCCGGTCACGGGTGGTGTTGCCGCACTTTTCCTGGTCTGGGGGCGCAGCAACCCGGCAAGCCGGTCGAACCAGCCCGGCGCACTCAGGCTTTTCAAGGTTGCCTGATTCATGTGCAGATCCGCGGCAACCCGTTCCGCCAGCGACCTGCTTTTGATCAACCCGATCTGGGTCTGCATGAAATCCGGATCCCAGCCGAAGCCATCGCCTCCCAGCTGCCCCCCTTGCATCTGGATGACCTGGTTGCCCTGTTTTTCGATCTGCATGACCACGGTTGCCCGGTACACCGGGGTTGCCATCAATGTCGCCAGCAGGGCCAGGGCAACAACCGCGATCAGGATGCTGGCAATCAGGCGGCGTCGCTTGACCAGGATGTGCCAATAGGCAAGCAGGTCGATTTCATCGTCATCCCGGCGTTGCTCCGCCTGCAAGTCCAGCGCCAGCGCCGTCCCATTGCGGGAGTGGGCCAGGGGATGCAACGACCGCGGATCCATTCGTGCCGGCAGGTGGCCATCATCGCCGGATCGATCGACCGGCAGTCGGTTATCACTCATGGCGCATCATCCTTGATTCATCAGAAGAACCACTTGAAGACACCCAGAGCAGGGACGCTTTCGATGAAACGGCGGTAAGCCGACTTGGAACCGGAGGTTTCCACCACGATGATGTCGTCACCATACACCTGCGGGTCTTCGATGGTGCCGCGCCGCACGGCGCGCAAGTCATACACCGCCGCCATGCGCTTGCCGTTGATCTGGCGCATCAGCACGATGCCGCCCAGGTCGGCAATCTTGTCGTCCACGCCGCCCGACAATGCGATCGCCTGCAGCAGACTGGTCTTGCCGGTGATCGGATAGATCCCGGGCTTCGTGATTGCTCCTTCCAGGGTGATCCGCTGGCTGGCGTATTCCTTCACGAACACGCTGACCTGCGGGTTCTGCAGATAGCCATCGGCATACTTGCCGGCCAGATCCTTTTCCAGCTCCGGAATGGTGCGACCTCCGGCCATCACCCCGCCGATCAAGGGCAGGGAAATCTGCCCGTTCGAGTTCACCCGCACTTCCTTGTCCAGATCCTGCACGCCGAACACGCTGATTTCCAGCAGATCCTGGGCACCGATGCGGTAATCGGTGGCCCCCTCATAGGCACCCGAAGCCGCGGTGGTATCCGGCGGCGGCAACTTGTTGCCGGGGATCTCATTGCTGACACCGGCAGACCGCCCGGCACGCTCCGGAGTTCCCGTGCTGGCACAGGCCGCAAGGAGCAACAACATGAAAAACAGGAACAGACCGGATAATTTGCGCATGCGCCAACCTCGATATAAGCGATGCATTATGCGGCGCAAGTCACGACACGCAAGCCAAAGCCCCCATTTCGATGACGCGGCGATTCATGATTCGCCCCCGCTT
>JAGWUF010000115.1 GCA_028868545.1 Lysobacteraceae bacterium | reverse complement strand
GCGGCGTACATGAAGCCGGAAAACAGCGGCACGCCCAGCAGCTTGGTGTAGGCGAAATCCGGATAACTCCACATGCCGATGCGGGTCTTGAAGGCTTCCAGCAAAAAGCCTACTGCATGGAACAGGCAGATGGCACGGAACTCGTCCCGGGTTTCCAGTTTGGCGCGCAGCATCCATGCCTGCACCGCCACCGCGAACAGCAGCAAGGCGTCGTAACGCGGCAGGCCCAGCACCCCGGCGCGCGGCATCGCAAACACCGCTGCAAAAAACAGCCCGGCGAACAGGCAGGCGCGTGCTTCTTTCACACCAAACCAGAAAAACTCGCGCAGCGTGCGTGGCAACCACGGCAGCACGCTGGTGGGTGGCCGCATCAAATACGCATCGCAGCGTTGCAACCAGCCGCTCCGGCTGGCTGCTGCCAGCGCGCGGCTTAGCTCGGTGTTCACGCCTGCTCCAACGCGTCCGCCAACCGCTCCACGCTAATGACCTCCATCCCTTTGTAGCTGCCGGATTTCGGCGCATTGGCCTTGGCCACGATGGCGCGTTTGAAGCCGTGGGTGGCCGCTTCTTTCAGGCGCTCCTCGCCATTGGGCACCGGGCGGATTTCACCCGACAGCCCCACCTCGCCGAATGCAACGGTCTTGTCCGGCAGCGGCGCGCTGCGCAGCGATGACAGCACCGCCAGCAGTACCGGCAGATCGGCGGCGGTTTCCTGCACGCGGATGCCGCCCACCACGTTCACGAACACGTCTTGATCGCCCACCATCACCCCGCCGTGGCGGTGCAGCACCGCCAGCAACATGGCCAGCCGGTTGCCTTCCAGCCCGACGACGACGCGGCGCGGATTCGACAGCGGCGAGGCATCCACCAGCGCCTGCACCTCCACCAGCAGCGGGCGGGTGCCTTCGCGGGTGACCATCACGCAACTGCCCGGCTGCGGGCTGCCCATGCCGGACAAGAAAATGGCCGACGGGTTGGCCACTTCACGCAATCCACCATCGGACATCGCGAACACGCCCAACTCGTTGACCGCGCCGAAGCGGTTCTTGAACGCGCGCAACACCCGGAACCGGCTGCCGGAATCGCCTTCGAAGTACAGCACCGCATCCACCATGTGTTCCAGCACGCGCGGGCCGGCGATGCCGCCTTCCTTCGTCACATGCCCCACCAAAAACACGGCGGTGCCGGTTTCTTTGGCATAGCGCACCAGCCGCGCCGCCGCTTCGCGTACCTGGCTGACCGAGCCGGGCGCAGCAGTGAGCGTTTCCGTCCACAAGGTCTGGATGGAATCGGCGATCAGCAGGCGCGGCTTGGCGGCGATGGCGTGTTCCAGGATGCGCTCGACGCAGGTTTCGGCCAGCCCGTGCAGGCCCTGCAGCGGCAGGCCCAGGCGCTGCGCACGACCGGCCACCTGCGCCAGCGATTCTTCGCCGGTGACATACAGCCCCGGCAACGTGCCAGCCATTTTCGCCAGCGTCTGCAACAGCAACGTGGATTTGCCGATGCCGGGATCGCCGCCCACCAGCACCACTGCGCCTTCCGCCAGCCCGCCACCCAGCACGCGGTCGAACTCGCCGATGCCGGTGGACGCACGCGCCTGTTCGTCGGTGCGCACATCGGCCAGCGCGGTGATCTTCGGCGCGTCCACCTTGCCGGCCCAGCCGCTGCGCCGCGAGGCCGGCGACTTGGCCTGCGCCGCAGGCTCCAGCGCGATCTCCGCCAGCGTGTTCCATGCCCCGCAGGCCTCGCACTGGCCTTGCCACTTGGGATAATCGGCGCCGCATTCGGCACAAACGTAGGCGGTTCTGGGTTTGGACGCGGGCTTGGCCATGGGCGTGCACACAGGAAGGTGCCATCACTTTAGCCGCCGGCTGTCGCAAATGCCGAGACCGCAACCCGCCAACAGCCCCCGGCCCTACTCCCGCACGAACAACGCACCAATCGCCAAGGCAGTCTGGTAGGGCTCGGGGTCGTTGCGGTTGCTGAGCAGCACCACCGTCAGGTGTTGCTTCGGCCAGCGCACGATGACGTTGCGAAAGCCGATGGTTTCACCGGAATGCCACAGGGTGTCACCGGTGATGCGCCAGCCGAAACCGTAATGGGCCAGATAGCCTTCGCCGGTCACTTCGTTGTGGGGGCTGAAAGCCAGCGCGCGCGATGGTTCGGTGAGCAGGCGGTTGTCGTACAGGGCCGCATCCCAGCGTGCCAGATCGTCGATACTGGAATAGATCCCGCCATCGCCCAGTACCGCACTGGTAGAGCTTTGATCGGTGCGT
>JAGWUF010000114.1 GCA_028868545.1 Lysobacteraceae bacterium | reverse complement strand
TCGCAACGACATCGTGCTGGTGGTGCCGGAGTCGTTGAAGACATCGAAAGAAGCCTGTTACAAGGGGAAGACGGACGTGATCACTTTCCGCGATTTCTTCTGCGACCAGATTCGCGCGCGCCGGCCTTCACTGTTGCTGACGGGCTGAAACAAAACGGGCCGCATCGCTGCGGCCCGCTGTCCTCATCCGGCGCTGTGCGCCACCTTCTCACCGCTGCGCCTTGCTTCAGTCTGCGTGCAACTGCGCCAAAAACTCCGTCGGCGCGAGAATGGCAAATGCCGTCTTGCCCTGCAGTGCCAGCAGATCGCGGTCGCCGGTGACGAGTGTTTTGGCGCGGCCGGCGGCGGCCAGGTGCAGGAAGGGGATGTCGAACGGGTCGCGGCAGTCGGGAACAGCGGGTGGTGGCTGCGGGATGTGCACGGTGCGCGTCCACGGCAGATAGTCGGCCAGCAGTTCGTGCTGGTCTTCGGCGCGGAGGCGAAATTTTGGATAGGCCAGCACGCGCAGCAGTTCTTCCACGGTCGGGGTGCTGACCAGCGGCAGGCAGCTGCCGTGCTGCCATGCATGGCGCAGGTGGGTGGCGGCGGCGTTGCGGAACACCAGCGCCGACAGCACGACATTGGTGTCGAACACGATCCGTTGCACGCGGTTCACGGCTTGCGCTTGGCCGTGTTTTTTTTCCTGGGTGTCGATGCCGGATGCGTAGCCTGCGGCTCGGCCACGCGTTGGCGGGCCCAAGCGATGGCGTCATCGATGTCGGCTGGCAGCAGGTCGAGCTCGGCCAGCTTGGCGCGCACGGCATCGGCGCGCTGGATGCGCACCGGGGTGAGGATGATGCAGCCGTTGCGGGTTTCCACCTCGAAATACTCCGCCGGCCCCACCGCCAGCGTGGCGGCCTTCGGCAGGGTGAGCTGGTTCTTGGCGGTCAGTTTGGCGAGCATGTTGCAAACTCGGAAAACAAGGATTCCTTACTTTGCACTGGTGGCAGGTGGATGTCAAAAACAACACGGGCCGCATCGCTGCGGCCCGTTTGCCATCAAGAGCCCCTCACCCCAACCCTCTCCCGCAGGTGGGAGAGGGGGCAAGGGCGTTGCTTACTTCAGCTTCGCCGCCTTGCGCAGGGCCTCGGCCTTGTCGGTCTTCTCCCACGAGAAGGCGGTGGCCTTGTGCTTCTTGCCTTCGCCGTCGGTGTAGCTGATGTCCTTCGGCTTGCGGCCGAAGTGGCCGTAGCTGGCGGTGGGCTGGTAGATCGGGTGCTCCAGGTCCAGCATGCGGGTGATCGCGTACGGACGCAGGTCGAAGTGGGCGCGGATCAATTTTTCGATCACGTCGTCGCCGACCTTGCCGGTGCCGAAGGTGGTCACCGAGATCGAGGTAGGCTGGGCAACACCAATCGCGTAGGACACCTGCACTTCGCACTTGTCGGCCAGACCGGCGGCCACAATATTTTTGGCCACGTAGCGGGCGGCGTAGGCGGCGCTGCGGTCCACCTTCGACGGGTCCTTGCCGGAGAACGCGCCGCCGCCGTGGCGGGCCATGCCGCCGTAGGTGTCGACGATGATCTTGCGCCCGGTCAGGCCGCAGTCGCCCACCGGGCCGCCGATCACGAACTTGCCGGTCGGGTTGATGTGCACCTTGTTCTTCGGCAGCACGTCCAGCCACTTCTTCGGCAGCACCGGCGCGAGGATGTGCGTGCGCACGGCCTCGATCAGGTCCTTCTGCTTGATGTCCGGGTCATGCTGGGTGGACAGCACCACCGCGTCGAGGCCCAGCACGGTGTTGCCGTCGTAGCGCAGGGTGACCTGCGACTTGGCGTCCGGGCGCAGCCACTTCAGCTTGCCGCTCTTGCGCACCTTGGCCTGCTGTTCCACCAGCCGGTGGCTGTAGTACAGCGGGGCCGGCATGAACTCGGGCGCTTCGTTGCAGGCGTAGCCGAACATCAGGCCCTGGTCGCCGGCGCCCTGGTCTTCCGGCTTCTTGCGGTCCACGCCCTGGTTGATGTCGGGCGACTGCTTGCCGAGCATGTTGATGATGGCGCAGGTGTGGCCGTCGAAGCCGACGTTGGAGTTGTCGTAGCCGATGTCGTTGATGACCTTGCGCGCCAGGGCTTCGATGTCCACCCACGCGCTGGTGGTGACTTCGCCGGCCACGATGGCGGCGCCGGTCTTCACCAGCGTTTCGCAGGCCACGCGGGCGTGCTTGTCCTGGGCAATGATCGCGTCCAGCACCGCATCGGAGATCTGGTCGGCGATCTTGTCCGGATGACCTTCGGAGACGG
>JAGWUF010000002.1 GCA_028868545.1 Lysobacteraceae bacterium | reverse complement strand
TCCGCGCGCTGGACAGCCGCCTGCAAGGCCTGCGGGAGAAATTGCTGCGCGAGGAAACCCGGCTGGAGCAGCTGATCGCCGAGCAGCGCCACGCCGAAAGCGCGCTGGAAACCGGACGCGAGCGTCGTGAAACCGCCAGTGGCGCCTTGAACGTCGCACAGGCGGCGGTTTATCAGGTTGGCAGCACGCTGGCGCGGGTGGAACAGCAGATCGCCCACCAGCGCGAACTGTCGGTGCGGTTGTTGCGCGCGCGCGACGAGGCGCAGGCGGCGCTGGCCGAACTGGGCAGCCACATCAGCGGTGATGCGCAGAAGCTCGACATCCTGCGCGAAGCGGTGGCCGGGGCCGAGCCGCAACTGGAATTGCTGCAGGAAGAAGACCTGCTGCGGCAGGATGCGCTGCATGATGTGGAGGCGCGACTGGCCGACTGGCAGCAGCGCTGGGACGCGCACAGCCGCGAGCAGGCCGAAGCCTCCCGCGCCGGTGATGTGGAGCGCACCCACATCGACCATCTGGACCGGCAGATCCTCGATGCCGACCGCCGCCGCCAGCAGTTGCGCGAGGAGCGCGCCGGCCTCGACCTCGACACGCTGACCGATGCCTTCGAGCAGCTGCAACTGCAACATGAGACCCAGAAGGAAGCGTTGGAATCGCTGACCGGCGATGTCGAGACCCGCAAGCAGGCCACTGCCGAGGTGCAGGAACGCCAGCGCGCCGCGCAGTCCGAACTGGCCGAACTGCGCAAGCAGGCACAGACGGCGCGTGGCCGGCTGGCCTCGCTGGAAACCCTGCAGGCCGCCGCGCTGGGGCAGGAAAAGGGCGCGGCGAAGCAATGGCTGGAAACCCGTGGCCTGCACGACGCCGCCCGCGTGGGCGAGCGCCTGCAGGTGGAGTCCGGCTGGGAAAACGCGGTCGAGGCCGCGCTGGGCCAGCTCATCGAGGCGGTGATCGTCGATGCGCCGGAGCAGCTGGTCGACGCGCTGGGGGAACTGGGCGAAGGCCGGCTGGCGCTGGTGGCCGGTGCGGCCGACGACACCGCGTATCCCGCCACCTCGCTGGCGGCGAAGGTGCAGGGGCCGCGCGCGATCCGCCGCCTGCTGGCACGCTTGCATGCCGCCGACACGCTGGCCGATGCGCGCACGTTGCAGACCACGCTGGACGCGGGCGATTCCGTCATCACCCGCGGCGGCGAGCGGCTGGGCGACGGCTGGGTGCGCATCGCGCGCTCCGGTGCGGCCAGGCAGGGCGCGCTGCTGCGCGAGAAGGAAATCCAGACCCTGCGCGGCGATATCGAACAGCACCAGCAACGCGAGCGCACGCTGGACGCCACCCTCGTGCAGCTGCGCGATGCGCATTTGGTCGCCGAGCAGCAGCGCGAAGACGCGCAGCGCCAGCTGTACATGGCGCATCGCAACGTCTCCGAACTGGCCGGCCAGTTGCAGAGCCAGCAGGGTCGGCTGGAGAACGCACGCAACCGCATCGCCCGCATCGACGCCGAACTGGCGCAGCTGGACGAAGCGCTGGAAGCCAGCAAGCAGCAGGCGGCCGAAGCCCGCGTCCGCATCGATGATGCGCTGGGCCGGATGGGCAACCTGGAGTCGGCCCGGCAGACGCTGGAGAACGAACGCCGCTACCTCGCCGACAAGCGCGAGGCCGCGCGCAGCGCCGCCCGCGAGGCCCGGGATGCCGCGCATGCGCTGGCCCTGAGCCTGGAATCGCAGCGCGTGCAGGTGGTGGCACTGGCGCAGGCGCTGGAGCGCATGGGTGGCCAGCGCGGCCAGCTGGATACGCGGCTGGGCGACTTGACCACGCAGCTGGCCGAGGGCGATGCACCGGTGCAGGCGCTGGAGGCCGAACGACAGGTCGCGCTGGAAGAGCGCGTGCGCAGCGAACGCGAACTGGCGCAGGCGCGCTCGTTGCTGGAGGGCGTCGACGCCGAGTTGCGCCAATACGAACAGGTGCGCCAGCAGCGCGATGCACAGGCGCTGGAGCAGCGCGAGGTGATCGGCCAGCGCCGGCTGGAGCAGCAGGCGTTGGCGCTGAAGGCCGAGCAATTCAGCGCGGCGGTGACGGATGCCGGCTTCGTGATGGACGACCTGCAATCCACCTTGGAGGAGGGTGCCGACATCGCGACGTGGGAGCGCGCGGTGGGCGAGCTGGATGCGAAGATGCGCCGGCTCGAACCGGTCAACCTCGCCGCCATCGCCGAGCATGCCGAAGCCGCGCAGCGCAAGGATTACCTGGACGCGCAGAACACCGACCTCACCGCCGCGCTGGAAACGCTGGAAGAAGCGATCCGCAAGATCGACCGCGAGACCCGCGGCCGCTTCAAGGACACCTTCGATCGCGTCAATGCCGGCGTGCAGGAACTCTACCCGCGCCTGTTCGGCGGTGGTCACGCCTATCTGGAATTGACCGGCGACGACTTGCTGGACACCGGCGTCACCATCTTCGCGCGGCCGCCGGGCAAGCGTGTGTCCAATATCTCGCTGCTGTCCGGCGGCGAAAAGGCGATGACCGCCGTGGCGCTGGTGTTTGCCATCTTCCGCCTCAACCCCGCGCCGTTCTGCCTGCTGGACGAGGTGGACGCGCCGCTGGACGAGGCCAACGTGGGCCGCTTCACCGCGATGGTCAGCGAGATGAGCGAGGCGGTACAGTTCCTGTTCGTGACCCACAACAAGGTGACGATGGAGGCGGCGCGCCAGCTGTCCGGCGTCACCATGCGCGAGCCGGGCGTGTCGCGCCTGGTGTCCGTCGACCTTGCCGAAGCCGCGCGCCTGGTGGGGGCCGCATAAGGAGTTTGCAGAATGTCGGATTTGACCCTGCTTCGCATTGGAATTGCCGTCGCGGTGTCGCTGCTGCTGGGCGCCATCCTGTTTTTTGGCCGCAGCCGCAAGAATGGCCAGGGGCGGCGTTTGCCGCGCGCAGCCGAGGCGGCCACCGGGTTGCGGATCGAACCCGTGACCGGGGAGGCATCAACGCAGGTGCATTGGGATGGTGATGCGGTGGCGCAGGAGCAGTTGCCGCTGGAGGGCAACCCTGCCCAGCAGGAGCTGGGCAAGCGCCATGACGACCAGTTCGATCGCATCATCGCCTTGTATGTGGCCGCCACGGCGGGCAACAAACTGTATGGCCCCGACATCGTGGTCGCCGCGGAAAAAGCCGGCCTCACCTTCGGTTACATGCAGGTGTTCCACCGTCTGGTGGATGGCCGCCCGGAGGCAGGCCCGATTTTCAGCGTCGCCAATATCGTGAAACCGGGCAGCTTCGACATGGCGCAGATCGGCACGCTGGAAACGCCGGCAATCGCGTTTTTCCTCACTCTGCCCGCACCGGTCTCGGCACTGGATGCCTGGGAAACGATGGAGCCTGCTGCACAGCGCATGGCCAGCCTGCTCGGGGGTGTGGTGCTGGACGAAGAACGCAGTGCCCTGGGGCGCCAGCGCATCCAGCATATCCGCGAGGAACTGCGCGCCTACGACCGGCAGAATGCGGTGCAACCGGGCAACAAGCCGGCGCGCTGGTGAAGGCGCCGTCCACTCGCATCGCCGAGTTGCGCCTGCGCATCGAGGACGCCAATCGGCGCTACCACACACTGGATGCGCCGGACATCACCGATGCGCAGTACGACGCGCTGGTGCGCGAGCTGGAGGCGCTGGAGCGCGCGCATCCTGAACTCGCCACGCCCGATTCGCCGACGCGCAAGGTCGGTGCGGCACCGTCGGGCCGTTTCCCGCAGGTGGTGCACGCACTGCCGATGCTGTCGCTGGGCAATGCCTTCAGCGAAGAGGAAGTGCGCGACTTCGTGCGCCGCATCGACGAGACGCTGGATCGCGGCGAACTGACGTTTTCCGCCGAACCCAAGCTCGATGGCCTGGCGATCAGCCTGCGCTACGAGCACGGTGCGTTCGTGCAGGGCGCGACCCGCGGCGACGGTGCCAGCGGCGAGGATGTCACCGCCAATCTGTGCACGATTGCCGCCATCCCGAAGCAATTGCAGGGCAGCAACTGGCCTGCCGTGCTGGAGGTGCGCGGCGAGGTCTACATGCCGCGCGCCGATTTCGAGAAGTACAACGCGCATGCACGCCTGCACGGCGGCAAGGTGTTGGCGAATCCGCGCAACGGCGCCGCCGGTTCGCTGCGCCAGCTCGATCCGGCCGTCACCGCGCAGCGGCCGCTGAGTTTCTTCGCCTACGGCATTGGGCTGGTCGAAGGTGGCGCGCTGCCGGCCACCCATTCGGCCACGCTGGCGAGACTGCACGAATGGGGGTTCCCGGTCAGCGAGCTGGCCACGGTGGTGACCGGCGTCGATGGACTGCTGGACTATTACCAGCGGATTGGCGCGGCCCGCGACGGCCTGCCGTTCGATATCGATGGCGTGGTCTACAAGCTCGACGACGTCGCCGGCCAGCGCGAGCTGGGTTTCGTTTCACGCGCGCCGCGCTGGGCCATCGCGCACAAGTTCCCGGCGCAGGAACAGGCGACGGTGCTGGAGTCGATCGAGGTCAACGTCGGCCGCACCGGCGCGGTGACGCCGTGGGCGCTGATGAAGCCGGTGCAGGTCGGCGGCGTCACCGTCACCCGCGCCACCCTGCACAACGCCGACCACGTGGCGCGGCTGGACGTACGCAACGGCGACACCGTGATCGTGCGTCGCGCCGGCGACGTGATCCCGGAAGTGGTGCAGGTGGTGCTGGACCAGCGCCCGCCGGGCACCCGGCCGTGGGCGATGCCGATGGTGTGCCCGGTCTGCGGTTCCGAAGTGGTGCGCGAGGAAGGCGCGGCGGTATGGCGCTGCTCGGGCGAGCTGAGCTGCCCGGCGCAGCGGGTGCAGGCGGTGTTCCACTTCGCCTCGCGCCGCGCGATGGACATCGACGGCCTCGGCGAGCGCTACATCGAATCGCTGGCCGAATTCGGCTACCTGGAGGACGTGTCCGACCTGTATCGGCTGACCCTCGACGACCTGCTGGAAATGAAGCGGCGCGCCGACGAGCGCGATGGCGCCATCCCCGAGACAGTGAAGGCCGGCAAGATCGCGACCAAATGGGCCGACAACCTGATCGCCGCCATCGACCGCAGCCGCGACACCACGCTGGCGCGTTTCCTGTACGCGCTCGGCATCGAGCATGTCGGCGAAAGCACCGCCAAGGCGCTGGCGCAGTGGTTCGGTGACCTCGAACTCGTCCGCCGGCTGCCGTGGCCGCTGTTCAAGCGCGTGCCCGATGTCGGCGGCGAGGTGGCGCGCGCGCTCGGCCACTTCCTCGACCAGCCCGGCAACCAGCAGGTGATCGACCGCCTGCTGGAACGCGGCGTGCGTATCGGCGATACCCGTGCGCCCAATCCGAAGCTGGGTGAGGCGCTGGACCTGGCGACGCTGCTGGTTGATCTGGAAATTCCGAAGGTCACGGACCTGCGCGCGACCCAGCTTGGCAGCGCCTTCGCCGATGCGCAGGCACTGCTGGATGCGCCCGCGCACAATCTCGTCACCGCCGGCCTGCCCGCCGAGACTGCCAACGCGCTGGTCGCGTGGCTGGAGGTCGAGGCCAACGCCGGCCTGCTGCTGCGCAGCGCGCAGGCGCAGGCGGAACTGCGCGCGCGCCTGCCCGAGCGCGGCGCGCAGGCGGCGGGCCCGCTGGAAGGCAAGACCGTCGTGCTGACCGGCACGCTGGCGTCGATGGGGCGCGACGAGGCGAAGGAGAAGCTGGAAGCGCTGGGCGCGAAGGCGGCCGGCAGCGTGTCGAAGAAAACTTCGTTCGTGGTCGCCGGCAGCGACGCCGGCTCCAAGCTGGCCAAGGCCGAGGAGCTGGGCATCGAAGTCTGGGACGAGGCGAAGCTGCTGACCTTCCTGGCGGAGCACGCATGAGCTGGCAGCCGACCGCGCTGCCTGACGCACTGCGCCTGCGCGCCGCGTTCAACCGCCTCGTGCGCGAATTCTTCCACGCCCGCGGCGTGCTGGAAGTGGAAACTCCGGTGCTGTCGCTGGCCGGCAACACCGAGCCGAACATCGCCTCGTTCTCGCTGCAGTTTTCCGGCCGTACCGACGGCGCGCCGCGCACCCGCTGGCTGCGCACCTCGCCCGAGTTCGCGCTCAAGCGCCTGCTGGCGGCTGGCATCGGTGATTGCTACGAGCTGGGTCGGGTGTTCCGTGACGGCGAGGCCGGCGGCCGCCACAATCCCGAGTTCACCATGCTGGAGTGGTATCGCGTCGGCTGGGACCACTTGCGCCTGCTCGACGAAACCGTCGAACTGATCCGCGCCGCGCTGGCGCTGGTCGGGCGCGATGCCAGGTCGGTGATCACCACCTTCCGCGACCTGTACTGGCAGCACCTGCAGCTCGATCCGCTGAGCGCCGGCATCGATACCCTGCGCAACGCGCTGGGCGAGGTGCGCATCGATCCCGCCGGCCTGACCCGCGACGACTGGCTGGATCTGCTGATGACCCATCGGCTGCAGCCGTTGTTCGACAACGACGTGCTGCTGGCAGTGCACGACTGGCCGGCTTCGCAGGCGGCACTGGCGCGTATTCGCAATGATGCGCCGCCGGTGGCCGAGCGCTTCGAGCTGTACCTCGGCCCGCTGGAGCTGGCCAACGGCTACCACGAACTTTGCGATGCGCGCGAACAGCGCGCGCGCTTCGAGCGCGACGGCGCGGTGCGCGCGCAGCGCGGGCTGCCGGCGATTCCGCTGGACGATGCGCTGCTGGGCGCGCTGGAACACGGCCTGCCGGCCTGCGCCGGGGTGGCGCTGGGGGTGGATCGGCTGCTGATGGCACTGCGGGCAACTTCGCAGATCGCCGATGTGTTGGCTTTCCCGTTTGCCAAGGCCTGAACGCCTGGCTGAATGCGTATTATCCGGCAGGGGGGCGTGTGCCGGATTTTTGCCTGCGATTCATCCGGCGTGCCTACATTCAATGCACGAGGATCGCGCCCAGTCCGGGCCGAGGGAAGGAGGAGTTCCATCATGCGAAACATGCTGTTCGTCGGCCTGGGCATTCTGACCGCTTCCGCTGCCGTGCCTGCATCGGCCCAGTATTACAACGATGGTTATGGCAGTGACCGTGTGCGCTGCGAATCCAATGATGGCCGTTACAACGAGTGTCCCGCCGGCCCGGGCCGGTATGTGCTGGATCGCCAGTTGTCGCGCTCGGCCTGCATCGAAGGCCGCAGCTGGGGCCAGGGCCGGGGTGGCCTCTGGGTGGACGATGGCTGTCGCGCCGATTTTCGCCGGCAAGGTTATGGCGGAGGTTATGGTCGTGATGATGACGATGATCGCGGCAATTATTACGGCGGCAATTACGGCGGCTACTACGGTGGTTATGGTGACGGCTATGGCCGTACGGTGCGCTGCGAATCCAGCGATGGCCGTACCAACCGCTGCGCACTGCCGTCGCGTGGCCGGGCGCAGCTGGTACGGCAGATTTCGCGCAGTGCCTGCATCGAAGGCCAGACCTACGGCACCGAATACGGCAGTGTCTGGGTCAGCCAGGGGTGCCGTGGGGATTTCGTTGCCAGTGGCCGCCGCAATGGTGGCTGGAACGGCGGTTGGAACGGTGGCGGCTGGGGCGATTCGGGGATGGGCGGGCGCGTGTTCCGCTGCGAGTCCAATGACAACCGCTACAGCGAATGTGCCGCCAATATCCGCGCCGGCGTGCAGTTGATTCGCCAGCTTTCCAACTCGCCCTGCGTCGAGGGACGCACCTGGGGCTATGGCGGTCGTGGCATCTGGGTGGCGCAGGGCTGCCGCGCCGAATTCCGCAGTTACTGAAGTACCGTGTCTGCCGCACAGGTTCCGGCGCCCTTGCGGCGCCGGAATTGCCTGCGATGGCGGATAATGCGGCAATGACTGCCTCATCTTTCGACTTCGACCGCTACGACCACGTTCGCCCGATTCGCTGGACCGGACAGGCGCTGGAATTGCTGGATCAGCGCGTGCTGCCATTTTCCGTCGACCACGTGCGCTGCCTCGACAGCGATGCGGTTGCTGCGGCCATCCACAATCTGACCGTGCGGGGCGCGCCGGCCATCGGCATTGCGGCGGCCTGGGGCGTGGTGCTGGCGGCGAACGCCATCGATGCCGGCAACGGCCTCGATGCCGCGGCGGCACTGGCGCCGGCCATGGAACGCCTGAATGCCGCACGTCCCACCGCCGTCAACTTGGCCTGGGCGCTGGCGAGGATGCGTAAAACCCTGGTCGCCGCCGGCACCGATTGGCGTGTCGTGTTGACGCGGGAGGCGCAGGCGATCGAAGCCGAGGATCTGCAGGCAAACCGCAAGATGGGCGCACTGGGCGCGGGCCTGATTGCCCCCGGCAGCGGCGTGCTGACCCACTGCAATACCGGCTCGCTGGCCACGGCGGGGTTTGGCACGGCGCTGGGGGTGATTCGCGCCGGCGTGGCGCAAGGCCGGATTGAACGCGTATTTGCCGGTGAAACCCGGCCCTGGAACCAGGGTGCGCGGCTGACCGTATGGGAACTGCAGCAGGACGGCATCGATGCCACCCTGATCGCCGATGCCGCCGCCTCGCACCTGATGAAGACCGGGCAGGTGCAATGGGTGATCGTCGGCGCCGACCGCATCTGCGCCAACGGCGATACCGCCAACAAGATCGGCACCTATCAATTGGCCATCGCGGCCAGGCACCACGGGTTGAAGTTCATGGTGGTGGCACCGTCCTCCACCGTCGACATGGGCACTGCCTCCGGCGAGTTGATTGAGATCGAGGAACGCGATCCCGCCGAGCTGCTGTCGTTCCGTGGTCAACGTGTGGTGGCCGAGGGCGTGCACGCCTGGAATCCGGTGTTCGATGTGACGCCGCACGACCTGATCGACGCCATCGTCACGGAGAAGGGCGTGGTCGAACGTCCCGACGCCGGGGAAATGCGGGCGCTGTTCGAAGCCTGACTTCGCGCGATCCAACGGAGAGCCGCGCTTGCTCGGCTGTTCCTGGTTGCGATGGACAATGCAAGCATTGCTCCGTGCGAGCGTGCAGTACCGCCCGGAAGGCTGTAAATCCTTGTTTATACGGGTATCGGGGATGCTTTGAAGGCCCCCGGATGGTATGATTTTCCGTTGTTGTAATCCCCGTGGAACGCCCCTGCGGACTTGCTTCGGGCAGGCCGTGAACGGGCCGGAAAACACCATACGAAATGGACGCTCGATGACCGATCTCGCCAAGGAAATCATTCCCGTCAAGCTGGAAGACGAAATGCGTCGCAGCTACCTCGATTACGCCATGAGCGTGATCGTGGGGCGCGCACTTCCCGATGTGCGGGACGGCCTGAAGCCGGTGCACCGCCGCGTGCTGTTCGCGATGAACGAGCTGGGCGCGCACAGCAACAAGCCGTATTACAAATCGGCGCGCATCGTCGGCGACGTGATCGGCAAGTACCACCCGCACGGCGACCAGTCGGTGTACGACACCCTGGTGCGCATGGCGCAGCCGTTCTCGCTGCGCTACCTGCTGGTGGACGGGCAGGGCAACTTCGGTTCGGTCGATGGCGACTCGGCTGCGGCGATGCGTTACACCGAGGCGCGGATGGCGCGGCTCAGCCACGAGTTGATGGCCGACATCGACAAGGACACCGTCGATTTCCAGCCCAACTACGACGAAAAGGAACTGGAACCCACGGTCATGCCGACCCGGTTCCCGAACCTGCTGGTCAACGGCTCGGCGGGCATCGCGGTGGGCATGGCCACCAACATCCCGCCGCACAACCTGGGTGAGGTGGTGGACGCGCTGCTGGCGCTGCTCGACGACCCGCAGATCGACATCGACGGGCTGATGGAATTCATCCCCGGCCCGGATTTCCCCACCGCGGGCATCATCAATGGCGTCGGCGGCATCCATCACGCCTACCGCACCGGCAAGGGCCGGGTGCGGATGCGCGCCAGGGCCGACATCGAAGTGGCCGACAACGGCCGCGAATCGATCATCGTCACCGAGATCCCCTACCAGGTGAACAAGGCGCGGCTGATCGAGAAGATCGCCGAGCTGGTCAAGGAGAAGAAGCTCGAAGGCATCAGCGAGCTGCGCGATGAATCCGACAAGGACGGCATGCGCATCTACATCGAGGTCAAGCGCGGCGAATCCGCCGAGGTGGTGCTGAACAACCTGTACTCGCAGACCCAGATGGAGTCGGTGTTCGGCATCAACATGGTGGCCCTGCTCGACGGCCGCCCGAAGCTGTTGAACCTGAAGGAGATCCTGGAAGCCTTCGTCCGCCACCGCCGTGAAGTGGTGACGCGCCGCACCATCTTCGAGCTGCGCAAGGCGCGTGCGCGCGCGCACATCCTCGAAGGCCTGACCGTCGCGCTGGCCAACATCGACGAGATGATCGAGCTGATCAAGACCTCGGAGAACCCGGGCGTCGCCCGCGAGCGCATGCTGGCACGGGTCTGGCAGCCGGGTCTTGTCGGTTCGCTGCTGGCGGCTGCGGGTGCCGAGGCCTCGCGGCCGGAAGACCTGCCTGCCGGCGTGGGCCTGCTGGCGAACGGCTACCAGCTCACCGAGACCCAGGCCCAGCAGATCCTGGAAATGCGCCTGCACCGCCTGACCGGGCTGGAGCAGGAAAAGCTGACCGACGAATACCGTCAGCTGCTGGAGGAAATCGCCGGGCTGATCCGCATTCTCGAAAATCCCGACGTGCTGCTGGACGTGATTCGCGAGGAATTGCGCGCGATCAAGGCCGAGTTCGGCGATGCGCGCCGCAGCGAAATCCGTGCCTCCGAGGAAGACCTCGACATTCTGGATTTGATCGCGCCGGAAGACGTGGTAGTGACGCTGTCGCACGCCGGCTACGCCAAGCGCCAGCCGGCCACCGCCTACCGTGCGCAGAAGCGTGGCGGCAAGGGCCGCAACGCGGCGGCGACCAAGGACGAGGATTTCATCGACCAGCTGTGGCTGGTCAACACCCACGACACCCTGCTCACCTTCACCAGCCACGGCCGCGTGTTCTGGCTGCCGGTGTACCAGCTGCCGGAGGCCGGGCCGAACGCGCGCGGCCGCCCGATCATCAACTGGATCCCGCTGGAAGAGGGCGAGAAGGTGCAGGCGGTGCAGCCGGTGCGCGAGTACGAGGACGGCAAGTACGTGTTCTTCGCCACCAGGAACGGCACGGTCAAGAAAACCCCGCTGACCGAATACGCCTTCAAGCTGGCGCGCGGCAAGATCGCCATCAACCTGGCCGAGGGCGATGCGCTGGTGAACGCGGAGCTGTCCGACGGCAGCCGCGACATCATGCTGTTCGCCAGCAACGGCAAGGCGGTGCGCTTCGGCGGCGACAGCGTGCGCCCGATGGGCCGCACCGCCACCGGCGTGCGCGGCATGAAGCTGGCCGACGGCGAGGAAGTGCGCAGCCTGATCGTGGTGGACGGCGACGGCGACGTGCTCACCGCCAGCGAGCGCGGTTTCGGCAAGCGCACCCCGATCGAGGAGTTCCCGAAGAAGGGTCGCGGCACTCAGGGCGTGATCGCGCTCAAGACCAACGAGCGCAACGGCGCGCTGGTCGGCGCCATCCAGCTCACCGAGCGCCACGACGTGCTGCTGATCTCCGACGGCGGCACCCTCGTGCGCACCCGCGCCGCGGAGATCGCCCAGGTCGGTCGCAACACCCAGGGCGTGACCCTGATGCGGCTGGCGGCAGACGAGAAATTGCAGGCGATCGAACGGCTGGATGCCACCCTGGATGCCGGTGATGCGGACGCCACCGGCGAACCCGGCGAGGTCGCCGGCTGACGGCCGTGCTCCCGTTTCGCGCAATCCGAAGCCCGGCTGAACGCCGGGCTTTTTTCATGCACGGACGTGGGCCGCTTGAGGCCTCGAATTGCGTCCTATACTCGAAATGCCCCCACCGGATGGATCCTCCGATGTCGCTGCCACGGGTTTTGTCGTCACGCTTGCTGTCGCTGTTGTTCCTGGTGGTTCTGACCTTGGCGCTGCCGGCCTGCAAGCGCAACCAGACCGGGCAGATGCCGGTGGCAGGCGGCACGGCCATCCAGAGCCAGCGCGACGCGGTGAAGGGCTTTGCACTGGTGCGCGCATTTCCCGACCAGCGTTCCGATTCGCTTGCGGTGGTGCTCGAGTTCTCGCGCCCGCTGGTGGGCACGCAAGAATTCGACAAGCTGCTGGTCATCGATGCCAAGGGCGAGAACGACAGCGGCTGGACGCTGGATGACGGTGGCAAGATCCTGCGCTTCCCCTATGTGGAGGCCAACAAGACCTACACCGTGAAGGTGTCCGGCGCACTGACCGCGGCCGACGGCAGCAAGCTGGGCAAGGACGTCACGTTGAAGGTCTATACCGGCGCGTTGGCACCGGCGGTGGGGTTTGCCTCGCAGGGCAGCGTGATCCCGGCGAAAGAGTCGCGCGGCCTGCCGGTGGTGTCGGTCAATGTGGATGAGGTGGATGTCGAATTCCTGCGCGTGCGTGACGCCGCGCTGCCGACCTTTTTCGCCCAGTACCAGCGCAATGGCCAGCGCAGCAACTGGGAGCTGGAGCCCTCGTGGTACGACCCGGCCGATGCTGACAGCAAGCCGCCGATCTCCAAACTGGCCGACCCGGTATACGTGAACCGCTTCGTGCTGGGCGGTGCGCGCAACGAGCGCGTGCTCACCTACCTGCCGGTGCAAGACATCGCCGAGCTGCAGAAGCCCGGCCTGTACTTCGCGGTGATGAAGCGCACCGGCACCTTCAAGGGCGAGTTCGACGTGGCCTGGTTCACGGTCAGCGACATCGGCCTGCACGTGCGCGCCTACAAGGACAAGCTGTTCGTGCACACCGCGTCGCTGGCCGATGGCGCGGGTATCGGCGGGGTGGAACTGAAGGTGCTGGATGCGCGTGGCGAGCCGGTGTTCAAGGGCCAGACCGACGCCAACGGCAATGCGCTGCTGAACTACACGCTGGATGCCGCGCACGTGCTCACTGCCCGGCATGGCAAGGACTTGTCGCTGCTGCCGTTCAACCAGCCGGCGCTGGACTTGTCCGAATTCGCGGTGGAAGGCCGGCCGCAGGCGTGGTTCGACGTGTTCGCCTGGTCCGGTCGCGATCTCTATCGTCCCGGTGAAACCGTGCGCGTGTCGGCGTTGCTGCGCGATTTCGACGGCAAACCGGTGCTGGCGAAAAACGGCAAGGCGCAAACCCTGTTCGTGCGCTTGAAGCAGCCGGACGGCAAGACCTTCGTCGATACGCGGCTGGAGCCGCAGGCGCAGGGTTACTACCGCTTCGAACGGGCGATCCCGGCGGAAGCGCCCACCGGTCGCTGGCAGGTGGAGTTCCGCACCGACCCGGCCAGCAAGGAGGCGGTGCAGGGCATGAGCCTGCGCATCGAGGAGTTCCTGCCCGAGCGCATGAAACTCGACCTGGCCGCCCCCGGCAGCCGCTTGCGGCCGGGCCAGCCGCTGCAATTGCAGGTCAAGGGTGCGTATCTGTACGGTGCCCCCGCCGCCGGCAACCGCTTCACCGCCAAGCTCGCGGTGGCGGTGGATCAGCACCCGCTGGAAGGCGTCGCCCCGGGCCTGGGCAAGGGCTGGTTCTTCGGCGACCCCACCGTGTCGCTGCCGAAGGAGGCCGCCGACATCCTCGATACGGCGCTGGATGCCAAGGGTGAATTGCAGCAGGCCATCGCCCTGCCCGGCGAGGTGAAAAGCGACACACCTGTGCGTGCCATCGTGGCCGGCAGCCTGTACGAAAGCGGTGGCCGCACCATCAACCGCACGTTGGTGCGCACGTTGTGGCCGGCCGACGTGCTGGTGGGCGTGCGTCCGCTGTTCGACGATGGCGACGGCGCCAATGCCAACGGCCCGGCCGGGTTCGAGGTGCAGCGTTTCGATGCCGAAGGCAGGCCGCATCCCGGTGCCGGCCTGAAGGTGACACTGGTACGCGAGCGCCGCGACTACCACTGGACGCACGGCGACAGCGGTTGGAGCTTCGATTTCACCCGCCGCTACGAAAACGTGCAAACCCGCAATCTGGACGTGGGCAACGGTGCCGCGCGGGTGGATGTGCCGGTGGAGTGGGGCGATTACCGCCTCGACGTGTACGACCCCGCCACCAAGCTGACTACGCGCTATCCGTTCCATGCCGGCTGGGGCTGGGATGACGAAAACCGTGGCCTGGATGCGCGCCCGGACAAGGTCAAGCTGGCGCTGGACAAGACCGCCTACCGTGCCGGCGACACCCTCAAGCTCACCCTCACCCCGCCGCATGCGGGCAAGGGCGTGGTGATGGTGGAAAGCGACCACCTGCTGTTCGTGCAATCGGTCGACGTGAAGGCCGGCAGCGTGGTGCAGATCCCGGTCACCGCCGACTGGGAACGGCATGACATCTACGTCACTGCGCTGGTGTTCCGTGGCGGCAGCGCCAAGAGCAAGATCACCCCGGCCCGGGCGGTGGGCGAGGTCTTCGTGCCGATGGATCGGCGCGACCGCCGGGTGGCGGTGGGGCTGGCGGTGAAGCCGCAGGTGCGCCCGCAACAGCCCTTGCAGGTGACCCTGAGCGCGCCGCAATTGGCCGGCCAGCAGGCGTGGGCCACGGTGTCGGCGGTGGACGTGGGCATCCTCAACATCACCCGCTTCCCGGTACCGGATGCGGTGGCGCACTTCTTTGCCCAGCGCCGGCTGGGGGTGGATGCCTACGACATCTACGGCCGCGTGATCGAAAGCTACGACGGCGGTACCGCCAAGCTGCGCTTCGGTGGTGACATGGCGCTGGCCGCGCTACCGCAGGCGCGCCGCCCCACTGCGCGGGTGCAGACGGTGGATCTGTTCTCCGGGCCGGTGCAGCTGGATGCCAAGGGCATCGCGCGCATCGCGCTTCCGGTGCCGGACTTCAACGGCACGCTGCGGGTGTCGGCGCTGGTGTATTCCGATACCCGTTACGGCAACCGCGATGCCGAGGTGGTGGTGCGTGCGCCGATCGTGGCCGAAGCCGGGATGCCGCGGGTGATGGCGCCGGGCGACCGCGGCATGGTGACGCTGGATGTTTCCAACTACACCGGCAAGCCCGGCAATTTCAGCGTGCAGGTCAATGGCATCGGCCCGGCCGCGGTGACCGGCGGCAGCCGCAGCCTGGCGTTGGGGAAGGAGGCCAAGTCCACGCTGAGCTTCCCGCTGGCGGCGCTGGAAGACTACGGCGTGGCGCAGGTGCGGGTGCGGGTGGCGGGCAATGGCTACACGTCCGACCGCCAGTACGACCTGCCGGTGCGGCCGGCGTGGCCGTCGGTGTTGCGCTCGCGCTCGATGATGCTGGCCGCCGGCAGTGCCGCCAGCATGGACGCGGGCCTTGCCGAAGGCCTGATGCCGGGCTCGGTGCGGGCGCGGATGCTGGTCAGCGCACTGCCGCCGATCCCGTACGGGGCCTCCCTCAAGGGGGCGCTGGACTACCCCTACGGCTGTGCCGAGCAGACCACCAGCAAGGGCTTTGCGGCCTTGCTGCTGGATGCCGACACCGGCCAGCGCTTCGGGGTGGCCGGGCTGGATGCGGGCAAGCGGCGGGTGCGCATGGAGGGGGCGTTCGGCCGGTTGGCGTCGATGCAGGTCAGCAATGGCCATTTTTCGATGTGGGGTGATGATGGCCATGTCGATCCGCTGCTCACGCCTTACATCGTCGAATTCCTGCTGGATGCGCGGCAGGCCGGCTTCGCCATCCCCGAGCCGGTGCTGCAGAAAGCCCTGCAACGGCTCAGCGAGGACCTGCTTGCCGGCGGCAACGAGTTCTACGGGCGCGACCATCGCCAATACCTGAAGTTCGCCTACCAGGCGTATGCCGGCTACGTGCTGGCGCGGGTCAACCGCGCGCCGCTGGGCACCCTGCGTGCGCTGTACGACAACGACCGCAAGCAGGCCTTGAAGGGCCTGCCGCTGGTGCACCTGGGGCTGGCGCTGGCGATGCAGGGCGACCGCGCGCGCGGCGAGAAGGCGATTGCCGAAGGCTTTGCCTTCAAGGGCGACCGCCAGGGCTGGCTGGGCGATTACGGCAGCCTGTTGCGCGACATGGCGGTGATGATCGCGATGACCCACGAACGCGGGTTCGCCAAGCCGGCGTACGACGCCCACGTGTCCGACGTGGTGTACGAACTGGACAGCCGCCGCCGTTCCGCCTGGTTGTGGCTGAGCACGCAGGAACAGATCGCGGTAGCCCGCCTGGGCAAGGCCCTGCTGGTGAGCCAGGACAAACAGGTGACCGGCACCCTGCTGGCCGGCGGCGACGCGCAGACCCTGCCCGCGGCTCGCAGCTTCGCGCGCGAACTGGATTACGCCGCACTGGCCAAGGGGCTGCGCTTCCTGCCCTCGGGCACGCCACCGTACTACGCCAGCCTGGACGTGGCCGGCGTGCCGCGCACGCCGCCGCCGGCGGATGCCAGCACCATCAAGGTCGAACGCAGTCTGTTCACCACCGATGGCAAGCCGTGGACGCCGAGGCCGCTGAAGGAAGGCGAGGCGCTGATCGTGCGGGTATCCATCAGCGCCGACCGCAACATGCCGGACGCGATGTTGACCGACCTGTTGCCGGCGGGGTTGGAAATCGAGAATTTCAATCTTTCCGATGCCAAGCAGTGGGCCGACGTGGTGGTGGATGGGATCGAAATCACCGCGCGTTCGAATGCGGCGAATGTCCAGCATGAAGAGTTCCGCGACGACCGCTACGTGGCCGCGCTGAAGCTGGAAGCCGGCAGCCAGGCGAAAGTGTTCTACCTGGTGCGTGCGGTGACCCCTGGCAGCTACACGGTGCCGCCGCCGCTGGTGGAAGACATGTACCGCCCTGACCTGCGTGGCGTCGGCAAGGCGGTACCGGAACGGATCACGGTGGTGCAGCCGTGAGCCTGCCGCCTTCCCCCGCGGCAGGGGGAAGGGCGCGGCGGTGGTGGCGACGCCTGCGGCCCTGGTTGCGCTGGGGCACGGTGGCGTTGTTGTTGGCGCTGCTGGTGCTGGACCTGGCATTCCCGCTGCCGCTGCCGGCCCGCCGCGACCTGGCCACGGTGGTGGTGGCGCGCGATGGCAGCCCGCTGCGCGCATTCGCCGATGCGCATGGCGTGTGGCGCTATCCGGCCACGCCGGAACAGGTGTCGCCGCTGTACCTGCAAGCATTGCTGGGCTACGAAGACCGCTGGTTCTGGCACCACCCCGGCATCAACCCGCTGGCGATGCTGCGGGCCGGCGGGCAGTGGCTGGGCAGCCGGCGGATCGTGTCCGGTGGCTCCACCTTGACCATGCAGGTGGCGCGCATCATCGACCCGGCCCTGCGCGACGGGCGCACGCGCACCGCGGGCGGCAAGCTGCGGCAGGTGTTGCGCGCCCTGCAACTGGAGGCGCACCTGTCCAAGCGCGAGATCCTCACGTTGTATCTGGAGCGCGCGCCGTTCGGCGGTGCCATCGAAGGCGTGGAAGCGGCCAGCTGGGCCTACCTCGGCAAGCCTGCCGCACGGTTGTCGCATGCCGAAGCGGCCTTGCTGGCGGTGCTGCCGCAAGCGCCCGGCCGGCTGCGCCCGGATCGTGACCCGGAGGCGGCGCAGGCCGCCCGCGACAAGCTGCTGGCACGCATGGCCGCGCGCCGCGTCTGGACGCAGGCGCAGGTGGACGACGCCCGCATCGAGAACGTGATCGCGCGGCGGCTGCGGCAACCCCAGGACGCCGCGTTGCTGGCGCAACGTCTGCACGCCGTCCAGCCGCGCCAGCGGCAGATCGTCTCCAGCCTCGATGCCGGCCTGCAACGGGCGCTGGAGGAACGCGTCACTGCCTACTTTTCCAACCTGCCACCGCGCACCTCGGCGGCGTTGCTGGTGGTGGACAACGCCAGCCTGGAAGCCCGCGCCTATGTCGGCTCGGTGGCGTTCGGCGACAAGCAGCGGCTGGGCGACGTGGACATGGTGCGGGCCTGGCGTTCGCCCGGTTCCACCCTCAAGCCGTTCCTGTACGGCATGGCGCTGGACGATGGCCTGATCCATTCGGAAAGCCTGCTGGTGGATGCGCCGCAGTCGTTCGGCAGTTATCGACCCGGCAATTTCGACGGGGCCTACAACGGCCCGATCGGCGCCGCCGAAGCGTTGCGCTTGTCGCTCAACATCCCGGCGGTGGAGTTGCTTGATCGGGTCGGACCGGCGCGTTTCAGCGCCCGCCTGCAGCATGCCGGCCTGGCCTTGAAACTGCCGCCGGGCGCGGCACCGAACCTGTCGATGATCCTCGGCGGCACCGGCGCGCGGCTGGAGGATCTGGTGGGTGCCTTCGCCGCCTTGCAGCGCGGTGGCATCGCCGGCCACGTGCGCTACGTGCCGGATGCGCCACGGGTGGAGCGGCGGCTCTTGTCTCCCGGCGCGGCCTGGATCGTGCGCGAAATGCTGGCGGCCGGGCCCCGGCCCGGCGAGCGCGATGGCATGTTCGACACCGGGCGGCGCCCGCAGCTGGCGTGGAAGACCGGCACCAGTTACGGCTTTCGCGATGCCTGGGCGATCGGTGCAACCCCGCACTACAGCGTGGGGGTATGGGTGGGGCGGCCCGATGGCACGCCGCTGCCCGGCCAGTACGGCGCGGTGACCGCCTTGCCGCTGCTGTTCGAGGTCATCGACAGCCTGCCGCGCACCGGCAAGGAGGTGCTGCGCCTGCCGCAGCCGGCCAGTGTGGCCGAAGCCGACATCTGCTGGCCGCTGGGTACCGCCGCCGATGCGCAGCCACCCGCGCTGTGCCAGAAACGGCTGCGGGCGTGGACGCTGGCGGGTGTGGTGCCGCCCACGTTCGCCGAGCGTCAGGCGCGGCTGTGGAATGCCGGCATCGAGGCTTTCAAGGTCGATGCCGTGACCGGCGAACGTCTGTCCGCCGATTGCAGTGCCACGCATGCAGCCCGGCCCCGGCAAATCGCGCGCTGGCCGGCACTGGCAATGCCATGGCTGCCGGCGGCATGGCGTCAGCAGGCCAGCCTGCCCGCACTGGCGAAAGATTGCCGCGACGATGGCCGCGGCGCGCTGGATACCCTGCACATCGACGGCGTGACCGATGGCGCCACCCTGGCACATGCGCCCGGCCAGGCCGGCGGCGTGCAGTTGGCCCTGCGTGCGATCGGCGCCAGCACCCGCGTGCACTGGTTGCTGGACGGGCGCGAGATCGGTGCCAGCGAAGCTGGCCGCCCGCTGCAGCACGCCTTCACCGAACCCGGCGCACACACTCTGACCGCACTGGCCGACAGCGGCGCCTGGGGCAGCCTGCGTTTCAGCATCCTTGAATGACGCGCCGCCGCTGCTTCAATCCGGCAGATTGGCCAGCACATGCTCCGCCGACGACACCCGGAACTCGCCGGGCGCTTCCACCCACAGCCCACGCACGATGCCGGCTTCGGCATACAGCGCGAAACGCTTGCTGCGCACGCCCATGCCGTAACCGCTGGCATCCATTTCCAGGCCCAGCGCGCGGGTGAAATCGGCATTGCCATCCGACAACATGCGCAAGTTCTTCGGTACCTGCTGCTGTTCGCCCCAAGCCTGCATCACGAAGGGGTCATTGACCGCCATGCAGGCCACCACGATGCCGCGTGCGTGAAATTCCTCGAAATGGGCGATGAAGCCGGGCAGGTGGCGTTCCGAGCAGGTGGGGGTGAATGCCCCCGGCACCGCGAACAGCACCAGCTTGCGGCCGTTGAACAGGGTGTGGGTGTCGATCCGGTGCACGCCGTTGTCGATGTAGGACAGCACCGCTTCCGGAATGGGGTCGCCAACTTGAATCGTCATGTTCGAGCCTCATTTCGATGAAAATACAGTCTATCCGGGATGCGTGACGGGGTGGTGTCCATCACCGCGCAGTCCCGAACGGAGCCACCATGGAATTCAAGGATTACTACGGCGTGCTGGGGGTGGAACCCAGTGCAGGCGAAGCGGAAATCAAGACCGCTTACCGACGGCTGGCGCGCAAATATCATCCGGATGTCAGCAAGGAGAAGAGCGCCGAGGAAAAGTTCAAGGCCGTCAACGAGGCCTACGAGGCGCTGCGCGATCCGGCCAAGCGCAAGGCATACGACCAATTGCGGGCCGGTGGTTATCGGCCGGGCGATGAAGTGCGACCGCCACCGGGTGGCTTCGGCCGCGGGCCGGCAGGGCAGGCCGATTTCGATTTCGACGAGATTTTTGCCGGTGGCGGTGCCGGTGGCGGGTTCTCCGATTTCTTCGAAAATCTGTTCGGGCGTGGTGGTGGGCAACGCGGTCGAGGCCAGCCAGGTGCGCATGCGGGTGCCCCTGCCGGCGATACCCGCGCCAAGTTCGCGGTGCCCCTGCAGGCCGTGTACGCCGGCAGCAGTGTCCGGGTGGCGGTGAATGGTCGCACGCTGGACGTGCGGGTTCCCAAGGGTATCAAACCCGGGCAGGTGATCCGCCTGGCCAGGCAGGGCAATGGCGGGCGTGATCTGCTGCTGGAAGTGGAATACGCCGCCGACCCGCAGTTCGAGGTGGATGGCCGCAACGTCATCCACGTGTTGCCGGTGGCGCCGTGGGAGGCGGCGCTGGGTGCCACCCTCAGCGTGCCGACGCTGGGCGGCGCGGTGGAATTGAAGATCCCGGCGGATTCCGAATCCGGGCGCAAGCTGCGCTTGCGTGGGCGCGGCCTGCCGGGGGCGGGGGATACCGCGTCCGGGGATCAGATCGTCGAATTGGAAATTCTGGCGCCGAAAGCGCATACCGAAGCACAGCGCAATGCCTATGCGGCAATGCGCGACGTGTTTGGCAACGATTGGCGGCGCGCCTGAGGCGCGCCATCGGCCGAATTACCTGGTGCCGGCGCTGCCGAGGTACTGGTTGATCAGGTTGGCCAGCTCGGTCTCGTTGAACGGCTTGGTGATGTAGGCCTTGGCCCCCTGGCGCATGCCCCAGACACGGTCGGTGTCCTGATCCTTGGTGGTCACCAGGATCACCGGGATGTGCTTGGTGGTGGGCTCGCGGGTGATCGCGCGGGTGGCCTGAAAGCCGTTGAGGTTCGGCATCACCACGTCCATCAACACCAGGTCGGGAATCTCGCGCTTGGCCGCCTCCGCACCGGCAGCACCGTCTTCGGCGGTCAATGCCTCATGGCCGAGTTTCTCGACGATGCGGCGGATGCTCATCAGTTGGGAGGGTGAATCGTCAACGATCAGGATGCGTGCCATGGGGATCCCCGGGAGTTCGGCTTGATTGTAGCTGGCGCGGCGCAGCCTGCAAGGCCGATCAGGCCGTGTTTGCGATGCGCACCACGGTGCGTCCCAGCGCGCCGCCGGCCAGCATGCGTTCGAAAACGTCGGGCAGCTCGCCCAGAATGGCTTCACGGGTGCAGATCGCAGCCAGATTGTCCGGCTTCCAGTCGCCCGCCAGCCGCCGCCAGACCTCTTCCCGGATGTCGCGGGCGGTGCCGGCCGAGGCCACGCCCAGCAGCGAGACGCCGCGGATGATGAAAGGCATCACCGTGGCGTGCAGTTCGGGCGAGGCGGCCAGCCCGCAGCTGGCGACGTTGCCGTAGGGGGCGGTCTGCGCCAGCAGGGCGGCCAGCATCGGCCCGCCGACATTGTCCAGGCCGCCGCCGAAGCGGGCGCTGTCCATCGGTTTGGTGGTGGCCAACGCGTCGCGGCCCAGCACTTCGGACGCGCCCAGCGATTTCAGGTAGTCCGCATGTTCGGGCTTGCCACTGATCGCATGCACCTCATAGCCGGCCTTGCGGTAGATGGCGACCGCCAGCGAACCCACGCCGCCGGTGGCGCCGGTCACGGCCAGCGGGCCGAGCGCGGGCGTCTGCCGGTTTTCGGTCATCCGCAGCAGGCCCAGCGCCGCGGTGAAGCCGGCGGTGCCGAGGATCATCGCTTCGCGCAGGCTCAGCCCGGCAGGCAGCGGGATCACCCAGCGCGCGTCCAGCCGCGCGTATTCCGAATAGCCGCCGTCGCGGGTTTCCGACAGCCCGCTGCCGGTGACCAGCACCGCGTCGCCCTCGCGGAAGGCGGAATCGGTGGACGCTACCACGTGGCCGGCCACGTCGATCCCGCCGACCAGCGGGAAGCTGCGCAGGATCTTGCCCTTGCCGGTGCCGGCCAGTGCGTCCTTGTAATTGACCGAGGAGTACGCGGTCTTGACCACCACTTCGCCGGGATTGAGGTCGTCCAGCGACAGGGTTTCGATGCCGCTGCGGTAGCCGCTGCCCTTATCCGGCGCGGCGTCGCTGTGGATGCGGAAAGCGCGGAACTGCGCGGGGATGCTCATACGTCCTCCGAAGTCAGCTTGAGTTGGCTGCGGCGCTTCTCGTCCAGCCATTTGTCGGCCTGCGCAGGCACATAGCCGCGCATCCAGCCGAGCATGGCATCGAGGTCGGTGCCGTGCCACAGATCGGCGCGCTGTTCGGGATGCAGGAAGCGTTCGCGCACCATGGTGTCCAGCATCGCCATCAGCGGCTGCCAGAAGCCGTTGACGCCGAGGAAGGCGCAGGGCTTCTTGCCCAGGCCGAGCTGGCGCCAGGTCAGCATCTCGAACATTTCGTCGAGGGTGCCGAAGCCGCCGGGCAGGGCGACGAAGCCGTCGGCCAGTTCGAACATCCGCGCCTTGCGGGTGTGCATGGAATCGACGACTTCGAGGCGGGTGACGCCCTGGTGGGCGACTTCCCAGTCGACCAGCTGCTGCGGGATCACCCCGATGACTTCGCCGCCGCCGACCAGCACCGCATCGGCGACGATGCCCATCAGGCCGACGTTGCCGCCGCCATACACCAGCGCGATGCCGTCGCGCGCGAGGCGGCTGCCGAGGTCGCGGGCCAGCGCGGCATAGGCCGGGTCGCTGCCGGCGTTGGAGCCGCAATAAACGCAGAGGGTATTCATGCGCCGATTATCGCCCGGCGGCAAAGAAAACGGCGCACCTGGGTGCGCCGTGCTGTTCGGGTTGCGAGTCGTCAGCTGGAGGGCACATCGCGGCACAAGTGCGCTTGCGACACGCCGCAAGTACGTCCATGTAGGCTAATCGGCGGCATCCATGCCGCCGATTGTCGCAATCACCCTTGCGCCACGCTGTGCCTCGGGACACGCCGGCGGCGTGAGGTGAAAAACGTCAGTTCGCCTTGTGGATCGCCCGCTTGTGCACCGCCATCGCGGCGTCGTGCACGGCTTCGGACAGCGACGGGTGGGCGTGGCAGATGCGCGCCAGGTCGTCGGCGCTGCCCTTGAACTCCATCGCCAGCACGCCTTCGTGGACCAGTTCGGAGACGTTGGCGCCGATCAGGTGCATGCCGAGGATGGTGTCGGTCTCGGCGTGCGCCAGCACCTTCACGAAGCCCGCCGGCTCGGCCATTGCCACCGCGCGGCCGACCGCCGCAAACGGGAAGCTGCCGGCCTTGTACGGGATGCCCTCGGCCTTGAGCTGCTCCTCGGTCTTGCCGACCCAGGCCAGCTCCGGCTCGGTGTAAATGACGTAGGGAATGGTGTCGAAGTTGACATGGCCGGGCAGGCCGGCGATCAGCTCGGCGACGGCGATGCCTTCCTCGAAGCCCTTGTGCGCAAGCATCGGCCCGCGCACGCAGTCACCCACGGCCCACACGCCGTCGACACCGGTGTGGCAGTGCTCGTCGACCACCACCTGGCCGCGCTCGTTGAGCTGCACGCCGGTGCCCTCGGCCAGCAGGCCCTTGCTGGCGGCGCGGCGGCCCACGCAGACCAGCAGCTTGTCGACCACCAGTTCCTGCGCGGCGCCCTTGTCGTCGCTGTAGCTGACGTGCACGCCGTCCTTCTTCACTTCGGTGCCGCCGACCTTGCAGCCCAGCTTGATGTCCAGGCCCTGTTTCTTGAACTCGCGCGCGGCCAGCTTGCTCACTTCCTTGTCGGCGGCGGGCAGGAACTCCGGCAGGCCTTCGAGGATGGTGACCTCGGCGCCGAGGCGCTTCCACACGCTGCCCAGCTCCAGGCCGATCACGCCGGCGCCGATCACGCCCAGGCGCTTGGGCACGGCTTCCAGATCCAGCGCACCGACGTTGTCGATGATGTGCTCGCCGAACCTGGCGAACGGCAGCTCGATGGAATCGGAACCGGCGGCGAGGATGACGTTGGTGCCCTTCAGCTCGACGGTGCTGCCGTCATGCTGCTTGACGCTGACCACGTTGCCCGGCTGCAGCTGGCCGAAGCCGTAGAACGCGGCGACCTTGTTGGCCTTGAACAGGGCCGCGATGCCGCCGGTGAACTGCTTCACGATGCCGTCCTTGCGGGCGACCATCTTCTTCACGTCGATGGCGGGCTTGTCGAAGCTGATGCCGTGCTGGTCGAAGATATGGCCCATGTTCCAGAACTGGCGGCTGGAATCCAGCAGCGCCTTGGACGGGATGCAGCCCACGCGCAGGCAGGTGCCGCCGAGGGCAGGCTTGCCGTCTTTGCCCAGCGCCGCATCGATGCAGGCGGTCTTCAGGCCCAGCTGCGCGGCGCGGATGGCGGCGTGGTAGCCGGCGGGGCCGGCACCGATGACGACGACGTCGAAATTCTGTACTTCGCTCATTGCGTAGTCCTTGTTCCTGGTTCCCTCCCCTTCAAGGGGAGGGCTAGGGTGGGGATGGGGTGTTCCTTGCAGTGACGATGGGGAACCCATCCCCATCCCGACCTTCCCCTTCAAGGGGAAGGGGAAAAACGTCACATGCCCAGCAGCATGCGGTGTGGGTTTTCCAGCTGGTTCTTGATGTCGACCAGGAACAGCACCGCGTCCTTGCCGTCGATGATGCGGTGGTCGTAGCTCAGCGCGATGTACATCATCGGCGCGGCGATCACCTGGCCGTTCTCGACGATGGCGCGTTCCTTGATGGTGTGCATGCCGAGGATCGCCGACTGCGGCGGGTTGACGATCGGGGTGGACATCAGCGAGCCGAAGGTGCCGCCGTTGGTAATCGTGAAGGTGCCGCCCTGCAGGTCGTCCAGCCCCAGCTTGCCGTCACGCGCCTTCCTGGCGTAGTCGGCGATGCCCTGCTCGATCTCGGCGAAGCCCATCCGCTCGACGTTGCGCAGCACCGGCGTGACCAGGCCCTTGTCGGTGGAGACGGCGATGCTGATGTCGGCGTAGCCGTGGTAGATGACGTCGTTGCCGTCGACCGAGGCGTTGATGACCGGGAACTTCTGCAGCGCGTTGGCGGCGGCCTTGGCGAAGAAGCTCATGAAGCCCAGCTTGATGCCGTTGGCCTTCTCGAACTGCTCGCCAAGTTCCTTGCGCATGGCCATGACTTTGCCCAGGTTCACCTCGTTGAACGAGGTCAGCATGGCGATGGAGTTCTTCGACTGCATCAGGCGCTCGGCGATGCGGGCGCGCATGCGGGTCATCGGCACGCGCTCTTCCGGACGCGCGCCGCCGCCCACGCCGGCGGTCTTGCCGCTGGCGTAGTTGACGATGTCTTCCTTGGTGACCATGCCGCGACGGCCGGTGCCGGCCACGTCGGCCGGGTTCACGCCGGAAGTGGCGGCGGCGAAGCGCGCGCCCGGCGGTACGTCGGCGGCAGCGACAGCGGGGGGCGCGGCCTTGGCCGGGGCGGCAGCGGCGGGTGCGGCGGCCTTCGGTGCTTCCGCGGCGGGGGCGGCCGGCGCAGCGGCGGCGACGGCGCCTTCCTCGATCAGCGCGATCACCTGCTGGCTGGTGACGGTGGCGCCGGACTCGAACTTGATTTCCTTCAGCACGCCATCGACCGGCGCGGGCACTTCCAGCACTACCTTGTCGGTTTCCAGATCGAGCAGGTTTTCGTCGCGCTTGACCGCATCGCCGGCCTTCTTGTGCCAGCTTGCGATGACGGCGTCGGCGACGGATTCGGGGAGAACCGGGACTTTGACTTCAATGGCCATGAGGGCGTCCTGTCGAATATGCGGGGATGGGTTAGTCGGCGACGATGTCGCTTTCGATGGGGTTGACCAGTGCATCGGCCAGGAATTGCTGCAATTCGCGAACGTGGTCGGCCATGTGGCCCACCGCCGGCGAAGGCGAGCGCGGTCGACCGGCGTAGCTCAGCACTTGCTTGGGCTGCAGGCAGGCACGCAGATGGTGCTGGATCTGGTACCACGCACCCTGGTTGTGCGGCTCTTCCTGGCACCAGATGACCTCGCCGGCACCCAGTCGCTTGAGCTCGGCGGCCAGCTGCGGACGCGGGAACGGATACAGCTGCTCCACCCGCACCAGCGCCACGTCCTTGATGCCCAGCTTCTGCACGTCTTCCAGCAGGTCGTAATAGACCCGGCCGGCGCACAGCACCACACGCTTGACCTTCTTGGCGGTGGCGGTGGTGTCGGGAATCAGGTGCTGGAACTCGCCGTTGGCCATGTCCTCCAGCGAGGACACCGCCAGCTTGTGGCGCAGCAGCGACTTCGGCGACATCACCACCAGCGGCTTGCGGGTGGTCATGCGCAGCTGGCGGCGCAGCATGTGGTAGGCCTGCGCCGGAGTGGACGGCACGCAGACCAGCATGTTGTCCAGCGCGCACAGTTGCAGGAAGCGCTCCAGCCGCGCCGAGCTGTGCTCGGGGCCCTGGCCTTCGTAGCCGTGCGGCAGCAGCAGGGTCAACCCGGACAGGCGGCCCCACTTGGCTTCACCGGAAGCGACGAACTGGTCGATGACCACTTGCGCGCCATTGGCGAAGTCGCCGAACTGGCCTTCCCAGATGCACAGGGTGTCGGGATCGGTGGTGGAATAGCCGTATTCGTAGGCCATCACCGCTTCTTCGCTGAGCAGCGAGTCGATCACTGCCACCCGTTCCGGGTGGGCGGCAAGTTGACGCAGCGGCAGGTAGTAGTTGTCTGTCTTCTGATCGTGCAGGATCGCGTGGCGATGGGTGAACGTGCCGCGCCCCACGTCCTGGCCGACCAGGCGCAGGGCATGCCCCTCGGCGATCAGGGTGGCGTAAGCGAGGTTTTCGGCAAAGCCCCAGTCGCCGGGGATCTCGCCGGCTGCCATCTTGCGGCGGTCGTCGTAGACCTTGGCCACGCGCGAATGCAACTGCACTTCGGCCGGCACGGTGTTGATCTGCACCGCCAGCGCCTTCAGCTTGTCCATGCCGATGGCGGTGCTGCTGGCATCGGACAGCTTGCCGGACAGCAGCTTCGACCAGTCCACGTACAACGCGTTGTCCGGGGCCAGCTTGTCCACCACGGCCAGCTCGGCGGTGACTTCGCCGGAGTCCAGCTTGTTGCGGTAGGCATCGGCCATCGCATTGCCGGCACCGGCGGGGATCACACCGGCGGTTTCCAGCTGCGTGGCGTACAGCTCGCGCGGGGTCTTGTGCTGGCGGATGACTTGATACATCAACGGCTGGGTGATGGACGGCTCGTCGGCCTCGTTGTGGCCGTGGCGGCGGTAGCAGACCAGGTCGATCACCACGTCCTTGCCGAACTGCTGGCGGAAGTCGAACGCCAGTCGGGCCGCGAACACCACCGCTTCCGGGTCGTCGCCGTTGACGTGCAGCACCGGCGCGCCGACGAACTTGGCGATGTCGGTGCAGTAGCGGGTGGAGCGGGTGTCGTCCGGGTTGGAGGTGGTGAAGCCGACCTGGTTGTTGACCACCACGTGGACGGTGCCGCCGACGGTGAAGCCGCGCGCCTGCGACATCTGGAACAGCTCCATCACCACGCCCTGGCCGGCGAAGGCCGAGTCGCCGTGGATCAGGATCGGCATCACCTGCTTGCGCGCGGCATCGCCGCGGCGCTCCTGGCGCGACCGCACCGAGCCGGCCACCACCGGATCGACGATTTCCAGGTGCGAGGGGTTGAACGCCAGCGCCAGGTGCACCGGGCCGCCGGGGGTGGCGACGTCGGCGGAGAAGCCCATGTGGTACTTCACGTCGCCGGCCACGGCGTGGTCGTCATGGTCGAACTTGCCTTCGAACTCGTCGAACAGCTTGCGCGGGTTCTTGCCCAGCGTGTTGACCAGCACGTTGAGGCGGCCGCGGTGGGCCATGCCGATGATCACGTCCTTCACGCCGGCACTGCCGGCATCGCGGATCACGGTGTCCATCAGCGGGATCAGCGCATCGCCGCCTTCCAGCGAGAAGCGCTTCTGGCCGACGTATTTGGTGTGCAGGTAGCGTTCCAGCCCTTCGGCGGCGGTCAGGCGCTCCAGCGTGCGGCGGCGGGTGTCGGCGTCCAGGTTGTAGTTGCCGCCGGCCGCTTCCAGCCGCTGGTACAGCCACTGGCGCTGGTCGGCCTCGAAGATGTGCATGAACTCGGCGCCGATGCTGCCGGTGTAGGTCGCCTGCAGGCGGGCCAGCAGGTCACGCAGCTTCATCCGCGGTTGGCCGGCCACGCCGCCGGTGCTGAACTCGTCGCCGAGGTCGGACTGCCCCAGGTGGTGGAAGCCCAGCTCCAGATCCGGTGTTTGATCCGGCGGGGTCATGCCCAGCGGGTCGAGCCTGGCGGCCAGGTGCCCGCGCGAGCGGTAGGCGGTGATCAGGCGGCCAACGTTGCGTTCGCGCTCGTCGCCGCCACCGGTGGCACCGGCCAGCAGGCCGCGTGCGGCCAGTTTGCCGGCTTCGGCGATCTGCTCGATGACGGCCGAGTGCGGCACGTCGCCGGCTTCGCGGCCCTTCAGGCCATCGAAATACTGCTTCCATTTGGGGTCGACGCTGTCGGGCGCGACCAGGTATTGCTCGTAGAGGTCTTCGATGTACGCGCCGTTGGCGCCGAGCTGGGAGGTTTGGGCGAACTGCTTGAGGAGACTGTCCACGGTGTGGCTAGCAACCTGTCTGGTGGGGAGGGGAGGGGGCTGCCTCGCCAGGGCGAAGCAAGAAAACTGGGCGAAGCAGGAAAACTGAATGGGTGCCGCAACGAACGCGAATTATAGCCCAGCCCGCCGGTCGGGATTTGGCCCAGATCAAGAATCGGGTGCGGCAGAAGCCGGGGTTCAGATCCCCAATGCGCGGTATTCGCTGACCACCCGCGAACGTTCCCAGATTTCGTCGAAGCGCTGTTGCAGCTGCCGCACGCGGGCGCGGGCATCGAGGCTGGCGGTGCCCTCCACGCGCTCGCCCAGGGTACGGTGGTAGTAGCCGCCGGTGTCGCTGGCGATCAGCGCGCTGCGGTCTTCGCGATAGACCGGGTCGGTGACCTCGCGGAACTGGAACACGCTGGGCAGGCGCTGCGCCAACTCCAGCAACTTGGCATGGGCAGCCTGCGGGGCGGCGGCGTCGTGCAGCAGCACCAGCACCTGCCCGTCGCGGCCGGCAGTGGCGAAGCTGCGCAAGGCGGCCAGCACGTTGGCATCGTCATACAACCATGCTTCCAGATCCAGGCTGCGGATCAGCACACGGCGGCGAGCCGCTTCGATGATCTGGCTGGCCACCGCCACCGCAGCGGGGTGGTCGGTGATGCGGAGGAGGTCGGACGGGGCGTTCTGGCTGGTCCGTTCGTCGGTCTGCTCGCTCATGCCGCGTCCTCCTGTGCCAGTTGATAGTGGCCGGCTGCCAGCAGGCTATGCACGGTGCACTGCGCGGACGGGCCCAGCCCAGCGTACAGGGTTTGGTTGATGGCGTCCGCCGCCGCCAGGCGGCGCGCATCGTCCACCGCCATGGCATGGGCTTGCCCACCCACGTACAGCAGTGCGTCGCCTCTGCTGCCGCGCCGCCAGGCCATTCGCGACCACGGGTGGCGCAGCAGTGCTGCACCCGCGTGCAGCGCGGCTTCCACGGTATCGCGCGGTGGCGGGCTGTCGTCGGCAACCGGCAGCACGGCACTGCGGTAAGTGGTGATGAAGCTGCCGAACCAGTCGGCGAAGCGGTCGGGATCGTCCATCCGCAGCCGATCCAGGGCGGCGTGCACTCGCTGGAGTGCGGCCTCGTCGATCTCGCTGGCATCGCCCGGCAGGGTCAGATCCGGATCGGCGTAGCGCAGTTCGTCCGGCGCGTCGGCGGCCAGGGTGTCGGCGTAGTCGCCCAGCAGCTCCGCCGCCGCCGGCGCGCGCATGCCCACGGAAAAGGTCAGGCAGGGGCTTTCCGCTACCCCGTGGTGCGGCACGCCCGGCGGCAGGTAGAGCATGTCGCCGGGTTGCAGCAGCCAATCGTGGGTCGGGTGGAATTCGCGCAGCAGTTTGAGTTCGACATCGTCGCGGAAGCCCAGTGGCGGGTTGGGCGAGGCGTCGATCTGCCAGCGCCGCTGGCCGTGGGCCTGCAGCAGGAACACGTCGTACTGGTCCACGTGCGCGCCCACCGAGCCGCCGGTGGCGGCGAAGCTGACCATCACGTCGTCGATCCGCCAGCGCGGCAGGAAGCCGAAATGGGTCAGCAGGGCGCGGATGTCGGCGTCCCACTTGTCCACGTCCTGCACCAGCAGAGTCCAGTCATGGTCGGGCAGGCCGGGGAAATCGTCCTCGGCGAACGGCCCGTGGCGCAGCTTCCAGCCGTCGCCGGCCTTGTCGTGCTCGATCAGTCGGGCCAGCACGCCGTCCTCGCAGGCAAGGCCGGCAAGGTCTTCCGGCTCGATCGGGGAGACGAAACCGGGAAAGGCGTTGCGGATCAGCAGCGGGCGCTTCTGCCAGTAGTCGCGCAGGAACGCCGCGGGCGGCATGCCCAGCGGAGACGGGCCGCTGGCGGCGTCGATCTCGATGGGGGCTGTCGCCGTGGGGCGTGCGTCGGTCATCGCGACGGTTCCTTGCGTTCGTTGGCCAGGCGCACGCGGAGATTGGTGCGCGCATTCGCGGAGAAGGCCTTGCAGGCGCCGGCATCGACCAGCGGCGCCTCGCCATGGAGCCGCGCCAGCAGGTTGCTGGCGGCAGGGTGCGGGGTGAGGAGCAGGTCGCAGGGCAGGCCAGCGACGGTATCGAGGCTGCGTTCGAACGCGGCCACGTAGCCGGGGTGGTCGGCGAAGCGGTAGTGGCCGTCGGTCAGCGCGGTGTGACTGTCGACGTAGGCGATGTCGAGGCAGCGTGTGCCCTCGCAGGACCGCCAGGTCCAGCTGGTGCCACCGGGAGCGTGGCCGGGGGTTGCATGCGATTGCAGTACGAGGTCGCCAAGTCGGACGGTTTCGGCGTCGATCAATGTGCGCACGTCTGCCACGGCCGGAAAGCCGGTCAGATCGCCCAGCTGCGGGTCGTCTTGGCCTGGCTTGCCGCTGCGCAGGGTGGCGACCGCGGGGGCACGGGCCAGCACGGGGGCGCCGGTGGCGCGCTGCAGGCCAGCCAGTCCGCCGGCATGGTCCATGTGCTCGTGGGTGTTGAGCAGCCGGTTGATGTCGCGGGGGGCGAAGCCGAGCGCGCGGATGTTGGCGAGGATCGCGGCGGGTGCGCGGTCGGTCGCGCCGTCGATCAGGATCGCGCCGGCATCGCCCACCACCAGGATGGCCGCGATGCCGCAGGTGCCGACGTAGTAGGTGTTGCCGAAGATCCTGCGCGGTGGCGCGCGGTCGTTCCAGCCGTCCATCGGGCTGGCGTCGGCCGGGCAGGCCGGCACGCCGTCGTCATTCGTTGCGCCGGGGGCCGTGCGCTCCAGTGCCGGTGCGGATCGCGAGGCGCAGGCCGCCAGCGCCAGCGCCAGTATGGCCGCCACGAGGACTCCCTGGCGGCCATACGGCACCTCAGATCTCCCGCGCCAGCCGCTCCGCCAGGCCGGTGTAGCTGCCCGGGGTCATCTCCAGCAGGCGGGCCTTGTCGGCCGCCGGCAGTTCCAGCGATTCGACGAAGGCGCGCATCGACTCGGCGTTGATGCCATGGCCGCGGGTCAGCGCCTTGAGCTGTTCGTAGGGATTCGGCAGGCCGTGGCGGCGCATCACCGTCTGCACGGCTTCGGCCAGCACTTCCCAGCTGGCGTCGAGGTCGGCGGCCAGCCGCTCCGGGTTGACGCTGAGCTTGTTGAGGCCGCGCTGCAGGGCATCGAAGCCGATCAGCATGTGGCCGAAGGCGGTGCCCAGCGCGCGCAGCACGGTGGAGTCGGTGAGGTCGCGCTGCCAGCGGCTGATCGGCAGCTTGATCGAAAAATGCTCGAACAGTGCGCTGGCGATGCCGAAGTTGCCTTCCGCGTTCTCGAAGTCGATCGGGTTGACCTTGTGCGGCATGGTGCTGCTGCCCACTTCGCCGGCCTTCACCGCCTGCTTGAAATAGCCCTGCGAGATGTAGCCCCAGATGTCGCGGCACAGGTCGATGGCGATCGTGTCGATGCGCTTGGCCGCATCGCACAGTTCGGCCACGCCGTCGTGCGGCTCGATCTGGGTGGTGTAGGGCTGCCAGTCCAGATCCAGCGATTCGACGAAACGGCGCGACAAGCCGACCCAGTCCACGTCCGGATAGGCGGCGACATGGGCGTTGTAGTTGCCCACCGCGCCGTTGATCTTGCCCGGCATCGGCAGCCCGGCCAGCACCTCGCCCTGGCGCTGCAGGCGCGCCACCACGTTGGCCAGTTCCTTGCCCACGGTGGTCGGGGAGGCGGTCTGGCCGTGGGTGCGCGAGAGCATCGGCAGCGCCGCGTGCTCATGCGCCATCGTGCGCAGCTTCTTGATCAGCACGTCCAGCTTCGGCAGCAGCACCTCCTGCCGCGCCTGGCTCAGCATCAGCGCATAGGACAGGTTGTTGATGTCCTCGCTGGTGCAGGCGAAGTGCACGAACTCCAGCGCCGGGCCCAGCTCGGCGTCGTCCTTCAGCTGTTCCTTGATGAAGTACTCCACCGCCTTGACGTCGTGGTTGGTGGTGGCCTCGATTTCCTTCACCCGCGCCGCGTGCTCGACGCTGAAACCGTCGGCCAGCGCGCGCAGACGCGCCGCGGCGGCCTCGGAAAACGCAGCCAGTTCGGGGATGCCCGGCGCATTCGCCAGCGCCAGCAGCCACTCCACTTCCACCTTCACCCTCGCGCGGATCAGGCCGTATTCGGAAAAGATCGGGCGCAGCGGATCGACCTTGCCGGCGTAGCGGCCATCGAGCGGGGACAGGGCGGTCAGGGCGTGGGACATGGGGGCGGCAGCTGGCGAGGGGGACGCTATTGTAAAGCGGGGTTTGCTTGGCTGCCTTGTGGAAGTGCGCCCCGGCGGCGCAAGCTCCGCTCTACGGTGCAACGAACGGAACATGACGATGGTCAAGCGCAAGGGTTTCCGCAGCGAACACGACAGCATGGGCGAGCTGCTGGTGCCGGAGGCGGCGCTGTGGGGCGCGCAGACGCAGCGGGCGCTGGACAACTTCCATGTTTCCGGGCGGCCGATGCCGGCGGCGTTCATCCGTGCGCTGGCGCTGGTGAAGGCGTCGGCGGCAGTGGTCAACGGGCATCTGGGCCTGCTGGACGGCAAGCGCACCGACGCGATCGTCGAGGCCGCCACCGCCGTGGCCGGCGGCGCGCATGCCGAGCACTTCCCCATCGACCGCTATCAGACCGGTTCCGGCACTTCCACCAATATGAACGCCAACGAGGTGATCGCGCACGTGGCGGGCAAGGCGTCGGGGTTGGCGATCCATCCCAACGACCACGTCAACCTCGGCCAGAGCAGCAACGACACCATTCCCACCGCGCTGCGGGTGATGGCGGTGCGCGAAACCGAAGCCGCGCTGCTGCCGCAGCTGGAACACCTGCGCAACACCATCGACGCGCAGGCCAAGGCCATCGGCGCGGTGGTGAAGACCGGGCGCACTCATCTGATGGACGCCATGCCGCTGACCTTCGCGCAGGAGTTCGGTGCGTGGGAGGCGCAGCTGGCGTCGGCGCAGGCGCGGATCGAGGACAGCCTGAAGCGGGTGGCGCGGCTGCCGATCGGCGGCACCGCCATCGGTACCGGCATCAACGCCCATCCGAAGTTCGGCAAGGCAGTGGCGAAGGCGCTGAACGCCGCCACTGGCCTGGGCTTCAGCCAGAACCCCAATACCTTCGAAGGCCTGGCGGCGCAGGACGATCTGGTGGAACTGTCCGGTCAGTTGAGCGCACTGGCGGTGGCGCTGATGAAGATCGGCAACGACCTGCGCTGGATGAATTCCGGCCCGCTGGCGGGGCTGGGCGAGATCGAGCTGCAGGCGCTGCAGCCGGGCAGTTCGATCATGCCGGGCAAGGTCAACCCGGTGATTCCCGAGGCGCTGTGCATGGTCTGCGCGCAGGTGATGGGGCTGCATCAGGCCAATACCGTGGCCGGGCAGAGCGGCAACTTCCAGCTCAACGTGATGCTGCCGCTGCTGGCCTGCAACCTGGACGAGGCCATCGGCCTGCTGGCCAACGCCATGCGCGCGCTGGCCGACGACGCCATCGCCACCCTAAAAATCCGCAAGGAACACGTGGCGCAGGCACTGGACCGCAACCCGATCCTGGTCACCGCATTGAACCCGGTGATCGGCTATGAAAAGGCCGCGAAGATCGCCAAGCGCGCCTACGCGGAAAACCGCCCGGTGCTGGAGGTGGCGCTGGAAGACAGCGGCCTGTCGGAGAAGCAATTGCGGAAATTGCTGGATCCGGTGGCGCTGACCAGAGGTGGAATCGGGGCTTCCGGAAAATGAAAACCGGGCCATGCCCGCATGGCCCGGGGACGCGGGGGAAGGCCGGTGTTTATTCGCTGGTGACCGCCACGCCTTTCTTGTCTTTCTTGCCGCAGTTGTCGATCTCGGTCTGCGTCATCGTGGCATAGGGTTGGAAGGCGGGCAGGGACGTGGCCAGGGCCTGCTGGCTGGCCAGCATCGCCGGCAGGCGGGTGCACAGTTTCATGGCTTCGGCTTCCACCTTCTTGCCCTCGGCCTCCATGCGGGCTTCAAAATCCTTCTGTCCTTTCTCGCCGCCGAAGATCGCCCCGGCCACGCCTTGCAGCGCGGTGCCGGCGATGTCCGCCCCTTGCGAGCCGATGTCCATGCCGGCTTCGGCAATGCCGATGATCTGCTCGCGGTAGGCCAGCAATTGCCGGCGCTGGCCCGCATCGATGGCCACGGGCTTGCCTTCGATCAGCAGGTCGCCGTTCGGGCTGATTTCAGCTTTCGGAAGTTTGCCGGTGTGTTTGGAGATTTCATGCCCGTTGACATTGATGTGCATGTCGCCGTTGAGGCTGAGATTGCCGGCGCGCAGTTCCTTGCGGGCTTCGGCCAGGGCCTTGTCCACCTGCTTGCCGATGAAACCCTTGTCGGCCTTGCCGGTGTCCGGGCCGGGTGTCGCTGACGTTGCCGGCGGCGGGCTTGCCGGTTGACTGCAGGACAGCAGGGGCAGGCAGCACAGCAGACCGAGGGTGGTGGTGCGGATGTTCATGGGTTCACCTCTTCAGTTGTCATCGCGCCAGCGGCGCAGGCGGATGGCGACGGCGATCATCGCCACGCCGGCCACGGCACCCACCCATAGCTGCGGGGTGCCCAGGACCGTGTACATCGACTTCAGCAAGGCCATCTGGCTGGGGACATCCGTGTGCTTGAGCAAGGTGGTGTCCATCACCTGCACCCAGGTGCCCGGGAACACGCCCCCCAGCAGATGCGCCACGATGTTCTTCCAGAACCAGCTGCTTTCCAGGTTGAACGCGCCCAGCAGGTCGAACCAGGAGATGAACACGCCGGCGAAGACCGGAATCATGACCGCCCACAGGAAGGGCTTGCTCCTGGCCCACATCGAGCACAGCATCAGCCAGCCCACGCTGGGCAATGCCCACAAGACATACAGGGGCAGGGCCGCAACCACCATCCCGGCATTGGCCAGCAAGTTGGCGGGGCTCCACAGCAGGGTGAACGGATTGCCGTGGTGGATCAACACGAACACGCTGAGAACCAGCAGGAAACCGATCATGCAGGCGATGCCTACCGCCATCGCCATGAGCGGCGCCACCACCAGTGCGCTCAGGGCTTTCGACAGCACCGTGTCGCGGTCGGAGACCGGCAGCGACTTCCAGAACAGCACGCTGCGGGTCTGGCGCTCGTCGAACAGGCTGCCCAGGCAGTAGAAGAACACCACGAACCCCAGCACCAGCATGGGCCAAAGCATGGCGCTGGCGGTTGCGGTGGTGACACCGCTGGCCATTTTTTCCAGGTCGCCGGCACTCATGTGGGCGCTCAGGGCATTGAGATCCAGCCCGTTGAGGACGAACTCGCCATCCACCTTGATGCCGCCGCGTTCGGACACGGTCTTGCGCAGGCCCACTTCGGCGAAGATCAGCCCCATCAGGGTCAACAGCAGCGAAATCGCGCCGGCCCAGATCGGCGCCCAGAAAAACCCGCCCTTGTGCTCCCAGAACTCGCGCTTGAGCAGCAACTTCAGCTTGTGGGTGGAATGGGGCGGGGTGACCGATTTGACAGGAGCACGTTCGGCCGTCTCGAAAATGGCGTTCATGCGTAGGTTCCTTTCATGGTGGCGACGAACAGATCGGCAAGACCCGGCGTGCGGGTTTCCCCCAGCGCCTGCAACTGCGTTGGCGGCACGCCGTCGAACAGCATCACGGTCTTGCCGAACGGCAGGCTGCGCTCATCGATGGGTTGCAAGGCGCGTGCGGCATCCAGCTGGCCGGCATCGACCAGCACTTCCACGTAACGCTGGCCAAGGGTGTCCATTTCGGCGGTCAACGAAATCCTGCCGTCTCGGATGAACAGCACGTCGGTGAGGATGTGCTCCACCTCTTCCACCTGGTGGGTGGTGATGATGATGGTCTTTTCCTCGTCGAAATAATCTTCCAGCAGGCGCTGGTAGAACTGCTTGCGGTAGAGGATGTCCAGGCCCAGGGTGGGCTCGTCCAGCACCAGCAGGCGGGCGTCGATGGCCATCACCAGCGCCAGGTGCAACTGCACGATCATGCCCTTGGACATCTCGCGCACCTTCAGGCCCGGCTTGAGCTGGGTACCTTCGAGGAAACGCCGGCATTTGGCGGCGTCGAAGCGCGGGTGCACGCCGGCGACGAATTCGATCGCCTGCGCCACCGTGATCCAGCGCGGCAGCACCGCCACGTCGGCGATGAAGCAGACGTCGTTCATCAAGGCATCGCGTTCGGTGCGCGGATCCTTGCCCAGTACTTTCAGGTCGCCCTCGAACGGGATCAGACCGAGGATGGCTTTCAACGCAGTGGTCTTGCCGGCGCCGTTCGGGCCGATCAGACCGACGATGCGGCCGGCGGGGATGTCGAACGTGGTGTTGTCCAGCGCCAGCTTGTTCTTGTAGGCCTTGCGCAGGCCGCGGGCCTGGATGACGGAGTTGGTCATGGCGGTGTTCACTTCTGCCCCCATTTCTGCTCGGGATCCAGCAGTTCCTCGATCTTCAGGCCCAGCCGCTGGATGCGTTCCAGCATCAGCGGCCATTCTTCGCGCAGGAAACGCTCGCGTTCGCTTTGCAGCAGGCGCGCATTCGCGCCATCGGTGACGTACATGCCAAGTCCCCTGCGTTTTTCGACAAGTTGGTCGTCCGCGAGCTCCTGGTAGGCGCGCGAGACGGTGATCGGGTTGAGCTGGTATTCGGCCGCCACCTGGCGCACCGAGGGCAGCGCATCGCCCGGCTTCAGGATGCCGTCCAGCATCATTGCCACGACGCGCTCCTTGAGCTGGCGGTAAATTGGAGCGCCGTCGCTCCATTCAATGACTGACATGACTTACTCCTTCGGGAGGAAGAAGGAAAAAAACGGCATCCGTACCGATTGGAGAGTCCGGCGGCTGGGGCCGCGGAGCGTCTGGTTGTGGGGCGCCGCTGCCGTCTGGGCGACGCTGCTGCTGTCGCCCGGGGCAGCGGGTGTTGCCGGCAAGCTGGCAAACAGGGCAACGAGCAACATCACGCCACTGGTCGTCAGGGCCATCAGGGAGTTGTGGAGCTTGCGGTTCATGGTGAACGTCCTGCTCTGGGTGTTCGGTGTTGTAGGAAACTATAACACTATGTTTTTGCTTGTCAACAACCGCCAACCCAACTGAAGTCATGGTGGAAGGGCCGCCGCCGACCGGAATCTGAACGCAGCGGGCGGGCCGATGTGTGCAACAGGATTGCCCCGCGCCAACGTGGGCATGACAATACGAGGCTTGTGCTCGCGTCGGCATCGTGCCGGCGGGAGTTCTCTGGAGAAGGCATGATGAAATCCGCACCGCGCGTCCTGGGCGCATTGCTGTCCGTGTTGCTGGCTTCGGCCAGCGTGGCTGCGCAAGACGCGGCACCAGTCAGTGATCGCGACAAGGTGGGTTACATGATTGGTCTGGACGTGGGCAAGTCGATCGGCCCGGGATATCAGGATCTGGATGTGGCCGCACTGCAACGCGCCGTGGAAAACGGCATGACCAATGGCAAGCCGCTGCTGGACGACAAAGATGTGAAACCCACCCGGCAGGCCTTGATGGACAGCATCGCCGCGCGCAAGGCGGGCAAGCCGGCGGTCAATCTGGATCATGTGAAAGCCGGTTTGCTGGTGGGCACCAATATCGGCCACTCGCTGGCCAGCATCCATTCCGAATTCGACCTGCCGATGTTCATGCGCGGCGTGAAGGACGGGGCCAACCCGGAGGCCAGGCCCGCGCTGGATGCCACCGAAGTGGCGCAGGTACGGGTGGCTTTTTCCAACCGCATGGCCGCCGTCAAGGCGGCCAAGCGCGAGGCCGACGCCCAGGCCGCCAGCAAGCAGGAGGACAGCTTCCTGACCGCCAACAAGCAGGTCAAGGGCGTGTTCGCCACGCCCAGCGGCTTGCAGTACATGGTGCTGCGGCAGGGCAATGGCCCGCGCCCGAAGCCGGGCCAGCGGGTCAAGGTGAACTATGTGGGCACCTTGCTGGACGGCAAGAAGTTCGACAGCTCGTATGATCGCGGGGAGCCGGCCGAGTTCGGGCTGGATCAGGTGATCAAGGGCTGGTCCGAGGGCGTCGGCCTGATGCCGGTGGGCGCCAAGTACCGGTTCTGGATTCCGGCCCGTCTCGGATACGGGGAGAAGGGCGCCGGTGCCGACATCCCGCCTAATGCCACCTTGACCTTCGATGTGGAACTGTTGGACATCCAGTAAGTCCAACGCATTGCATTCATCGGCGGTGCAAGCCGCCTCACTCAACAACCCTGGAGTTTTCCTCTGATGAAGCCGTTTGCCCGTACTTCCGCGCTCGCCATTGCCATGCTGCTGGCATTGTCTGCCTGCAAAGCCGAACAAAAGCCCGTCGACGTGTCAGCCGACAAGACCGAAGCGGCCAAGGCGGCCAATGACAAGTCCGGCATCCCGGGCCTGCCGACCGAGAAGGAACAGGTCAGCTACACCATCGGCATGGCCATGGGCAAGCAGCTGTCGGAGATCAAGGACGAAGTGAAGGTCGATACCGTGGTCAAGGCGCTGCGCGCGCAGATGGCCGGCGAGAAAATGCTGGTCGATGACGAGCAGGCCCAGCACATCATGCAGACCTTCGGCCAGAAGATGCAGGCCAAGCAGATGGCCAAGATGATGGAAGAGGGCAAGACCAACCAGGAGAAGGGTGACAAGTTCCTGGCCGAAAACGGCAAGAAGCCGGGCGTGGTGACCACCGCGTCGGGCCTGCAGTACCAGGTGATCACGGCGGGCAAGGGTGCCAAGCCCACCGCCGCCGATGGCGTCAAGGTGCATTACAAGGGCACCTTGCTGGATGGCAAGGAATTCGACAGCTCCTACAAGCGTGGCGAGCCGGCGGTGTTGCCGCTGGGTGGCGTGATCCCGGGCTGGTCCGAAGGCCTGCAGCTGATGCAGGTGGGCAGCAAGTACAAGTTCTGGATCCCGGCCAAGCTGGCCTACGGCGAACAGGCCCCGCCGATGATCGGCCCGAACCAGGTGCTGGAATTCGAAGTCGAGCTGCTGGACATCGTCAAGCCGCAGGCGGCCGCCAAGTAACCGCTTGCATCGCGCCCGTGGCGTGCCATCGGGTACGCCCGGGCGTTGTTTTTTGGGAGGGTTGCGATGCGGGTTTGCATTTTCGGTACCGGTTATGTGGGTCTGGTGACAGGCACCTGCCTGGCTGAAGTGGGCCACGACGTGGTCTGCGTCGATATCGATGCGGCCAAGGTGGACGGTCTGAACAAGGGCGTCGTGCCGATCTTCGAGCCGGGCCTGGCACCGATGGTGCAGGCCAATCACGCTGCCGGCCGCCTGCGGTTCACCACCGACGCTGCCGGCGGCATCGACCACGGCGAAGTGGTGTTCATCGCGGTGGGTACGCCGCCCGATGAGGATGGCAGCGCCGACCTGCAATACGTGCGCGAGGTAGCGCGGACGATCGGCCGGCACATCGTCCGGCCGGTGGTGGTGGTGGACAAGTCCACCGTGCCGGTGGGCACCGCCGACAAGGTGCGTGCGGCCATCGACGCCGAATTGGCGGCGCGCGGCGTGCGGGTCGATTTCGACGTGGTCTCCAACCCCGAATTCCTGAAGGAAGGCGCCGCGGTGGAGGACTGCATGCGGCCGGACCGCATCGTGATCGGTGCCGATCGTCCTGCGGCCATCGAGAAACTGAAGCGCCTGTATGCGCCGTTCAATCGCAACCGCGACCGCATCGTGGCCATGGATGTGCGCTCTGCCGAGCTGACCAAGTACGCGGCGAACGCGATGCTGGCCACCAAGATCAGCTTCATGAACGAGATTGCCAACATCGCCGAACAGGTGGGTGCCGATGTCGAAATGGTGCGCAGGGGCATCGGTTCCGATCCGCGCATCGGCTGGCATTTCATCTATCCGGGCGCCGGTTATGGTGGCTCTTGTTTTCCCAAGGACGTGCGGGCATTGGCACGAACCGCTGCGCAGCACGGGGTGATGCCGCGCCTGCTGGACGCCGTGGAAGCCGTCAATGCCGCGCAGAAAGGCCATCTGTTCGATTTGATAGTGCGTCATTACGGCGATGTGGCAACACTGCGCGGCAAGACCGTGGCGCTGTGGGGGCTGGCGTTCAAACCCAATACCGACGACATGCGCGAAGCCTCCAGCCGCCGGATGCTGCAATTGCTGTGGGACGCCGGGGTGCAGGTGCGCGCCTTCGATCCCGAGGCGATGGCCGAAACCCGGCGCCTTCATGGCGAACGCGTCGATCTTGCACTGTGCGCCAGCGCCGACGAGGCTTTGGCAGGGGCCGATGCGTTGCTGGTGATGACCGAATGGAAGCAGTTTCGCAGCCCCGACTTCGCCAGATTGCAGGCCACGCTGGCCGACGCCGTGATTTTCGATGGCCGCAATCTCTATGAACCCGCCGAGGTGGAAGCGGCAGGTCTTGCCTATTACGGCATCGGCCGCGGCCGCTCGCTGCGCAAGGAGCAGGCATGACCGAGCTCGAACAACGGCTGGTGGATCTGGAAACCCGGCTGGCGTTCCAGGAGCAGGCGCTGCTGGAACTCAGCGACGCGCTGGCCGCCGCCCGCAGCGAGGAGGCCGGCAACGCGCTGCGCCTGCATCGCGCGCTGGAAGAGTTGCGGCAATTGCGCAGCGCGATGGCGGCCAGCCCGGTCACCGGCGATGCCGCCAGCGAACCCCCTCCACCGCATTACTGAGTGCCTGCACCGACATGAGCAATTCCCTCCGCGACCAGCTGCTGGGCCTGGGTTTCCAGGATGCGCCCAAGCCCGCCCCGCGACCGAAGCCGGATCCGCGCCGGCCGCAGGCCGGGCAGGGCGGCAAGCCCGCGCACGCCGGCAGCAAACCCGCGCCGACGGGAAAGCCTGCGCATGCCGGCAAACCGCCGCAGCGCCCGCACAAGGCCCCGCACCCCCAAAGGATGCCGCGCGAAGACATCGACCTGGCCAAGGCCTATGCGATTCGCGCGCAGAAGGAAAAGGACGAGCGCATCGAGGCCGAACGCCTGAAGCAGGAAGAGGCGCGTGTTCGTCGCGAAGCCAAGGCCAGGCTGGAGGTCTTCCTCAAGGACAAGGCGCTGAACGCCGTCGACGCCGAACACGTCCGCCATTTCGAGTACGGCGGCAAGATCAAGCGCATCCATGTCACGGTCGAGCAGTTGAAAGCGCTCAATGCCGGCGCGCTGGGCGTGTTGCAGATGAACGGTCGCTACCTGCTGGTGGATGCCGCCACGCTGGCGGAGGCCGAGGCGATCTTCGCCCCGGCCGTCGCGCTGAAAGTCGATCCGAACGCGCCGGACGAAGCCGATCCGTACTCCGACCCGCACTACCAGGTGCCTGATGACCTGACCTGGTAAGGCGGCAGCTCAGCCTGCCAGCCGTGCATCGATGGCGGCGGCCATCTGCCGCCGTGCGAACACGAAATCCCACAGGCTGCCACCCATCTGCCGCCACAGCACGGCGGCGCGCAGGGCCGCCAGCAGCAGGGCACGGATTTCCGCCACCACGCCGGCCTGCCCCAGATAGTGCGGGTTGCCTTGCACCATGACCCGCGGACGCAGCGTGCTCAGACTGTCGGCATAAAGCCTGGCCAGCGCCGAAACCACGTCGGCATGTGCGCTGCCCAGCCGCGAAGCATCGGGTTGCAACCGCTGCAAGGTCGCATTGACCTGTTCCAGCATCGGCTTGCTGCGCACGAAACGGCGCTCGAGTTGCAGCACCGCCAGTGCCAGTTTCCCCAGCGCCTCGTCCTTGCTGCCATTGGCCAGGTACTCCCGCAGCTGGCGCAGGCCGGCGCGCAATTGCAGGGCCGTGCCGAACACCGCCTCGGTGTCGCGCGCATCGATGCGAAACACGCTGTCCAGCGCGCCTTGCACCAGTGCCATGTCCGATTGGCCGGTATCTGCAATCCGGCGCACCTGCGCCAGTGCCTGCAACAGGCCGGCCAGGGCCAGCACGCGGTCATCGATGGGGTTGCTCATGCAGGGGTTCCGGGAACGGGGGCGTCGGTGCTGGCGATGACGGCGCCGCCAAGACAGACGTCGCCATCGTAAAGCACCAGGGATTGACCGGGAGTGACCGCCCGCTGCGGACGGACGAACACCACGTCCAGCGTGCCGTCGTCGCGTACGCGGACTTCGCAGGCCTCGTCGGGCTGGCGGTAGCGGGTCTGCGCGGTGCATGCAAAGCGTGCCGCCGGCGGGCTGCCGGCGATCCAGTGGGCGGTTTCGCTGTGCAAGGTGGTCGATTGCAGCCACGGGCTGTCATGGCCTTGATCGACGTACAGGATGTTGCGTGCCACGTCCTTGGCCACCACGAACCACGGTGCCTGCGGGCGGCCGCGCACGCCGCCGATGTGCAGGCCTTCGCGCTGGCCCAGGGTGAAATAGAACACGCCCGGATGAGTACCGATGCGCTGCCCGTCGGGTGTGCGCATCTCGCCCTCGCGCGTCGGCAGGTAGTGCGCCAGGAAGCTGCGGAAATCGCGCTCGCCGATGAAGCAGATACCGGTGGAATCCTTCTTTTCCGCGGTGCGCAGGCCGTGCTCGGCCGCGATCCTGCGGATCTCGTGCTTGTGCAGCGCGCCCAGCGGAAAGCGGGTCGAGGCCAGCTGTGCCTGTCCCAACTGGTGCAGGAAGTAGCTCTGGTCCTTGCTGCGGTCGATCGCGCGCAGCAGGCGGAAGGCGTGGCCGTCGTGATCCACCCGCGCGTAGTGGCCGGTGGCGATGGCATCGGCGCCCAGTTCGCGGGCGGCATCCAGGAAGTGCTTGAACTTGATCTCGCGGTTGCACAGCACGTCCGGATTGGGCGTGCGGCCGGCGGCGTACTCGTCGAGGAAATGACGAAATACGCCGTCCCAGTATTCTTTCGAGAAATCCCGGAAGCGGATCGGGATGCCCAGCGTCCCGCACACCGCCACCGCATCGCGGCGGTCGTCCTCGGCCCGGCACTCGCCGCTGCCGTCGTCGTTCCAGTTCTGCATGAACAGCCCGGTGACGGTGCAGCCGGCATCGCGCAGCAGCAAGGCCGCCACCGAGGAATCGACGCCGCCGGAGACGCCCACCACGATGTGTTCCGCGCTCATGCCAGTTGTTGCACCAACGTCAACGGGTACCGGCTGCCGCCCAGCCAGTCGGCCACGACCTGCCACACCAGCGGGCTGCGATGGCGCGCCATTTCGGCCTGCAATTCCTGCGGGCTCAGCCACAGGGCGCGCACGATGCCGTCATCCAGCACCGCTCCGGGAATTTCATCCAGCGGCTCGGCGGCGAAAGCAAAGCGCAGATAATGCTTTCCCGTTTCGGGTGCTTTCCATTGGTAACTGCCCACCAGATGGGTGAGGCGCACGTTCCAGCCGGTTTCCTCGCGGGTTTCGCGCACGGCTGCTTCGATCAGGCTTTCGTCCGGCTCCAGATGCCCCGCCGGCTGGTTGATGACCAGGGCCCCGTTGGCCTGCTCCTCGACGCACAGCAGGCGGCCATCACGCACCACCAGGGTGGCCACGGTGACATCGGGTTGCCAGAAGCGTGCTTGCTGCGATTGCATCGGCCCATTGTCCCTGTTGCCGGAGATATCGTCCATGTGCCGGGGCTTCGTATAATCAGGCGATGCCCAATGAAACCGAGAAACCGCAGCACGGCCACGACCACGCCACCGTGGTGGCGCCGGCGCGCCCGGCCGTCGCCAAACCACCGCAATACACCGTGCTGCTGCTGAATGACGACTACACCCCGATGGACTTCGTGGTGGATGTGCTGATGCAGTTTTTCGGCAAGACGCTGGAGTCGGCCACCCAGGTCATGCTGCACGTCCACACCCGCGGTCGCGGCGTCTGCGGTGTCTATACCCGCGAGATCGCCGAATCCAAGGTGGCCCAGGTCAATGATTACGCACGGCTGAACCAGCACCCGCTGTTGTGCACGATGGAGCAGGCCTGAACCGGGAAAAGTGCCACTTGCGGCGGGTTATGGCGTTCGGGGGCTTGCCCTGACGGGAATTGCGCCCTACATAGGAGGCAAGTGTTTCGGAGGATGTCATCCCCATGTTCAGCAAGGATCTCGAGCAAACCATCGGCCAGTGCTACAAGCGCACCCGTGAAGCCCGCTATGAGTTCATGACGGTCGAGCACCTGCTGCTGGCGCTGCTGGACAACCCGGCCGCCGAAGCCGTCCTGCGCGCGCTGGGCGCCGACCTGGCCAGGCTGCGCGCCGAACTCGACAACGCCATCGAGGTGTCGGTGCATCGCCTGGCCGAGGACGACGGCCGCGAGACCCAACCCACCCTGGGCTTCCAGCGTGTGCTGCAGCGCGCGGTGTACCACGTGCAATCGTCCGGTCGCAAGGAAGTCACGGGTGCCAACGTGCTGGTGGCGATCTTCGGCGAGAAGGATTCGCACGCGGTGTATTTCCTGAACCAGCAGGATGTGCATCGGCTGGATGTGGTCAATTACATCAGCCACGGGATCGCCAGGCAGGACGAGGACAGTTCGCCGCCACCCGCCGAGGGCGAGGCCAGGCACGACACCGCCGAAGGCGAGCCCAAGGGCGACCCGCTGACCGAATTCGCGGCCAACCTCAACGAGGCGGCGCTGGCCGGCAAGATCGACCCGCTGGTGGGCCGCGCCGACGAAATCGAGCGCACCATCCAGGTGCTGTGCCGCCGGCGCAAGAACAACCCGCTGTACGTGGGCGAATCCGGCGTGGGCAAGACCGCGCTGGCGGAAGGGCTGGCCAAGCGCATCGTCGATGGCGAAGTGCCCGACGTGCTGGCCGGGGCGGTGATCTATGCGCTGGATCTGGGCGCACTGGTGGCCGGTACCAAATATCGCGGCGATTTCGAGAAACGCCTGAAGGGCGTGCTGGCGGCGCTGAAGAAGCAGCCGCACGCGATCTTGTTCATCGACGAAATCCACACCATCATCGGGGCCGGTTCCGCCAGCGGCGGCACCATGGATGCCTCCAATCTGATCAAGCCGGTGCTGGCCAACGGCGAGCTGCGCTGCATCGGCTCCACCACCTTCCAGGAATACCGCGGCGTGTTCGAGAAGGATCGCGCGCTGGCACGGCGCTTCCAGAAGATCGACATTGTCGAGCCCACGGTGGGCGAGGCGGTGGAAATCCTGAAAGGGTTGCGGCCGAAGTACGAAGCGCACCACGGCGTGAGCTATGCCGACGAGGCGATTCAGGCCGCGGTGGATCTGTCGGTCAAGCACATCGGCGACCGCCTGCTGCCGGACAAGGCGATCGACGTGATCGACGAGGCCGGCGCACGCCAGCGTCTGCAACCGCAGGAGTCGCGCAAGCAGCTGATCGACGTGGAGGAAATCGAGACCATCGTGGCGAAGATGGCGCGCATTCCCGCCAAGCAGGTCAGTGCCTCCGACAAGGATGTGCTGAAGCATCTGGATCGCAATCTGAAGATGGTGATCTTCGGCCAGGATCCGGCCATCGACACCCTGGCCAGTGCCATCAAGCTGGCACGCAGCGGCCTGGGCAACCCCGACAAGCCGATCGGCAGCTTCCTGTTCGCCGGCCCCACCGGCGTGGGCAAGACCGAAGTCACCCGCCAGCTGGCGATGCAGCTGGGCATCGAGCTGATTCGCTTCGACATGAGCGAATACATGGAGCCGCATTCGGTGAGCCGGCTGATCGGTGCGCCGCCTGGCTATGTGGGTTTCGACCAGGGCGGGCTGCTGACCGAAAAAATCGTCAAGACCCCGCACTGCGTGCTGCTGCTGGATGAAATCGAAAAAGCGCACCCCGACATCTTCAACATCCTGTTGCAGGTGATGGATCGCGGCACGCTCACCGACACCAACGGCCGCGAAGCCAATTTCCGCAACGTGGTGCTGGTGATGACTACCAATATCGGCGCCAGCCAGGCGGCGCGGCGCAGTATTGGTTTCACCAAGCAGGATCACAGCCCGGATGCGATGGAAGCGATCCGTCGCGGCTTCAGCCCCGAGTTCCGCAACCGGCTGGATGCGGTGGTGCAGTTCCAGGCGCTGGGCTTCGATCACATCCTGCGGGTGGTGGACAAGTTCCTGATCGAACTGGAGCTGCAACTGCACGAGAAGCAGGTCACCCTGTCGGCCACGCCGGCCGCACGCGAATGGCTGGGCCGGCAAGGCTTCGATCCGCTGATGGGTGCGCGGCCGATGGCGCGGCTGATCCAGGACAGGATCAAGCGCCCGCTGGCCGACGAGCTGTTGTTCGGAAAGCTGGTGCAGGGTGGCCGGGTGGCACTGGATGCAGCGGATGGCGAGCTGCACCTGGACGTGCAGGCGGAACCGGAAAAACTGCTGCCGGCGCTGGTGGACTGAGCGGGATGCCCTGTCTGCACCGATGAAGACCAGCACATGACGGCGCGTGTCCGCCTGCAATTGCTGGAGACAGCCGCCGTGCTGGACGGCAGCGAGCCGCCTTCGCAGTGGATGACGGTGCACGAGCTGCAATGCCTGCAGGCGATGACGGCGCCGGCCCGGCGCGAGAGTTTCATCGCCGGGCATTGGCAGGCCCGCCAGCTGGCCGCGCAGTGGTTGCAGCTGGCGCCTGCGCGAATCGGGCTGGATATCCATCCGGACGGGCGGCCCCGACTGCTGGTGGATGCCCAGCCATCGTCCCTGCACCTCAGTCTGAGCCATGGCGGCGGCCATCTGGCGCTGGCACTGTCCGAACTGCCGGTGGGGGTGGATGTCGAGATCCCGCGCAAGCCGCGTGACTTGCTGGCGCTGGCGGGTTTCAGCTTCTCCAGCGAGGAGGTTGCGCAGCTGCGCGCGTGCGATGCACAGGCACGCGGCGCCTTGTTCCATCACTACTGGGCCTTGAAGGAAGCCCGTGGCAAGCGCAGTGGCGAGGGGCTGTTGCCGGCACAGGCGCGCCGCTTCAGCGCCCGGCCGGCGATCGCCGCGAGTGCCGAAGGCTGCAGCTGGCGCGTGGGCGAGGGTGCGCTGGCATTGTGCGTGGCGGCCGGCACCCGCATCGACGTCGATGCCCAGCTGCCGGAGCCGCCGCGGTTCTGGCAATTCGTGACCGAGGCAGCGTCAGGCTGAGCTTGCGTCGGCGTCCGGGTGACGCTGCTTCCACGCGGCAAGCAACTGGCGGTAGTGCGCCAGCGCATCGGCGTAGCTGTCGTGCACGCAAGGGTCGCAGCCGCTGTCGCAGCAATCGGATGGCAGCACCGGTTCCGGTGGCTGCGGGCGCGGGTCGAGCGAGGCGGGGATCTGCGGCAGGTGCATCCGCGTATTATCCCGGTTCCGGCGAATGTCTTCCCGACGATATCCTGAACATGCGCATGCCTGCCCCGCTTTCCTTGTCCCTCATGGCGTTGCTGCTGGCGGGCAGCGCCAGCGCACAGTCCGCACAACGGCCCGAGGTGGCCACCGCCGCCAAGGCGCTGCAGCCGAAGGTGATTGCCTGGCGTCGCGACTTCCACCAGCACCCGGAACTGTCCCTGCACGAGGCGCGCACCGCCACGAAGGTGGCCGAGCATCTGCGCAGACTGGGGCTGAAGCCGGTCATGCTGGGTGGGCACGGCGTGGCCGCCGTCATCACCGGTGGCAAGCCGGGGCCGGACATCGCGCTGCGCGCCGACATGGACGCGCTGCCGGTGACCGAAAAAACCGGCCTGCCGTATGCATCCACCGTCACCACCGACTACAACGGCCAGACCGTTGGCGTCATGCATGCCTGCGGCCACGATGCGCATACCGGCATCCTGATGGGCGTGGCGGAGGCGCTGGCGGGCATGCAGAAGAACTTGCATGGCCGGGTGCTGTTGATTTTCCAGCCGGCGGAAGAAGGCGAGGGCGGGGCCGAGGCGATGCTGAAGGACGGTTTGTTCCGCGACTTCAAGCCCGAAGCGGTGTTCGGCCTGCACGTCTTCGCCACGGTACCGGCCGGGCAGATCGCCGTGCGCGGCGGCCCGCTGATGGCGGCATCGGATCGTTTCAGCATCCGGGTGCTTGGCCGGCAGACCCACGGCTCCGCGCCCTGGGGCGGCATCGACCCGATCGTGGCCGCTGCCGACCTCATCGGCAGCGCACAAACGATCGTCAGCCGTCGTACCAATATTGCCAAATTACCGGCGGTGGTCACCTTTGGCTCCATCAAGGGCGGCGTCCGCTACAACATCATTCCGGACGAGGTGGATCTGGTCGGCACCATCCGCACCTTCGACCCGGCCATGCGCGAAAAGATTTTCGCCGATCTGCGCAACGTGTCCGAACACGTGGCCGCCGCCCACGGCGCCAGGGTGCAGGCGGACGTTCCGGCCGACGCGGGCTATCCGGTCACCGTCAACGACCCGGCACTGACCGCACGCATGCTGCCCAGCCTGCAGGCGGTGGCCGGCAAGGCCAATGTGTACGAACCGCCGCTGGAAATGGGGGCGGAGGATTTTTCGCTGTACGCACAGAAAGCCCCGGGGATGTTTTTCTTCGTGGGGGCCACCGGCGCCGGCATTGACCCGGCCACCGCGCCACGCAACCATTCCCCCGAGTTCCTGCTGGACGAATCGGCACTGGATCTCGGCTTCCGTGCCCTGCTGCAGGTAGCACTCGACTACCTGCAGCCAGCGCAAGGCTGAGCTGCGGCCTCAGCCGCGCTGCAGTCCTTTCAGCGCATCCGCCATCGCGCTGTTGAACGGCGCCTGCTGCTGCGCGGCAGGGCGCGCAGCCGGGCGGCCTGCGCGTTCATCGCGGCGCGGGCCGCGGTCGCTGCCGCGTGCGTCGCTGCGCGTCTCGCCGATGGGATCGTCCATGCGCCGGGTGAGCGCGATGCGCTTGCGCGCCACGTCCACTTCCAGCACTTTCACTTTCACGATGTCGCCGGCCTTCACCACTTCGCGCGGGTCCTTCACGTAGCGGTCGGACAGCGCGGAGATGTGCACCAGCCCGTCCTGATGCACGCCGATGTCGACGAACGCGCCGAACGCAGCGACGTTGCTGACCACGCCTTCCAGCACCATGCCGGGCTTGAGGTCGCGGATGTCTTCCACGCCATCGGCGAAGGTGGCGGCCTTGAACTCCGGGCGCGGGTCACGACCGGGCTTTTCCAGCTCTTTCAGGATGTCGCGCACGGTGGGCTCGCCGAAGCGTTCGTCGGTGAACTGCGTGGCCTTGAGCGTGCGCAGGAACGCGGCATCGCCGATGATCTGCTTCACCTGCTTGCCGCCGGCGGCAAGGATGCGTTCGACCACCGGATAGGCTTCCGGGTGCACGGAGGAGGCGTCCAGCGGCTGTTCGCCGTCCATGATGCGCAGGAAGCCGGCGCACTGCTCGAAGGTCTTCTCGCCGAGGCGCGCCACCTTCAGCAGCGCCTTGCGCGACTTGAACGCGCCGTTGGCATCGCGGTGCGACACGATGTTTTCGGCCACCGTGGCGGACAGCCCGGACACCCGCGCCAGCAGCGCGCCGGAGGCGGTGTTCACGTCCACGCCGACGGCGTTCACGCAGTCCTCCACCTTGGCGTCCAGTGCGCGCGCGAGGCGGTACTGGTCGACGTCGTGCTGGTACTGGCCGACGCCAATGGCTTTCGGCTCGATCTTGACCAGCTCGGCCAGCGGGTCCTGCAGGCGACGGGCGATGGAGACTGCGCCGCGCAGCGAGACGTCGAGGTTCGGGAACTCCTTCGCCGCCAGTTCCGAGGCCGAGTACACCGATGCGCCGGCTTCGCTCACCACGATTTTCTGCGCCTTCAGCTCCGGCACCAGTTTCAGCAGGTCGCCGGCCAGCTTGTCGGTTTCGCGGCTGGCGGTGCCGTTGCCGATCGCGATCAGCTGCACGCCGTGGGCGAGGCAGAGCTTGCGCAGGGCGATCAGCGACTGATCCCACTGGCGCTTGGGCTCATGCGGATAGATGGTGTCGGTGGCGACCAGCTTGCCGGTGGCATCCACCACCGCCACTTTGACGCCGGTGCGCAGGCCGGGGTCGAGGCCCAGCACCGCCTTCGGGCCGGCGGGCGCGGCCAGCAGCAGATCCTTGAGGTTGTCGCCGAAGACTGCAATCGCCTCGCCCTCGGCCTTCTCGCGCGCCTGGTTGAACAGGTCCAGCAGCAGGTGCATGTGGATCTTGGCGCGCCACGCCAGCCGTACCGCGTTGCGCAGCCAGGCGTCCGCCGCGCGGCCGCGCGCGTCGATGCCGGCGTGCAGGGCGATGCGGCCCTCGCAGTACTGGTGGCCGGCTTCGGCATCGCTGCCGGGATCGAGATCCAGCTGCAGGAATTCCTCGCGGCGGCCGCGCAGCAGCGCCAGCATTCGGTGCGAGGGGATCTTCGCCAAGGATTCTGCGTGGTCGAAATAGTCGCGGAATTTTTCGCCCGCAGCCTCCTTGCCTTCCACCACTTTGGCACGGATCAGGCCTTCGCGCTCCAGCCAGCCGCGCAGCTCGCCCAGCAGCGCGGCATCCTCGCCCCAGCGTTCGATCAGGATCGCACGCGCGCCTTCCAGCGCGGCCTTGGCATCGGCGACGCCCTTGTCGGCATCGACGAAGCAGGCGGCGAATTCCTCCGGCACCAGATCCAGGTCGGCCAGCAGGCCATCGGCCAGCGGCTCCAGCCCGGCCTCGCGGGCGATCTGCGCGCGGGTGCGGCGTTTCTGCTTGTACGGCAGGTACAGGTCTTCGAGGCGCGACTTGCTGTCGGCGGCGTCGATGTCGGCGCGCAGCGCGTCGGTCAACTTGCCCTGTTCGGAAATACTGGACAGGATCGCCGCGCGGCGGTCTTCCATCTCGCGCAGATAGGTCAGCCGGGTTTCCAGATTGCGCAGCTGGGTATCGTCCAGCCCGCCGGTCACTTCCTTGCGGTAGCGGGCGATGAAGGGGACGGTGGCGCCTTCGTCCAGCAGCCCCACCGCCGCCTGCACCTGCGGCGTTTGCGCGCCGATTTCCTCGGCAATGGTGGAAGCGATCTTGCGGTCGAGGGCGGGGGAAAGCTGGGTCATGCGAACGGGACAGGGCAGCGGGACGATGCCCATTGTCGCCGCCGCCGGCGCAGCGCAACAGCTTGACAGGCGTGCTGCTTGTGCGCAGTGCCTACAGGAAGCGATCCAGCAGTTTCTTACTGTTGCGGTCGAGCGCAGCGATGTCCTGCACAAGATAGTGCACGCCGTGGCTGTCCGCGATCAGCAGCTGCGAGTTTCCCAGCCGACGGATGTCGTCTTCGGCCTTCAGCGTGAACGTGGTTTGCCCGCGATTGGTGGCAACCGTCCATTGACTGGGGGTGGCGAAGGTGGACACGGCCTGCAGTTGCTCGATCACCGGCATGAATTCGCGTTGGGCGAGTTCGGCTTCCAGCAGCGCTTTGCGCGCCGCATCGAGTGCGGAAAAATGCGGAATCCAGATCAGTTCGTGGCCATCGCGCCCCAGCAGCGAGACCCCCTCCCCGGGGGCGGCGATCGGAAAGGCGCGTACCGGCACCACGTCGGCGTGGGTGCTGCCATCCGGCAGGGTCAACAGCAGGTGGCCGAACGCATCGCGGGCCAGCTGGAACTCATCGTTTTTCATTCGCAGTGCCCCCCAGCTGCAGTTCGCCGAGCTCGCTTTCCTGGTCGACGTTGCGCAGTTGCGCCTGATACAAGCGCCAATACGCGCCTTGCCTGGTCATCAGATCCTCGTGCGGGCCCACTTCGACGATCCGGCCGCGCTCCATCACCACCAGCCGGTCGGCCTTGCGCAGGGTGGACAGGCGATGCGCGATGGCAATCGTGGTGCGTCCCTTGACCAGATTGTCGAGTGCGCGCTGGATTTCCTTTTCGGTTTCGGTATCCACCGCCGAGGTGGCTTCGTCCATGATCAAAAAGCGCGGGTCGATCAGCAGGGCACGCGCAATCGAGATGCGTTGCCGCTCGCCGCCCGACAGCCCCTGGCCGCGTTCGCCCACCAGCGAGTCATAGCCATGCGGCAGGCGCAGGATGAATTCGTGCGCATGCGCGGCGCGGGCGGCGGCCACGATCTCGTCGCGGCTGGCATCGGGTTTGCCGTAGGCGATGTTCTCGGCAATCGTGCCGAAGAACAGGAAGGGCTCCTGCAGTACCAGGCCGATATGGCGCCGGAAATCGGCAACGGCGAGGCTGCGGATATCCACGCCATCCACCAGGATCGCGCCTTCGGTGACGTCGTAGAACCGGCAGATCAGGTTGACCAGGGTGCTCTTGCCGGAACCGCTGTGGCCGACCAGGCCGATCATTTCCCCCGGCTGGATCTCCAGGTTCAGGCCGCGGATCACTCCGCGGTTGCCATAGCGGAAGCCGACGTCGCGCAGGCTGATCGCGCCTTGCACGGCGGGCAGATGCACCGGTTTGGCAGGTTCTGGCACGCTGGAGACGTGGTCGAGGATATCGAAGATGCGCTTGGCGCCGGCGGCGGCTTTCTGGGTGACCGACACGATCCTGCTCATCGAGTCCAGGCGGGTGTAGAAGCGGCCGATGTAGGCAAGGAAGGCGGTCAGCACGCCCACGGTGATCTGGTGGCGGGACACCAGCCAGATGCCGTAGGCCCAGACCACGATCAGGCCCAGCTCGGTCAGCAAGGTCACGGTGGGCGTGAACAGCGACCAGACCTTGTTGAGTTTGTCGTTGACCGCCAGATAGTGGCGGTTGGCCACGCGGAAACGATGCGCTTCGCGGCCTTCCTGGGCGAAAGCCTTGACCACGCGAATGCCGGGGATGGTGTCGGCCAGCACGTTGCTCAATTCCGACCAGACCCGGTCGATTTTCTCGAATCCGTTGCGCAGCCGGTCGCGCACCAGCTGGATCATCCACGCGATCAGCGGCAACGGCAGCAAGGTCACCAGCGCCAGTTTGGCGTTGATCGAAAACAGGATGCCCGCAATCATCGCCAGCATCAGCACGTCGGTGGCGAAGTCGAGCAGGTGCACGGACAGGTACAGGCAGATGCGGTCGGATTCCGAACCGATCCGCGCCATCAAATCGCCGGTGCGCTTGCCGCCGAAATATTCCAGCGACAATTTCAGCAGGTGCTCGTAAGTCACGGTGCGCAGGTCGCAGCCGATGCGTTCGGACACCAGTGCCAGGATGTAGGTGCGGGCCCAGCCCAGGAACCAGGCAACCAGCGCCGATCCGAGAATGCCGGCCAGCAGCAACAGCACCAGTTGGTGGTCGATGTCGCGACCGTTCTGGAACGGGATCAGTACCTTGTCCATCAAGGGCATGGTCAGGTACGGCGGCACCAGGGTGGCGCCGGTGGATGCCAGGGTCAGCAAGAAACCGGCCAGCAGCTGGCTTTTGTAGGGCCGCGCAAACCGCCAGAGCCGGAGCAGGGTCCAGGTGGAGGGCGGCGTGTGCAGCTCACGCGCGCAGGTGGGGCATTCGTCCTCGTCGGCCGGCAGCGGTGCCTTGCAGATCGGGCACAGGCTGCCGTCGTCGTCGTCCGGTTGCGTTTGCCCGGGCTGCCCGCTGGCGACCTGGCGATCGAACAGGCTCACCAGCCGCAGGGCGGCCACGTTCTGGTTCAGGGTGAAACGGCAACGGAACAGACGGGCATGCGCATCCACCAGTTCGACCAGCCCCACGCCGGCATGATCGCCATGGCGCAGGCTCAGTGTCGGTGACAACGGCCAGCTCTGCCAATGCGTGGCCTGCGGCGGCTGTGCCAGCAGGCGGCGGTCCGTCAACACCAGCACGCCGTTGCCAAAATGCAGGTCGTCATCCAGGTCGATCGAAAACGCAGCCAACGCGGTTTCACCGGGTTGCAATTGCATCTGGAGCGGCGCGCGCCAGGACTCGGCCAACCCGTGGCAGGCCTCGGGCAGGCTTGCGTGAGGATGCGGGCTGTCGGGGCTGGGAGCGTGCGGCATGGATGAGTACTTTAAATATTCCGTAACATGACGCGCCCATCGGCCTGCGCTAGGCTGAATGCGGGGCTTGAGGCCCGGAAGTATAACGACGGAGAGTGGGCAACAGCGCTGCTGCAATCGCTGGTGCGGGTGTGACAGGATGCGCAGGCAACCCGTGCAACCGTTCGATCAAGCGCAACCAGCCGCTGCTGCGCACAGCATGAATTGCCCGACACACCACTCATGACGCACAACGACATCACTTTCTTGCGGGTCACCTATCTGCGTGGGCCGAATCTGTGGACCTATCGCCCGGTACTGGAAGCCTGGGTGGACATCGGCGGCCTGGAGGACTACCCCTCCAACCTGATTCCGGGCTTCACCGAGCGTCTGCTGGCCTGGTTGCCCGGCCTGCAGGAGCACCGCTGCAGTCCTGGAACAGTAGGTGGCTTCGTGCAGCGGCTGCAGGAAGGCACCTGGCCGGCGCACATCCTGGAACATGTCACCATCGAGCTGCAGAACCAGGTGGGAATGCAGACCGGCTTCGGCAAGGCGCGCGAGGCGGGGCCGCGCGGCATCTACAAGGTCGCCATCCGGGTGCGCGAGGAAACCGTGGGCCGCGCCTGTCTGGCCTTGGCGCGCGACCTGCTGATGGCGGCAATCAACGATCTTCCGTTCGCGCTGGCCGAACGCCTGCAGCCGGTGCGCGAACTGGCCGATCGCCGCCTGCTGGGGCCAAGCACGGCCGCGATTGTCGATGCCGCCAGCGACCGCGGGATTCCGCATCTGGCCTTGACCGACGGCAATCTGGTGCAATTGGGCTACGGCAACCGGCAACGCCGGATCTGGACCGCCGAAACCGAACACACCAGCGCGATTGCCGAAAGCATTTCCCGCGACAAGGATCTGACCAAATCGCTGCTGGCCAGCTGCGGCGTGCCGGTGCCGGAAGGGCGCGTGGTGGAGAATGCGGAAGATGCCTGGGTGGCCGCCGAGGACATCGGTCTGCCGGTGGTGGTGAAACCCACCGATGCCAATCACGGGCGTGGCGTGTTCGCCGACCTGACCACCCGCGCGCAGGTCGAGACCGCATATGCCGGTGCGCTGGAAGAAGGCAGCGAGGTGATGGTCGAACGCTTCATCCAGGGTGTCGAGCACCGCCTGCTGGTGGTGGCCGGAAAACTGGTCGCCGCCAACAAGGGCTTCACCGCCGAAGTCGTCGGCGACGGCCATTCCAGCATCCGGGAGCTGATCGACCTGCAGATCAACTCCGACCCCCGCCGTGGCGAGGAAGAAAGCTTCCCGCTGGAAACCTTGTTGCTGGAACGCGAACCGATTGCCCTGCACGAACTGCAGCGACAGGGGTTCGGTCCGGATTCGGTTCCCGCCGACGGGCACAAGGTGTTGATCCTGCGCCACGGCAACATGGCCTTCGATGTCACCGACGAAGTGCATCCGGAGGTCGTGGAGGCAGGTGTACTGGCTGCGCGCGTGGTGGGCCTGGATATCGCCGGGATCGATCTGGTGACCGAAGACATCGGCAAACCCCTGCAGGAAACCCGGGGTGCCATCGTCGAAGTCAATGCCGGCCCCAGTCTGTTGATGCACCTGAAGCCTGCCATCGGCAAGCCGCGGCCGGCGGGGCAGGCCATCGTCGATCATCTGTTCCCGGCGGGCGAGAGCGGGCGGATCCCGGTCGTGGGGGTGCTGGGGCAGCGTGAAACCGCGCTGTTGTCGGGCCTCGTCGCTCGCCTGCTGCACCTGTCGGGCCGCCATGTCGGCCTGGCCTGCAGCGCCGGCTTGCAGCTGGATCAGCGGGTGCTGGACACGCGGCCGAGCAACCACTTCGATGGCGGGGAACGGTTGCTGATCAATCGCGCCATCGACGCGGCCGTGATCGAAACCAGCGCCCGCTCGATTCTTGCCGAAGGCCTGCCGTATGACCGCTGCCAGGTGGCCGTGGTCACCGATGCGCAGGCGGATGCAGGCTTGCAGGGGTTCTACATCGACACACCCGAGCGGTTGCATGCGGTACTGCGCACCCAGGTCGACGTGGTGCTGCAGGGCGGGGCGGCCGTGCTCAATGCAGCCGAGCCCGCGCTGGTGGACATGGCCGGCCTGTGCGATGGCGAAGTGATCTTCTACGCCGCCGATGTCGATGCCGCACCGCTGGATGCGCATCTGGAACAGGGTGGACGGGCGGTGTTCGTGCGCAACGGCGCCATCATCCTTGCCACCGGCAGCAATGAAGAGCCGCTGGCCCGTCTGAGCCGGTTCGATCTGACCGGCGCCTCGGCCTCCGCGGAACAGCGGGAAGCCGTGCTCGCGGCGGTTGCGGCCTGCTGGGCAATGGATGTGCCGGTGGACCTGATCCCTGCCGGAATCGAACAATTTGAACAGGAGCTGGCTGCCGCCGCCCGTTCCCTCGACCAGAAGAGTGCGTGATGGAAATTTCACGGATCCGAGCCCTGCGCGGGCCCAACCTGTGGACGCGCCGCACCGCGATCGAGGCCATCGTGACCCTGTCCGAAGGCGAGCGACCGTTGTCCAGCATGCCCGGCTTCGAAGATCGCCTGCGTGAGCGGTTTCCCGAATTGGGGTTCCTGCGTGCCACCCGCCAGTCCGACACCCTGACCCTGGCGCATGCGCTGGAAGTGGCGGCGCTGTGCCTGCAGGCCCAGGCCGGTTGCCCGGTCACCTTCAGCCGTACGGCCAAGACCGTGCAGCCCGGCATTTACCAGATCGTCGTCGAATACAGCGAGGAGCCGGTTGGTCGGCTGGCGTTGCAGCTGGCGGAAACACTCTGTCAGGCCGCGCGCGCCGACACCGCGTTCGATCTGCCCGATGCCCTGGCCCGTCTGCGTGATCTGGACGAAGAAGTGCGTCTGGGGCCAAGTACCGATGCCATCGTGGAGGCGGCGGTCAATCGCGGGATTCCCTGCCGCCGTTTGACCTCCGGCAGTCTGGTGCAGCTGGGCTGGGGCAGCAAGCAGCGCCGCATCCAGGCCGCGGAACTGGATCGCACCAGCGCCATTGCCGAAGCGATTGCGCAGGACAAGGCGCTGACCAAGAAACTGCTGCGCGCCGCCGGCGTGCCGGTGCCGGAAGGACGCCCGGTGCAGGATGCCGACGATGCCTGGGTGGCAGCGCAGCAGATCGGCTTGCCGGTGGTGGTGAAGCCGCTGGACGGCAATCAGGGCAAGGGGGTCACCGTCAACCTGCAGGGCGAAGCCGAGATCAAGCGTGCCTTCGAGGTGGCGCAGGGGTTCCGCGATGACATCCTGGTGGAACGCTATCTGCCGGGCGGGGATTACCGATTGCTGGTGGTGGGCAACAAACTGGTGGCAGCGGCACGCCGCGAACCGCCCAACGTCATCGGCGATGGCGTGCTGACCGTGCGCCAGCTGGTGGAGCAGGTCAATGCCGACCCCCGCCGCGGCGTGGGCCACGCCACGTCCCTGACCCGGATCCGCTTCGACGAAATCGCCCTGCAAACCCTGCAAAAGCAGGGCCTGGATGCCGACGCCGTTCCGGAAAAGGGGCGCCGCGTGGTGTTGCGCAACAATGCCAACCTGTCCACCGGCGGCACTGCCACCGATGTCACCGGCGATGTGCACCCGGAAGTGGCGGCCCGCGCGGTGGAAGCCTCGCAGATGATCGGGCTGGATATCTGCGGGGTGGATGTGGTCTGCGACAGCGTGCTGCGACCGCTGGAAGAGCAGGGTGGCGGCATCGTCGAGGTCAATGCCGCGCCGGGCTTGCGCATGCATCTGTCACCGTCGTTCGGCAGGGGCCGCGATGTCGGCAAGGCGGTCGTCGACCACATGTTTGCGGCCGGCGAGAACGGCCGCATTCCGGTGGTTGCGGTCACCGGCACCAATGGCAAGACCACCACGGTTCGCCTGATCGCGCATCTGTTGCGCACCCGCGGCCTGACCGTCGGCATGACCAATACCGATGGCGTGTATGTCAATTCGCAGCAAGTGGATTCCGGGGATTGTTCCGGCCCGCGCAGTGCCCGCAACGTGTTGATGAACCCGCGGGTGGACGCAGCGGTGTTCGAAACCGCCCGCGGCGGGCTGCTGCGCGAAGGGCTGGCGTTCGATCATGCCGACGTCGCGGTGGTCACCAATATCGGTACCGGTGACCACCTGGGCTTGAACTTCATCACCACCCTCGAAGACTTGATGGTGCTCAAGCGCGTGATCGTGCGCAATGTCGCCAGAACCGGCCATGCCGTCCTCAACGCCGCCGACCCGGCGGTGGCGGCGATGGCGGCGCAGTGCCCGGGCAAGGTGATTTTCTTCGCTGCCGATGCCAGCCACCCGGTCATCGCCACCCACCGAACCCAGGGCGGTCGCGTGGTCACGTTGCAGAACGGGGACCTGGTGGCCAGCGAGGGGAGTTTCGAAGCCCGGCTGCCGCTGGCCGGCGTGCCCTTGACCCGCAATGGCAGCATCGGCTTCCAGGTGGAGAACGCGATGGCCGCGCTGGCTGCCGGCTGGGCGCTGCAACTGGATTGGGGCGTGATCCGGCAAGGTCTGGCCAGCTTCCAGACCGACGCCGACAATGCTCCCGGCCGCTTCAACATCATGGACTACCGCGGTGCAACCCTGATCGCCGATTACGGCCACAACCCGGATGCCATGCAGGCGCTGGTGGCCGCCGTCGAGAACATGCCGGCGCGCCGGCGCACGGTGGTGATCAGCGGTGCCGGCGATCGCCGCGATGAGGACATCCGCCAGCAGACCCGCATTCTGGGGGCGGCGTTCGACGAGGTCATCCTCTACCAGGATGCCTGCCAGCGCGGTCGCAGCGATGGCGAGGTGCTGCGCCTGCTGCACGAGGGCTTGCAGGGTGCATCGCGCACCACCGTGATCGAAGAAGTCCATGGCGAATTCAACGCCATCGACCGCGCATTGGCGAAACTGCAGCCGGGTGAACTTTGCCTGATCCTGATCGACCAGGTGGAAGCGGCGCTGGCCTATCTGCAACGTCGGGTCGAAACCGACAGATAACCTGCGACAGCGGCAGCACCATTCGCCAGCATACCCCCACGCTGCGGCCCATGCGGAGTGCGGTCAGGCACGCTGACCGATGTGCTGCAGGCGTGCAACACTGCGGCACTGGATTGGTGGAGGACGGTGCGATGCGGATGCAACCCATGATGCGGGCGACGACATTGGCCCTGGCGTTGCTGTTGGCTGGCAGCGCGCTGGCGCAAACTGCGCCGATGGCGCCGGACATCACCGGCAGGAAATTCGTGGCGCCCGAGACGCAACGTGATTTCAGCAAGCGCGTGGTGATGATCCCGATGCGCGACGGGGTGAAGCTCTACACCGTCATCCTGATGCCCAAAGGCGCGCACGCGGCGCCGATCCTGCTCACGCGCACGCCCTACAACGCAGCCAAGCGCGCCGACCGCACGCCCAATGCCGCCACCTATGTGGATGCGCTGCCGCAGGGCGATGGCGTGTTCGCCGAAGACGGCTATATCCGCGTGTTCCAGGACGTGCGCGGCAAGTATGGTTCGGAAGGCGAGTACGTGATGACCCGGCCGCCGCGCGGGCCGCTGAACAAGACCGGGATCGACCACAGCACCGACGCCTGGGACACCATCGACTGGCTGGTGAAAAACCTGCCCGAAAGCAACGGTCGGGTGGGCATGCTGGGCTCGTCCTACGAAGGCTTCACGGTGGTGATGGCGCTGCTGGATCCGCACCCGGCACTGAAGGTGACGGCACCGGAAAGCCCGATGATCGACGGCTGGATCGGCGATGACTGGTTCCAGAACGGGGCCTATCGGCAAATCAATCTGGGCTACCTCACCGGCCAGACCACCGCCCGTGGCGAGGGGGTGGGCATTGCGCGCACCAGCAATGACGATTACAGCAATTTCCTGCGCGCAGGTGCGGTGGGCGATTTTGCGCGCGCCGCCGGGTTGGAGCAGCTGCCGGCCTGGCGCAAGCTGCTGGAGCACCCAGCCTATGACGGCTACTGGCAGGCACAAGCCCTGGACAAACTGCTGGCCAGGCTGCCTGCGATCACCGTGCCCACGATGTGGGAGCAGGGGTTGTGGGATCAGGAAGACATGTACGGTGCCAACCATGCCTGGGCGGCGTGGGAAGGCAAGGACGGCGACAACACCCGCAACTTCCTGGTGATGGGCCCGTGGCGGCACAGCCAGGCCAATTACGATGGCAGCACCCTGGGCGATCTGAAGTTCGAAGGCGACACCGCGCTGCAATGGCGGCGCGACGTGCTCAAGCCGTTCTTCGACCAATACCTGAAGCCCGGCGCGCCAGTGGCCAGAACGCCACCGGTCTGGGTCTACGACGCCGCCAGCAAACGCTGGGACAGCTACCGGACGTGGCCGCAAAGCTGCACGCAGGGCTGCCCGCACACCTCCGTGCCGCTGTACCTGCATGCCGATGGCAGCCTGGGGGGCAGCCTGGCCACCGCCGGCGCGGCGTATGCCGAATATGTGTCCGACCCGGCCAAGCCGGTGCCGTTCGTGCCGCGCCCGGTGGACATGGGCGACCGCGCGACGTGGACCACCTGGTTGGTGCGTGACCAGCGCTTCGTCGATGGCCGCACCGATGTGCTCAGCTACACCAGCGCACCGCTCGCCGCGCCGCTGTCGCTGGCCGGCGTGCCGGTGGCGCACCTGTTCGCATCCACCTCGGGCAGCGACAGCGACTGGGTAGTGAAGCTGATCGACGTCTATCCCGACCAATATCCCGATGACCCGAAGCTGGCCGGCTTCGAACTGCCGATTGCGCTCACCATCTTCCGCGGCCGCTACCGCGAAGGTTTCGAACAGCCCAGGGCGCTGCAGCCCGATGCGGCACTGGCCTACCGTTTCGACCTGCCCAACGTGAACCATGTGCTCAAGCCCGGTCATCGGCTGATGGTGCAGATCCAGTCCAGCCTGTTCCCGCTGTACGACCGCAACCCGCAGACCTTCGTCGGCAACATCTTCAACGCCAAACCCGGCGACTATCGCAAGGCCACCCAGCGGATCTGGGCCACGCCGCAACAGGCCAGCTTCATCGAACTGCCGGTGACGTCGGGCACATTGCCTTGACCTAGCGTGCGTCCCTGACTTCCACCACCGCACCCAGCACCAGCCCCAGCGCCGCCATCGCCAGCATGTAGTGCAGCGGCGCGGCGGGGTTGGTTTTCAGCGCCAGGCTGAGCAACACCGGGGTCAGGCCGCCGGCGATCGCGTAGGCCACGTTGTAGGAAAACGACAGGCCCGAAAAGCGCACCTGCGCGGGGAATCCGGCGAGTGCGATGGCGGGGATCATCGCGGTCAGCCCCACCGCACTGCCGGCCAGCGCATACAGCGCGTGCGAATACGCGCCGGTCTGGGCGGCGTGGAAAAACCCCCAGAACGCCGCCCCCAGCAACAGACTCCACAGCGACAGCACGCGGCCGGCACCAAACCGGTCAGCCAGCGCGCCGGCGATCAGGTTCGACGCCATCGCCGCCAACACCGCCAGTGCGTTGCCGGTCAGCGCATCGCTGCGTGACACGCCCATGCCCTGCAGGAAGGTGGGCATCATCAGGATGGTCACCACCACCGCAGCGGTGAGCAGCCAGGTCAGCAACATGCCCAGCGCCACCGCGCCGGCGTGTTCGCGCAGCACGGCCTTGAGCGGCAACTCCTGCGCCAGCCGGCGCTGGGCTTGCAGTTCCGCAAACACCGGGGTTTCGTGCAATTGCCGGCGCAGATGCAGTGCCAGCAGGCCGAACACGCCCCCCAGCACGAACGGGATGCGCCAGCCCCAGGCCAGCAGGTGGACGTCATCCAGTTGCGTGTTGATGACCAGTGCCACCAGCGAGCCCAGCAGGATGCCGGCCAGCAGGCCCAGCGACAATCCACCGCAGGCGAAGTTGCGGCGGTTCGCGGCCACGTGCTCGCTGACGAACACCCATGCCCCCGGCGCCTCGCCACCGATCGCCGCCCCCTGCAGGATGCGCAGCACCAGCAGCAGGATGGGTGCGGCCACGCCGATCTGCGCAAAGGTGGGCAGCAGGCCCATCAGCAGGGTGGGGATGGCCATCAGCAGGATGCTGAGCATGAACATCCGCTTGCGTCCGGTGATGTCGCCGAAATGCGCCATCACCACACCGCCCAGCGGCCGCGCCAGGTAGCCGGCGGCGAAGATGCCGAAGGTCTGCACCAGCTTCAGCCACGGCGGCATGTCGGCCGGGAAAAACAGCGCGCCCATGGTGGTGGCGAAGAACACGAACACCACGAAGTCATAGAACTCCAGTGCGCCGCCCAACGCAGCGAGGAACAGCGTCTTGCGTTGCTGTGCGGTCAATCGCGCAGTGGCATGGATGTCGTTCATCCGCCAAGGGTAGGGCAAGGCGACAAGGGGCGAAAGCAGTGCCGTGCCACAGGCTTGCACCTTCATCAGGCCAGCCAATGCTCCAGCTGGCGGTAAACATCGGGGCTGCTGAGCAGGGCCAGATGTCCCGTGCCCATCACCCGCAGCGTGTGCGCAGGAGGCAGGTGCAGGCTGCGGCGGGGGTCACGGTGTTCGCCCAGGGCACTGGTGATGGGCACCAGGCCATCGCCACGGGGCATGCGCCGGTTGCTCGCGGCCGCCTGCGTGGAGCCCGCTACCGCATACCCGCGTATGCCGCTGGGCAACGGGTGGAAAACGGAGTGCCTGGGGGATGCCGTAACCGCTTGCGTGATGGACAGCGGGTCGGTGAGGCTGCCGTGACGCAAGTCGCGGATGCCGGCACTGCGCAACGCACCAATACGCACGAACGGCGCCGTCCAGGGCGTCAACCCCAGCGTGGCTTGCAGCAGGTGCCCGGCGCGTTCCAGCGGCGCACCGTGGTGGGGCGTGCCCAGAAATACCACCTGATCCAGCTGCTGCACCCAGGCTTGCGACTGTGCGTCGGCCTCCAGCAACGCCGCCCGCGTCACCAGTCCGCCCATGCTGTGCGCGAGGATGGCAAAGCGTTCGATCGGCACCGGCCATGCCGCCAACAAACCTTGCAGCCATCGCGCCAGCTCGCGCCCATTGCTGGCGATGGTCAGGCCCGTGTTGTAGTGGAAATGCACGGCGGTATACCCGTGGTCGGCCGCCAGCTGTGCGCCGTGATCATGGCCCTGATGCCGCCACTGCGCGGCATTCATGCACAGACCGTGCACTTGAATCAGCAGTTTTTCGGTGGCCGCAGGCGGCGCGATGAGCCGGCCTTGCCCATCCCGCCGCAGCGGCTGGCCTTGGCTGCGCAACGTGGCCTGAATCGCCAGTGGGTTTCCGCTGGTCTGCAAATGGTCACCCAATACGCCGTTGAGGACCGCCAACATCGCGTCACGGCGCGGCGATGCGGCATCTTCAGGCAGGTGCCTGGACAGCTTGGTCAATGCACCCTCCAGTCCGCTGCCCACCAGATCGGACGTGCCACGAACGGCCGAATAGGCAAGTCGTGCAATGCCGCGCGTGCGCGTGCCGCCGGCACCAACCAGCACCCGCGCCGGCACACCCAACACATTGGCGTGCACGTTCTCGGCAAGGTCGGTGGTGGCCCGGACCCCCTCCATCAACAATCGGCAAATGCCGCGCAAGTCCTCCGCGAACGGAGAAACCGAGGGTGTCGCACGGCGCGCAGTGGTCATGGCCGCATCCTGACCTGTCGGAATCGAGCAAAGATTCCACGCCAGGCGTCAGGGCATGCGGCCGCAGAGGGGCTTTTCCCCGGGACGGCTTTGAACGGGGACGTCTTCAAACGGCAGAGGCAAACAAATCCTCCTGTGCCAGGCTGCCGTCGATCTCGGCAAAGCCCGACAGCCCCACGCCCACCAGCCGGTAGCGCGTGTCCGTGGGCAGGCCCACGCGCGCAAGCAGGTCGCAGGCGGTTTGCGCCAGTGCGGTTTCGCTGGTGGGTGGCGCAGTGGCAGTCAGGCTGCGGGTAAGGGTGCGGAAGTCGGCGGTCTTGAGCTTCAGCACCACGGTGCGGGCGATGCGGCCGGGGTGGCGCTGCCATTCCTTGCCATAGCCGGCCCAGGTGGATGCCGCCAGACGGCGGATATGCGGTGGCAATGCATCCAGCAGCAGGTCGGTGGGGAAGGTGTCTTCGCTGGAAATCTGCACGGTGGGGCGTTCGGTTTGCACCTCGCGCGCGTCCAGTCCGTGCGCCAACTCGTGCAAGCGCCGCCCCCAGCGCCCGAAGCGTGCCTCCAGCGGCTCCGCGCCGAACCGGCGCAGATCCATGCAGGTGGTGATGCCGAGTTCGGCCAGCTTCGCTTCCATCACCTTGCCCACGCCCGGCAATTTGCCCACCGCCAGCGGCGCAAGAAAAGCATCCACCATCGCCGGCTTCACCACGAACTGCCCGTTCGGCTTGTTCCAGTCGCTGGCGATCTTGGCCAGGAACTTGTTGGGTGCGATGCCGGCGGAGGCGGTGAGCCGGGTTTCGGCGAAAATCGCGGCACGAATTTCGCTGGCAATCGCGGTGGCGCTGCCGAGATCGCGCTTGGGTACGGTGACATCGAGGTAGGCTTCGTCCAGCGACAAGGGTTCGATGCGGTCGGTATAGCGTTCGAAGATCCCGCGCACCTGCTTCGACACGGCTTTGTAACGGGAAAAATCCGGCGGCACGAAAATGGCGTGCGGGCACAGTTTTTCCGCCCGCAGTGCCGGCATCGCCGAGCGGATGCCGAATGTGCGCGCCTCGTAGCTGGCGGCGCATACCACCGAACGCGCGCCTTTCCAGGCCACCACCACCGGCTTGCCGCGCAGCGAAGCATCGTCGCGCTGCTCCACCGACGCGTAGAACGCGTCCATGTCGACGTGGATGATCTTGCGCGGCGGGAAAGTCACCGCACGATTTTAGCCCGTGCCCGTCACACCCAGCCGAAGCCGTAGTACAGGCCGATCACCACGAACACCGCCAGCGTCTTGATGCAGGTGACCGCGAAAATGTCCTTGTAGGCTTGCCGATGGCTCAGGCCGGTGACCGCCAACAGGGTGATGACGGCGCCGTTGTGGGGCAGGGTGTCCATGCCGCCGGAGGCCATCGCGGCGACGCGGTGCAATACGTCCATCGGGATGCCGGCGGCGTGGGCATTGGCGATGAAGCTGTCGGCCATCGCCGCCAGCGCAATGCTCATCCCGCCCGAGGCACTGCCGGTGATGCCGGCCAGTGCCGTCACCGTCACCGCTTCGTTGACCAGCGGGTTGGGGATCGAACCCAGCGCGTGGGCGACCACCAGAAAGCCGGGCAGGGCCGCGATCACCGCACCGAAACCATATTCCGAAGCGGTGTTCATGCCGGCCAGCAGCGCGCCGGCAATGGCCGATTTGCTGCCTTCGGCAAAACTGGCTTTCACCGGCTTCCACGCCAGCAGCAGCACGCAGGCGATGCCGCACAACAGCGCGCCTTCCACCGCCCACACCGCGGTGAGCTTGCCGACTTCCTGCACCACCGGCTTGGCGTTGCCAATCACCGCCGGCACGAAGCTGGTGCTCTCGCCGTACAGGTCGGGAATCCAGCCGGTCAGCAGCTTGTTGACCACCCCCACCAGCAGCAAGGGCAGGATCGCCAGCAGCGGGTGCGCCAGCTTGCCGCCGGTGAAGGCCGCCGGTTCGTTGGACAGGGTCGCGGCATCGCCATAGCCTTCGCCCTTGCGCAGCGCCGCGCGGCGGCGCCAGTCCAGGTACAGCATGCCGGTGATGAGGATGAACACCCCGCCCAGCGAGCCCAGCACCGGCGCCGCCCAGGTGTTGGTGCCGAAGAAGGTGGTGGGAATGATGTTCTGGATCTGCGGCGTGCCGGGCAGGGCGTCCATGGTGAAGGTGAACGCGCCCAGCGCAATGGTGCCGGGGATCAGACGCTTGGGGATGTTGCTCTGGCGAAAGATCTCTGCGGCGAACGGATACACCGCGAACACCACCACGAACAGCGACACCCCGCCGTAGGTCAGCAGCGCGCACACCAGCACGATGGCCAGCATCGCCCGTTGCGCACCGACCACGCGGATGGTGGCGGACACTATCGATTTGGAAAACCCGGACAGCTCGATCACCTTGCCGAACAGCGCGCCCAGCAGGAACACCGGGAAGTACAGCTTCAGGAAGCCGACCATCTTGTCCATGAACAGGCCGGTGAACATCGGTGCCACCAGCACCGGGTCGGTCAGCAACACCGCGCCCAGCGCCGCCACCGGCGCGAACAGGATCACGCTGTGGCCGCGGTACGCCACCAGCATCAGGAAACACAGTGCGGCCAACACGATCAGAAACGACATTGCCATCCCCGTGGCGGAATTCCGTCAGGGAGTGTCGGCGCGTGTGCCGCCCCGGCCCATTGTCCGAACGTCCAATGCCGCCGCGCGCGGCGAACGCCTACCGTGCACGGCAATGGCGGCATCCGTCCGCTGGTTCTGCATATCCCGGGAGGAAGGGGCGATGAAACGCAAGCAGTTGAGTCTGGCGATCCACGGCGCGTTGGCGGTTTCGATGTTGTTTGCTGCACCTGCGATGGCGCAGGAAGCAACTGCAACCAAACCGGAAGCGCGCAAGACCACCACGCTGGAGAGCGTCAAGGTGACGGCGCGCAAACGCGAGGAAACCTTGCAGGAAGTGCCGGTGGCGGTCACTGCATTCACTTCCGAGGCGCTGGACAAGCTCAACATCCGCGACATTTCCGACCTCGGCACCCAGGTGCCGAACCTCACCATTTACGCCGCGCGCGGCTCCAACACCACCTTGACCGCCTACATCCGCGGCGTCGGCCAGTCCGACCCGCTGTGGGGCGTGGATCCGGGCGTGGGCTTGTACATGGATGACGTCTACATCGCCCGCCCGCAGGGTGCGCTGCTGGACGTGTTCGACGTGGATCGCATCGAGGTGCTGCGCGGCCCGCAAGGCACCTTGTACGGCAAGAACACCATCGGCGGTGCGATCAAGTACATCTCCAAGGGCCTGCGTGCCGATTTCAACGGCTTTGGTTCGGTGACCGTGGGCAATTACGGCCAGCGCGACTTCAAGGCTGCGGTGGGCGGTGGGCTTGGCGGCAGCGAATACCTGCGTGGCCGCATTTCGATCGCCAGCCTCAACAATGATGGCTTCGGCAAAAACATCGTCACCGGCGACCGCGTCAGCGACAAGGACATCCTGGCCTATCGCATGAATCTGGGCGCCTATGTCACCGATGCGTTCGATCTGCAGTTCGCGCTGGATCACATGAAGGACAACTCCGGTGTCCGCGGCGCCCAATTGCTGGAGTCCAACCGCTTCGTTCCCAACACGCCGCCGCTGGCCAGCCGCTACGACGTGCGCAATGGCATGCCGAACGTCAACCACACGACGATGAGCGGCGCGTCGATGACTGCCAACTTCCGGGCCAGCGAGGACTGGACGTTCAAGTACGTGCTGGCCAAGCGCGAATCCGATACCGAAACCAATATCGATTTCGATGTCACCCAGGCCAAGATCGCCGACGTCAAGGCGTTCTACAACGACCAGCAGATCACCAACGAGATCCAGGCGATGTACGACGGCGGCGGCAAGTCGCGCGGGGTCATGGGCTTCTACGTGTTCGACGGCTACGCCGGTGGCCAGGTGCTGAACAATTTCTTCAACCTGCTGTTCGGTGATACCCAGGGCAAGGTGTATACCAAGAGCTACGCGCTGTATGCGGACTGGAGCTTCGATCTGAGCGAGAGGCTCAAGCTGGATGCGGGCGTGCGCTACACCAAGGAAGACAAGCACGCGATCGTGCGCAACATCGGCTACAAGGACGCCACCTTCCAGACCCCCAATGGCGTGGTGTCGGCCAACTTCGACAAGACCATCGGCTTCCGCAACATGTCGCCGAAGATCTCGCTGGACTACCAGGTCAATGACAACGTGATGGTGTACGGCTCGGCCAGCCGTGGTTTCAAGTCGGGTGGCTACAACATCCGCGCCCAGGCCACCGCCGTGCCGCGTTCGGCCGATCCGTTCAAGGATGAGCAGGTGGACAGCTACGAGGTGGGCGCCAAGCTGGGCCTGCTGGACCAGACGATGTTCCTCAACCTTGCCGCTTTCCACAACAAGTACAAGGACATCCAGCTGTCCGTGTTCACGGCCTACGACAGCAATGGCGATGGCATCGATGACGCGTTCTTCGGCGATTTCACCAATGCCGGCTCGGGCACGGTCAACGGTCTGGAAGTGGAATACCAGTGGTTGCCGAGCGTGCACTGGTCGATCACCGGCAACCTGGCCTGGCTGGATCCGAAGTACGACGAATTCAAGTATGCCGGCGTGAACATCGCGCACGAGCAGGCGTTCACCAATGCGCCCAAGTTCTCCGGCGGCATCAATCTTGAATATCGCACCCCGGTGGGGCATGGCGATCTGTCGGCACGCGTGGGCTACCACTACCAGTCGAAGGTCGTGGCCACCACCGAAATCCTTCGTGCCGAGGTGCCGCCCTATGGTCGCCCGCCGATCACCCAGGAGGGTTATGGCCTGCTCAGTGCCGGCGTGATCTGGAACATCAACCCGGCCTGGACGGTGTCCTTGCAAGGCACCAACCTGACCGACAAGCACTACATGACCACCGGCTACAACCTCAACCGCGCACTGGGCGTGTACACCGGCTTCTACGGCGCGCCGCGCCAGTACAGCCTGAGCGTGCGTTACAACTTCTGAGCTGTGGCAACCTGCGGCACCCTCGCGACGGCGGGCTTCGGCTCGCCGTCGCGTTATCCTCGCCGGAATGCGCGGACATGATGCAAACCCGTTCCCATGCCTGACGGCGGCCCCATGCTGAGCGTGGTGGCCGTGGTCGTGGCCGCGCTGCTGTGGCTGGGCCTGCTGTTCGGTACCGGCTTGTATGCCGAGCGCCACCCGGCGGCATTTTCGAAACACTGGCGGCATGTGTATGCGCTGTCGCTGGCGGTGCACTGCACCTCGTGGACGTTCTACGGCACCGTCACCCAGGCGGCGCGCTACGGCTGGCCGCTGCCGCCCACCTTCATCGGCGCAATCCTGTGTTATGCGCTGGCGATCTGGTTCCTGCTGCGCCTGGTGCGGCTGGCACACCAGACCAATGCCACATCGCTGGCCGACTTCATCGCCACCCGCCTGGGCAAGGATGCCTGGCTTGCCGCCACGGTGACGCTGGTGCTGGTACTGGGCCTGATTCCCTACATCGCGCTGCAATTGCAGGCGATCACCATGAGTTTTGCCACCCTCACCACCGGCATACGTGCCGCCAGTGATGGTCCGCCGCCGGTCTGGCGCGACGGGGCCTTGTACGTGGCGCTGGCGATGGCGTTGTTCGCGATGTTGTTCGGCACGCGGCGGGTCAGTGCCGCCGAACACAACCGCGGGCTGGTGCTGGCGCTGGCGTTCGAATCCCTGTTCAAGCTCGGTGCGATGCTGGTGCTGGGCATGTTCGTGTGGCGAGTGATGGGGGATTTGCCGCACCTGCCGGCACCGCCGCCGGCCTCGTCCGCGGGCGGCTTCATGCCGCTGGTGCTGCTGGGTGCATTGGCGATGTTCTTGATGCCGCACCAGTTCCACGTCGGCGTGGTGGAGTGCCGGGACGAGCGCGATTTGCGCACGGCGCGTTGGCAATTCCCGCTGTATCTGTTGCTGATCGCGCTGCCCACCTTGCCCCTGGCCCGTGCCGGTGCCGTGTTGCTGGCAGACAAGGTGCCCACCGACATGTACGCGCTGGCATTGCCGTTGTCGCAGAACAATGCCGGCATGGCCCTGCTGGTGTTCCTGGGGGGATTGAGCGCGGCCACCGGCATGGTGATCGTCAGCACCCTCACCCTGAGCCTGATGATCGGCAACCACTGGTTTGCCCCCGGCTTGTTGCGCGGGGCCTGGGCACGCAGCCAGGCCGGCGATCACAGTGGCGAATTGCTGCTGCTCCGGCGCGTGGGCATCATCGCGCTCATGCTGCTGGGCTGGGCTTATGGCCGGTTGGTCAGCGGCAGTGCGGTGCTGGCGGATGTCGGTGCGGTGTCGTTTTCCGCACTGGCCACCTTGATGCCGGCCTTGGCCTTTGCCATCTGGCGGCCGCAGACACCCGGCAATGCGGCAACGGCGGGCGTGCTGGCCGGGTTTGCCGCCTGGTGCTGGGTGATGCTGGTGCCCTTGCTGGCGTCGGCGCTGGGTTTGCAGCCGGATTGGCTGCATGCAGGGCCGTTCGGGCAGAGTTGGCTGGCCCCCGAAGGCATGTTCGGCCTGACCGGGTGGAGCCGGCTGGGCCGTGCGGTGGGCGTCAGCCTGTTCGTGGGCACTGCGGCCACCCTGATTGCCGCCAGCCTGCGCGGCTCGCCTGCGCATGCGCAGGCGCGCACATGCGATACCCATACCTTGCGGATGGCCGGGCGTCGCTTCCTGCCCGCTGTCCGCGTGGATGAGCTGTTGCAGGGCGCGCCGCTTGCGGGGCCGGTGCCTGCGCAACTGGAAGCACGGCTGGAGCACGAGCTGGCGGCCGTGCTGGGCAGCGCGTCGGCGCGCTTGTTGCTGGATGCGGCACGCCGGGATGCCTCGGGTGTCGATCTGGACACCGTGGCCAACATCGTGGGGGAAGCCAGCGAGGATCTGCGCTTCAACCAGCGCGTGCTGGAGGCGGCGCTGGAGAACATGAGCCAGGGCATCAGCGTGGTGGATGCGCAGTTGCAGTTGGTGGCGTGGAACAAGCGCTATGCCGAAATCTTCGGGTTCCCCGCGGGCATGTTGCGGGTGGGCATGCCGATTGCCGATGCCTCGGCGTGGGCGCTGCGCGAGGTGGCCGGCATCGCCCGCGAGCACGACGCCCTGCAACGCCGGCTGGAGCACATGCGGGCCGGCACATCGCATCTGTCGGAACGCATTTTCCCCGATGGCAGCATCATCGAGATTCGAGGCAACCCGATGCCGGGTGGCGGCTTCGTGGCCACCTTCACCGACGTCACCGCCTTCCGCCTGGCCGAGAACCAGCTCAAGCGCAGCAACGAAACGCTGGAACAACGCGTGGTCGAGCGCACTGCATTGCTGGAGGCGGCAAAACGCGAGGCCGAACATGCCAACGATGCCAAGAGCCGCTTTCTGGCCGCGATCGGCCATGACTTGATGCAGCCGCTGCACGCCGCGCATCTGCTGGTGGGCACCTTGCAGCAGCGCGGGGACGGCGAACAGCGCGAACTGGCGCGACAGGTGGGCGGTGCGCTGGATTCCACCACCGACCTGCTGGGCACCTTGCTCGACATGTCGCGGTTGGAGGCCGGCGGTCTGGTACCGGAAACCCGGGCTTTCCCGCTGGAGGACGTGCTGGAGCCGCTGGTGGATCAGTTTCGGGTGCTTGTCCGCGAACGCGACCTGCAGCTGCGGTTCGTCCCCACCCGCGCGTGGGTGCACACTGATCCGCAATTGCTGCGGCGCGTGCTGCAGAACTTCCTTGCCAATGCCTTGCGCTACACCGCGAAAGGCAGCGTCCTGCTGGGCGTGCGGCATCGGGCCGGACAACTGCACATCGAAGTGCATGACACCGGCAGCGGCATCGCACAGGATCAGCAGGCCGCCATTTTCGAGGAATTCCGTCGCGGTGATGGGGCGCCGGGGCAGGGCCTCGGGCTGGGATTGTCGATCAGCAAACGCATCGCCGACCTGCTGGGGACGCAAGTGCAGCTGCGCAGCACGCCCGGGCTTGGCAGCTGTTTCTCGATCGCGGTTCCGCACACGCAGGCCGCGCAGATGCGCCGTCCGGAACCCCGCGCGATCACCGGTCGTCGCGTGCTGGTGGTGGACAACGAGCCATTGGCGCGCGATGCCGTGGCGGCAGTGCTGCGGGAGTGGGGTTGCCACGTCGAAACCGCGCAGGATTCCGATGGTGCCCGACACGCACTGCTGCAGGCGTCATTCGATCTGTGGGTGTTCGATTTCCATCTCGACGATGGCGATGACGGCGTGGCGCTGCATGCCCGTTTGGGTGCGCAGTTCGAGGCGGCGCCCTGCCTGATTCTCAGCGCGGATCAGACCGGCGTCGTGCGTGCCGCGGCACAGGAAGCGGGGTTGCCGCTGTTGATGAAGCCGTTGCGCCCGCTGGCATTGAAATCGGTCATGGATCGCTTGCTGGCGGCACGCAGCGCCGGTTGAGGCGGGTTGTCCACAACGCCTGTGGATGAAGACAGGAACAAGCATGTGGATAACGTGCCGAGCCCGTTTCCCGATGCGGCTGCCGATGATCGTGGCGAAAAATTCGCCAATCCGGAATTGACTCAATGCTGGACCTGGCGCGCCGGGTCGCGCAATTCCAGCTCGCGCAGCACCACGCTGGCCTGGGTGCGGTTGCGCACGCCAAGACGTTCGAAGATGGCAGTCAGATGTGCTTTCACGGTGCGTTCCTGCACGTCCAGGCGGTCGGCGATCTGCTTGTTGAGCAGGCCTTCGGCGACCAGTGCCAACACCCGGAACTGCTGGGGCGACAGACTTGCCAGGCGCGCCGCCAGATCCGCATCCTGCGGCGCGCTCTGTGCCCGCGCCACGCTGGCGCGCAGGGCCGGCGGCAGCCAGGTTTCGCAGGCCAGCACGCGGCGGATGGCATCGCGCAGATCGTCCAGGCCTGCGCTCTTTGGCAGGTAGCCGGCGGCACCGTGATCCAGCGCGCGCCGCACCACGCGCGGATCGTCATTGGCCGACACCACGATCACCGCCACGCCCGGGAACTGCGCGCGGATCGCCGCCAGGCCTGCCAACCCGTGGTTGCCGGGCATGTGCAGATCCAGCAGCACCAGATCCACCTGCGGCTGCGCGTCCAGTAAGGCCAGCACGGCATCCAGCGTGCCGGCTTCGAACAATTCCACCTCGCCCAGTGCATCGCGCGCAGCCTGCCGTAGGGCGGCGCGGAACAGCGGGTGATCATCGGCGATGAGTAGCGATGACATGGCTTACTGGGTAGACCAGCCACCGTCCACCGGCAGCGCGGCACCGGTGATGTTGTGGGCTTCGCGCCGGCACAGGAACACCGCCAGCGCGGCAATCTCGGCGGGCAGGGTCATGCGCAGGCTGGGTTGTTTTTCCGCCAGCAGTGCACGCACGCCGTCGTCGCGGCTGCCGCCGTGCATGCGCGCTTCGATCTGCGGCTCGATCAGCGGGGTTTCCACCCAGCCTGGGCAGATGCAGTTGACGGTGACGCCGCCCGAATCGCGGCTGCCCTGCGCGGCGTATTCCAGCGCCGCGACTTTGGACAGCCCGACGAGGCCATGCTTGCTGGCCACGTAGGGCGCCTTGTCTTTCGACGCCACCAGACCGTGCACCGAGGCGATATTGACCACGCGCCCGAAGCCACGACCCGCCATCGCCGGCAGCGCCGTGCGCATGGTGTGGAAGGCCGAGGACAGGTTGATGGCGATGATGTCGTTCCACTTCGCCACCGGCATTTCGTGCAGCGGCACCGCGTGCTGGATGCCGGCGTTGTTGACCAGGATGTCGATGCCGCCGTTCGACCAGCCGGCAAGCTCGGCCATCATCGCCTCGATGGCGGCGGGGTCGCGCAGGTCGGCACCGAAGTGCGTCGTGCCGCCGTTGCCCGCGGCATCCACATCGGCGATCGCGGAAGCGATCTGCTCGGGCGTGCCCAGGCCGTTGATCGCCACCTTCGCGCCGGCGGCGGCAAGGCCCTTGGCGATGGCAAGGCCAATGCCGGAGGTGCTGCCGGTCACCAGCGCGGTGCGGCCTTGCAGGAACATGTCGCTCATGGTGCAACCTGTCTTTGCGAACAATGGGGGCTTCATACGCTAGCAGGATCGCGCGCTGGCGGGGTGGGACGAAGGTACGATGCGCCGTGCCGGTGCGCGCGCTATGGTCGGCGCATGAGCACACTCCGTCATTGCGCCTTGCTGGCCGCCACCGCCTTGCTGGCCGCCTGCGCCACCGCGCCCGCCACGAAAGGAACTTCCGCCATGTTCAGCCAGCCGCGCGTCACCGAACATCGCGGGCAGGATGACCTGCTCACCGGCGGGCAGGGCCTTGCCGGCCTGCAGTCGATGCTGCCGCCGGGTTTCGCCGACGTCGCGCATCCGAGCCCGGCCGAACTGCGCAAACGTGCGTTGTGGAGCAACTGGCGCGGCATTGCCGATCTTTCGCCCGGTGGCGGTTACGGCACGTTGTACGGCAGCATGGCGAACGTGCCGGGCCGTGAATTCAGTGCGTTCGCGCGGGTGTCGGGTGCAAGCCAGCCGCATCGCGTGCTGGTGCAGCTGCCGGATGCCTTCGATGCGAACAAGCGCTGCGTGGTGGTGGCCGCATCATCGGGCTCGCGCGGCATCTACGGCGCAATTGCAGTTGCCGGCGCGTGGGGCCTGCCGCGTGGCTGCGCAGTGGCCTATACCGACAAGGGCGCGGGCACCGATTACTTCGATCTCGATGCGGGGCAGGGCATCGCCGAAGACGGCACGGTGGCACCGGCCGATGCCGTGCTGGCGTTCAAACCGGCACCGGCGGTGGGTTCCGGCATCGCCTACAAGCACGCGCATTCGCAGGACAACCCGGAGGCCGACTGGGGGCGCCACGTCAAGCAGGCGGCGCAGTTCGCGCTGGCCACACTCGATGCGCAGCTGCCGCAGCAGGCGCCGTTCACCTTCGAAAACACCCGCGTGATTGCGGTCGGCATTTCCAACGGTGGCGGTGCGGTGCTGCGCGCGGCGGAAGACGGCGAGCCGTGGCTGGACGCAGTGGTGGCCGGCGAGCCCAACGTGCTGGCCGAAGGGCACGGCGCGCGCAGCCTGTACGACTACACCACCGAGGCCGCGCTGCTGATGCCCTGCGCGCTGCCGCAGCTGGGCATTCCGGCGATGCCGGGCCTGGACGCGAAGTGCGCGGCGCTGTCCGCGCGCGGCCTGCTGTCCGGCACGACCGCGGACGCGTTGCAGAAGGACGCGCTGGCGAAACTGCGCGCCGCCGGCTGGACCGATGCCGCACTGCGCGCCGGCGCGATCAGCGTGGGCTTCGACCTGTGGCGCGCGGTGGCGGTGGGTTATGCCTCCGCCTACGGCCGCTACCCGCACGACGCGCATCCCTGCGGCTATCGCTATGCGACGCTGGGCGCGGATCTGCAGCCGCGCGCGGCGACCGATGCGGAGCGTGCCGCGTGGGTCGCCGATGGCAGTGGCATTCCGCCCGGCGCGGGCGTGGGCATCGTCGACCCGCAGCCGCTTGCCGACCTGGGCATTGCCGGCCTGCAATGCCTGCGCAATCTCTGGACAGGCGCCGGCGCGGATGCGCAGCGGGTACGCAATGGGATTGCTGAAACACGCGCCGCACTGCCGCGCAAGGGCCTGCCGGTGGTGGTGATCCACGGTACCGACGACGGACTGGTACCGCAGGCCTTCTCCAGCGCGCCCTACGTGGCGATGGCCAAGGCGGCTGGCCGCGACGTGCGCTACTGGCAGGTGCGCAATGCCCAGCATTTCGATGCTTTCCTGGCCTTGCCGCACATGGCCGCCGCTTATCTGCCGCTGCTGCCGTATGTGTACGCGGCGCTGGATCGGGTCGATGCCGTTCTCGACGGCAAGTCTGCGTTGCCCGCCGACGCGGTGGTGGCCACGGTGCCGCGGATGGGCAAGCCGTTGGCCGCGGAAAATCTGGCGATGCCGCGCTGAAAAAAACGGCAACGCCCCGGATCGATGCGCTCCTGCAGCGCCGAGCTCGCTCGGCTGCGAATCCCCGCAGTGGAGCAAGCTCCCTTTGACACGCCATCGTGATGGCGGTGCAACATCGGCATTGCTAGCATTCGAGCAATTGCGGAGGATTTATGGCGACAACCGACGATTTCACGGCACTGGCGCGTCAGTATTGGGGCGTGTGGGAAGACGCACTGCGGGGTGCAGCGCCGGCGGCAGGTGGCGATGCCATGCACGGCCTGCGCGGGATGCTGGATGGCTGGCTGCCGCAGGCAAATCCGCAAGTCGGCGGGCAGAACGGCATGGGCCATGTGCTGGAGCACTTCAAACGGCAAAGCCGCGATTGGCTGGCGCAGATGCAGCAGGTGGCCACGCAGTTTGCAGGTCGCGACCACAACGCCAGCGACGTGGCCACGGCCTGGCGCGATGCCTTCGGCGACAGCCATCCGTTTGCCGGCCTGCTGGAAGGCATGCGCGGGCCCGGGCTGGAAAATTTCATGCAGTGGAGCGAAACCACCGCGCCGTGGCTGGCCGGCATGCGCAACGAGGCAATGAAATCGCTCAGCGTGCCGGCGTTCGGCTTCACTCGCGAACATCAGGAGCGCCTGCAGGCACTGGGCAAGGCACAGCTGCGCCAGCAGGCCGCACAGGATGCTTACGGCCAGTTGCTGGCCAAGATTTCGAAACAGGCGTTCGCGATCTTTGAATCGAAACTGGCCGAGCGCGAAGAACCCGGCCGCCAGCTGGGCAGCGTGCGCGCCCTGTTCGACCTGTGGGTGGATGCGGCCGAGGACGCCTGGGCACAGGCTGCACTGACCACCGAGTATCGGCGTGCATTCGGCGAACTGGCCAACGCACAAATGCAATTGCGTGGCGCGGCGCAGGCCATCGGCGAACAGACCGCCACCCTGCTGGGGCTGCCCGGTCGTACCGAACTGGACAGCGCGCATCGCAAGATCGCCGAACTGGAGCGGCAGTTGCGGCGTCTGCAGCGCACTGCCGAAGCACCGGCTGCCGCCGCTCCACCCGCATCCGTCAGTGCGATACCTGCGAAAAAGTCGGCCGTCAGGCCAATGCCGGCCAAGCCTGCACCGGCCGCATCGGTCAAAAGCGCACCAGCCAAGCGCGCAAAACCCGCGAAAGTGGCCAAGCCCGCGGCCAGGAAAACCGCCGGCAAAGCCGTCCCCCGCACAGCCGTGAAGACCGCCAAGCCTGCGGCAAGGAAGCGTTGAAATGAACGGCCCATTGAACATCACGCCCGAATCGCTGGCGGAAGAAATCAGCAAGTTGCAACGCAAGCTCAGCGCCGGCATGCAGACCTTGCAGGTCATCGACGACGTGCACTTCGGCGTCACCCCGCGCGAGGAAGTCTGGCGCGACGGCAAGGTGGTGCTGTACCGCTTCAAGGGTGCGCATGCGCCCACGGCGCGGGTGCCGACCCTGATCGCCTACGCGCTGGTCAATCGCCCCTACATGGTCGATCTGCAGGAGAACCGTTCGCTGGTCAAGGGCCTGCTGGAGCGCGGCGAGGACATCTACATCATCGATTGGGGCTACCCCGACCGCTCCGACCGCTACCTCACCCTGGAGGACTACATCGAACGCTTCATCGGTGGCGCGATGGAGTATCTGTGCAATGCGCATGGCCTGCCGGCGGTCAACCTGCTGGGCATCTGCCAGGGCGGGGCATTCTCGCTGTGCTACGCCGCGCTGCACCCGGACAAGGTGAAGAACCTGATCACCATGGTCACCCCGGTGGATTTCCACACGCCGGACAACATGCTGTCGAACTGGAACCGCGAGATCGACGTCGATCTGCTGGTGGACACACTTGGCAACGTGCCGGCCGACATGATGAATTTCACCTACCTGATGCTGAAGCCGTGGCGGCTGTTCGCGCAGAAGTACGTGGGCATGGTGGACATCCTGGACGACAAGCATGCGATGGAAGATTTCCTGCGCATGGAAAAGTGGATCTTCGATTCGCCCGATCAAGCCGGCGAAGCGTTCCGCGAGTTCAGCCAGCAGTTCTTCCAGCAGAACCGCTTCGTCACCGGCACCCCGCGCATCGGCGAGCAGGACGTGCATCTGGGCATGGTGGACATGCCCATCCTCAACATCTACGCCGAGCAGGACCATCTGGTGCCGCCGGACGCTTCGCGCGCGCTGCGTGATCTGTGCGGCAGCGACGACTACACCGAGCTGTCGTTCAAGGGTGGCCACATCGGCATCTACGTCTCCAGCCGCGCACAGAAGGAAGTGCCGCAGACCATCCACGATTGGCTGGCCAAGCGCGCCCGCTGAGGATGCACGCGCTGCCACGCGGGCTGCGCTGGCTGGCACTGGGCATCGGCCTGCTGTGGGCCGCACCGATCAGCGCACTGGGGCTGGTCGCGGGCTGCGCCGGCATGGCCGCCGGTGCCCGCCCGCGGTTGCAGGCGCAGCGGCATTGCCTGGTATTTCACGGCTTCCCGTGGGGGCCCGGTGGCGCGATGACGCTGGGCAACGTGATCCTGGACACCGGTCACACACTGGAGCGGCACTGCAATACCTATGCCCACGATGCCGGGCTGTGCAAGGAGCCTCCCATTGCCATCGGCGACCACGAACATGCGCATGTGCTGCAGACCATGGCGCTGGGCGTGCTGTTCTTGCCGCTGTATTTTTCATGCGGGGGGGTGTCGGTGCGCAACCGCTTCGAACGCGCCGCCGACCGCTACGCGCAGACCGGGCAGGGCTGGTGGCCGTGGGGCTGAGCCCCTCGATGCGACATCGCCGCTGTGTAAATCTAGTCCCGCCGCTGCATCAGGCTGTGGTCCAGCTCCAGATCGAAGCTGCGCACGGCCAGACTGACTTCGCGCCACATTGCAAAACTGGCGGCCAGCAGGAACAGCACCCCGATCACGGCAGTGGCGGTGGGCAGGGCACTCATGCGAAAACCGAGCAGGGCATCCATCGCCAGTGCCAGGCTGGTGCCCACGAAACTGGCCAGTGCGCCGTACAGCAAGCGGCAGGCCCGCAGTACCAGGTGCGCACGTTCCCGATGGCGCTGGATCTGCTCATCGCGTTCACCGCTGTCCGGGGCCTCCTGTTTCCAGATAGCGATCAACACCCGCAAACGATCCACCACCCGCGCCAGCCGGGCATTGGCCGAGGCCAGCAAGGCCGCGGTGGCGGTCAGGAAAAATGCAGGCGCCAGCATCGCGGTGAGGATCGCGTGCGGGCCCAGCGCCGGGACGAGGGTGGTGGTCGTGATCTGGAACATGCCAAGTCCTGTACGGGTATCAGTATGATGCCCAATTGCAAAACGAAAATGCACCCATGAGCGCTGAAAACCCGCAAGATCGGCTGATCTGGATCGATCTGGAAATGACCGGGCTGGATCCGCAAGCCGATGGCATCCTGGAAATCGCCACGGTGGTGACCGATGGCCAGCTCAATGTGCTGGCCGAAGGGCCGGAGCTGGCCATTGCGCACCCGCTGGCCACGCTGGAAGCGATGGACGAGTGGAACCGCACGCATCACTCGAGTTCCGGCCTGTGGCGGCGGGTGCTGGAAGAAGGCGTGCCGTTGGCCATGGCCGAAACCCGCACACTGGAATTCCTGAAGCAATGGCTGCCGGCCAGGGCCTCGCCGATGTGCGGCAATTCCATTTGCCAGGACCGCCGCTTCATGGCGCGGCTGATGCCGCAGCTCGAAGCCTATTTCCACTATCGCAATCTGGATGTGAGCACGGTCAAGGAGTTGGCCCGGCGCTGGGCACCTTCGGTGCTGAACGGCTTCAACAAGGTTTCCGCACACACTGCCCTCAGCGACGTACGCGACTCCATCGACGAATTGCGGCATTATCGGCAGCACATGGGGGCACTGGCCGGTTTGGCAGTGGAGTAACGGATCAGGGGGCACATGAGCCGGATGCCGAGTGCGTCTGCGCGGGAGGTGCGGCGGGTCGTCGTCATTGGCCTGTTGCTGTTGTCATGGGTACTGCCAGCGTTCGCAGCGGTGCCCGACAAACCCATTTCCGCGTTTTACCGCGAAACCTGGACCACCCGCGAGGGGCTGCCGCACAACCAGGTCAATTCCATCGCGCAAACCCCCGACGGTTATCTGTGGCTGGGCACCTGGGAAGGCCTGGTGCGTTACAACGGCCTGGAGTTCCAGCTCTTCGACCGTGGCAACACCCCGGCGCTGAAGGACAATGCGGTGCGGTCGTTGTCGGTGGCTGCCGATGGCGCGGTGGTGGTGGGCACCTCGCGCGGCGGGGTGACGGTCAAGCGTGGCAACCAATGGATCAACTACGGCGAGAAGGACGGCCTGGCACAGGATGAAATCCTGGATGCCATCATCGATCGCGAAGGCCGTTTGTGGGCTGCCACGGAAAATGAAGGCATCACCTTGCTGGATCGCGGCAAGGCCACCCAGTTCAATGTCGGCAATGGTTTGCCCAGCAACGTGGTGTTCGATTTGCGCGAAACCCGTACTGGTGAAGTCTGGGCCGCCACGGCAGGGGGCTTGTCGGTCTTTGTCGGCGGCGTGCGCAGGAACATGCCGCGCGACTCCGGCCTGCCGGATGCCCCCATGTTCGTTCTGTTCGAAACCCGTGCGGGCCAGTTGCTGGTGGGCACCGAGCGTGGCGTGTTCAAGCGGATCGGCAACACCGATCATTTCGAGCCGCTGTCGCCGCTGCTGCCACAGGATGGGGTGCCCAGCCTGGCCGAGGATCGCGAAGGCAATCTCTGGGTCGGCACGGTCAACAACGGCTTGTTGCGGCTGTCTGCCAGGAATCTGGATCGGTTCACCAGCCTGCGCGGCCTGCCGAACAACCGGGTGCCGTCGTTGCTGGTGGATCGCGAGGGCAGTATCTGGGCGGGCACCAATGCCGGCCTGCTGCGCCTGAGCGATGCCCCCTTCAGTACCTGGAATGTGGATCAGGGGCTGAGCGACGACTACGTGCGAACGGTCTATGAAGCGCGCGACGGCGGGGTCTGGATCGGCACCGGGCGCGGCCTGAACCTGTGGCGCGACAACCGCATCGTGGCCACCTACACCGCCGACAACGGGCTTCCCGGCGATTCCATCCTCAGCCTGCAGGAAGCGCGCAACGGCGACCTGCTGGTCGGCACCTATACCGAAGGTCTGTTGCGCATGCGTGGCGGCAAAGTGCTGGCCAGGTACGACGCTGCCCGCGGCCTGCCCGCCAGCAACCAGATTCGCGCCCTGGCCGAGGCACCTGATGGCAGCATCTGGATCGGCACCAACCGGGGGTTGGCCAAACTCAAGGATGGTCGGTTCATGCGTTACGGCATGAAAGAAGGTCTGCCGCGCGAGTTCATCATTTCCCTGTTCTTTTCCCGGGATGGCAGTTTGTGGGTGGGCACATCGAACGGTGCCGCCCATCTGGTGGGCGATCGGTTCGTGCCTTTGGACATGCGTGCAAGGAACGGCGCGCAGGATGTTTTCGGGTTTCATGAAGATGCCGATGGCACGCTGTGGGTGGCCACCGACCGCGGCCTGCTGCGCTATCGCAATGGCACGTTGTCAGGCCTGGGCATGGCCGATGGCTTGCCCGTGGATACCCTGTTTGCGATCGTCGATGACGGGCTGGGGAATTACTGGCTGACCTCCAATCGCGGGGTTCTGCGCGTCACCAAGTCCGAAGCCAATGCGGTGCTGGATGGCCGCAAGCGGCACGTCGAATACGACCACTTCGGCGAGGCCGACGGTCTGGTCAGCGCGCAATGCAACGGCGGGTCCGGCCCCTCGGCCATGCGTGACCGTCTGGGCAACATCTGGGTTGCCACTGCGCGGGGCGCGGCGGTGGCTTCGCCCGCATCCCTGCATGCCTTCCGCCGGCCACTGCCCGGCGTGGTGCTGGAGCAGATCCTGGCCGATGGCAAGACGTTGCCCCTCGGCGCCAAGCTCGCTTTGCCGGCGGGCACCAGCAAGCTCGAGTTCCGCTACGCCGCCATCAGTTTCCTGATGCCGCGTTTCCTGCGCTATCGCCAACGCCTGATCGGCATGGATTCGCGCTGGGTGGATCGCGGCAACCAGCGCAGCGTGCAGTACACCAATCTGAAGGCTGGCGATTATCGCTTCGAGGTCAGTGCCGCTGCGCCGGGTCTGGGGCAGGACTGGAGTCCGGACTTCACCACCGTCCGCATCGACATTCAGCCCCATCCGTGGGAGCGGCCGTGGGTGATGGCGCTGGCCGTACTGGCAGGCTTGTTGCTGCTGTGGACATTGCTGCGTTGGCGGATGGCCAGCCTGCATCACCGTGCCGCCCAGCTGGAACAGCTGATCGGGCAACGAACCCATGATCTGCAAGTGCATGCTGACCGGTTGCACGAGTCCGATTCCGAAAAATCCAGGCTGCTGAGCAAGCTGCAGGAGCAGGCGGAAGCCTTCGAGCGGCAGGCGCGCGAAGACTGGTTGACCGGGCTGGGCAACCGGCGCTGGATGGACGAATGGCTGGAAAGTGATTTCAATCTGGCCGCAACCACGGGCGCTCCGCTGAGTTTTGCCCTGATCGACATCGACCATTTCAAGCGCATCAACGACAGCTACTCGCATGCCGCAGGAGACCGCGCGCTGATCGAGATCGCGCGCCTGATGCAGCAGGAACTGGGCAGCCACGGCAAGCTGGCCCGCTGGGGCGGCGAGGAGTTTGCGGCGCTGTTCCCGGGCGAGCCACTGGCGGCGGCGCGCCAGTATTGCGAACGCCTGCGACGCACAGTGGAGGCCATGGACTGCAGCGCATTCGCCCCCGCGCTGCGCATGACCATCAGCGTCGGCGTGGCCGAACGCACCGGCCTTGCGCATTACGAGCGCATGGTCAGTCGTGCCGACAGCCTGCTGTATGAAGCAAAACACGCTGGCAGAAACCGCGTCTGCGGATAGGCAAAGACCCGTCGATGCCCTTGCAACCACGGGCCGCCTGCGACTGGGCAGGTGCGAACAGCAATCAAGGCCTCCGGCGTCCCTTCAGCAGCGCATAAATCACCGGGATCACCACCAGCGTCAGCACGGTGGACGAGACCATTCCGCCCACCATCGGCGCGGCGATCCGGCGCATGATCTCCGCACCGGTGCCGTGGCTCCACATGATCGGCAGCAGGCCGGCCATGATCGCCACCACCGTCATCATCTTCGGCCGCACCCGCTCCACCGCGCCGCTGACGATGGCGCGGTGCAGGTCGGCGGCGGACAGCGTTCGGCCTTCCGCCGCGCAGCGCGCCTTGATGTCGTCCAGCGCGTGGTCGAGGTAGAGCAGCATCACCACGCCGGTTTCCGCGGCCACCCCGGCCAGCGCGATGAAGCCCACCGCGACCGCCACGCTGAGCTGGTAGTCCAGCAGCCACAGCAGCCAGACCCCGCCGACCAGCGCGAACGGCACCGACAGCATCACGATCAGCGCTTCGCTGATGCGCCGGAAGTTGAGATACAGCAGCAGGAAGATCAGCGCCAGCGTCACCGGCACCACCACCTGCATGCGCGCCTTGGCTCGCTGCATGTATTCGTACTGGCCGCTCCAGCTCACGTAAGTGCCGGGCGGCAGCCACACCGATTTGGCCACCGTGTCCTGCGCACGCCGCACGTAGGCGCCGAGGTCACTCTCGCGGGTGTCCACGTAGATGTAGGCCGCCAACTGCGCGTTTTCGGTGCGGATCGACGGCGCGCCCTTGCGGATGTCGATCGAAGCCAGTTCGCCCAGCGGAATCTGCGCGCCGTCCGGCGTGGCCACCAGCACCTGCGTGGCGATCTGCTCGGGCGTGTCGCGCAGTTCGCGCGGATAGCGCACGATCACCCCGAAGCGTTCGCGGCCTTCCACCGTGGTCGTCACCAGTTGCCCACCCAGCGCGCTGGCGACCACGTCCTGCACGTCGCCCACCGACAGCCCGTAGCGGGCCAGCTGCGCAAGCTCGGGGACGATGTCGAGGTAATAGCCGCCGGTCAGGCGTTCGGCGTAGGCGCTGGTGGTGCCGGGCACCTTGCGCACCGCCGATTCGATTGCGCGCGCGGCCTGCTCCAGCTCGGTCAGGCTGTTGCCGAACACCTTGATCCCCACCGGCGTGCGGATGCCGGTGGACAGCATGTCGGTGCGCGCCTTGATCGGCATCGTCCACGCATTGGCCACGCCGGGGAACTGCAGCACCGCATCCATTTCCGCGATCAGCTTGTCCACCGTCATGCCGTCGCGCCACTGGTCTTCCGGCTTGAGGTTGATGGTGGTTTCGAACATCTCCAGCGGTGCCGGGTCGGTGGCGGTCAGCGCGCGGCCGGCCTTGCCGAATACCGACTCGACCTCCGGGAAGGTCTTGATGATGCGGTCCTGCTGCTGCAACAGCTTCTGCGCTTGGGTCACCGACAGGCCGGGCAGGGTGGTGGGCATGTACAGCAGGGTGCCTTCGTTGAGCGTGGGCATGAACTCGCTGCCCAGCCGTGCTGCCGGCCACAGCGACGCCAGCAGCACCAGCCCGGCCACGCCGAGGGTGAGCGCGCGGTGCTTCAGCACGCCGTGGATGACCGGCCGGTACAGCGCGATCAGCAGCCGGTTCGCCGGGTTCTTGTGCTCGGGCACGATCTTGCCGCGCACGAACAGCAGCATCAGCACCGGCACCAGCGTGACGGACAGCAGCGCGCCGCCGGCCATGGCGAAGGTCTTGGTGAACGCCAGCGGCTTGAACAGCCGGCCCTCCTGCGCTTCCAGCGCGAACACCGGCAGGAACGAGACGGTGATGATCAGCAGGCTGAAGAACAGCGCCGGCCCCACTTCGCGGCAGGCCTCGACGATGATCTGCGCGCGCGGCTTGCTGCCGTCGTCGCGCTCCAGGTGCTTGTGCGCGTTCTCGATCATCACGATGGCGGCGTCCACCATCGCGCCGATGGCAATCGCGATCCCGCCCAGGCTCATGATGTTGGAGTTCATGCCCAGCGCGCGCATGGCGATGAAGGCGATCAGCACCCCGACCGGCAGCATGATGATGGCCACCAGCGCGCTGCGCACGTGAAACAGGAACAGCACGCAGACCAGCGCCACGATCAGGCTTTCTTCCAGCAGCGTGCTGCGCAAGGTGGCGATGGCGCGGTCGATCAGCTGCGAGCGGTCGTACACGCTGCGGATGTGCACGCCCTCCGGCAGCCCGGACTGGAGCTCCTGCAGCTTCTCCTTCACCGCCAGGATGACCGCGCGTGCGTTCTCGCCGTAGCGGGCAATCGCTATCCCGCCGACCGCTTCGCCTTCGCCATCGAGTTCGGCGATGCCGCGGCGTTCGTCCGGCACCAGCTCGACGTGGGCGACGTCGCGCACCAGCACCGGCACGCCGCCGTCGGCCTTCAGCACCAGGTTTTCGATATCCCCGATCCCGCGCAGGTAGCCGCGCCCGCGCAGCATGTATTCGGTTTCCGCCAGCTCCAGCGAGCGGCCGCCGACGTCGCGGTTGCTGGCCGCGATCACATCGTTCACGCGCTGCAGCGGAATGCCGTATTCGCGCAGCTTGACCGGGTCCACCGTCACCGAGTACTGGCGCACGAAGCCGCCGAGGCTGGCCACTTCGGCCACCCCGTGCGCGGCGGTGAGCGGATAGCGCACGAACCAGTCCTGCAGCGCGCGCAGCTGATCCAGAGAATGGCGCTTGCTCTCCAGCACGTACTGGTACACCCAGCCGACGCCGGTGGCGTCCGGGCCCAGCGTGGGGGTGACCCCGGCGGGCAGCTGGCGGCCGGCGGCATTGAGGTATTCCAGCACCCGCGAACGCGCCCAGTAGAGGTCGGTGCCGTCCTCGAAGATCACGTACACGAACGACGCGCCGAAGTAGGAGAAGCCGCGCACCACCTTCGCTTTCGGCACCGCCAGCATCGCGGTGGTCAGCGGATAGGTGATCTGGTCCTCCACCACCTGCGGGGCCTGGCCCGGGGCTTCGGTATAGACGATGACCTGCACGTCGGACAGATCCGGCTGCGCGTCCAGCGGCGTGTGCAGCAGCGCGTGGATGCCGCCGGCGATGAGCGCCAGTGCCAGCACCAGCACCAGGAACACGTGCCGCGCCGACCATTCGATGATCCGGGTCAGCATGTCAGTGCTCCATGTCGGACATGTCGTGGCCGGCGTGAGGATCGGCCTTCGGCTTGTCGGGCATCGCATGGCCGGCATGCGGATCGGGCTTGGCCGGCTGCGGCATCGCGTGGCCGGCGTGCGGGTCGGCGGCGGGTTTCCCCGCTGTTGCTGCAGGCATGGCATGACCGGCGTGTGCGTCGTGACCCGCCGCTGGCGCGGCGGGCATGTCGTGAGTGCTCATGTCGTGGCCAGCGTGTGGTGTCGCCGGCGCAGGCGCCATGTCCTGCAAGGCCGCGCGCAGGTTGCTTTCGGCATCGATCAGGAAGTTGCCTTCCACCACCACGCGCTCGCCTTCGCGCAGGCCGTCCAGCACTTCGACGCGGTCGCCGCTGCGCTGGCCGATGCTGATCGGGCGCGGCGCGAAGCGGCCCGCCGCCACTTCGATCAGTGCGATCTGGCGCTCGCCGGAATCGATCAATGCCGAACGCGGGATGGTCAGCGTTTCGCGGCCATCGTCGCCGGCCAGCGCCACGTTGCCGAACAGGCCCGGCCGCAGCCGCCCGTCCGGGTTCGGCAGCGCCACCCGCACCGCCAGCGTGCGGCTGGCCGCATCCAGCATGGGCTGCAGGAAACTCACCTTGCCATCGAACGCCTGGCCTGCCAGCGCCGGCGAGGTGAAGCGGGCGGGCTGGCCCAGCCGCACCTGGCCGATCTGCGCGGCCGGCACGTTCACCGTTACCCACACCGTGGACAGGTCGGCCAGCCGCAGCAGGGTGTCGCCGGCGACGAAGCGCGTGCCCTCGACCACCGATTTTTCCACGATCACGCCGCTGGCTGGCGCAGTGATGGCGAGATTGCCCGGCGGCAGGTGGGCGATGTGCTCCAGCTGGCCCGCACCGATGCCCCAGTTCAGCAGGCGGCGCTTGGCGGCATCGCGCAGGCGCTGCATGGCTTGCCGACTGGCCGGGTCTCCTTGCTTGAGCTGGCGCAGCGCGGCGTCGGCCACGCGATAGTCCTCCTGCGCCGCCAGCAGCTGCGGGCTGTACACCGTCGCCAGCGTCTGCCCGCGCTTGACCGCCATGCCGATCTGGTTGGCCTGCAGGGTGTCCACCCAACCGTCGAAGCGCGGGGCGATCACGTGCTGGCGGGTTTCATCGATGACTAGCGTGCCGCTGGCCTGCAGACCGGCAGCCATCGGCTGCCGCTGCACCGCTTCGGTGCGCACGCCGAGGGTCTGGATCTTCTCCGGCGACAGCGCCACCGTGCCGGGTGCGGCATCGGCTTCGTCCTCGGCATACACCGGGATGTAGTCCATGCCCATCTCGTCTTTCTTCGGCACCGGCGAGGTGTCGGGCAGGCCCATCGGGTTGCGGTAGTACAGCGGCTTGCGCGCTGCCGGCGCAGCGGCAGCGGCGGACGCAGCCGGTTTCAACAGCCGGCCCAGCGCAATGCCGCCGCCCAGCGCGACGATCAGGCCGGTGGCGATCAGGAGGCCGTGGGAATGCTTCATGGGGTGTCTCCTTCGAGGGCGCGCACGCTGGCGGCGCCGAGCAGTTCGTCGCGTTGGGCATCGAGTTGGGCAAGCCGGGCGTCCTGCCATTGGGTGAGGGCGTCGAGCAGGGCATTGAAATCCACCTCGCCGACCTGGTAGCTGGCCAGTGCGGAATTGAAATTGGCTTCGGCCTGCGGGATGCGGGTGGTTTCCAGCAACTGGCGCTGACGCTGCGCGCTGCGCCACTGCGTCCACGCCACACCCAGTGCGCCGTCGAGCGAAGTTTGCGTTGCCTCGGCACGGGCCTGGGCGGCATCCTGCAGCGCGCGCGCCGCACGTTCACGCGCATGCAGGGCACGCCGCTGCAGCGGCAGCTCCACTTCCAGCATCAGCTCGTAGCCGTCGATGCGGTTGCCGCGCTGCATCGCGCCGATCCCCACCGAGATGTCCGGCCAGCGTTCGCGCTGGCGCAGGCGCAGGCTGTCCTGCGCGGCCTGCACCTGCGCCTGGGCGGCTTGCAGGGCCGGGTGCGCTCCCTGTTCGAGCCTGGCCAGTGCCGCGCCAAGAGTGGGACTGGCAACTGGCAGCAACGGTGGGCCTGCGGGCGCCTGCAAGGTGGCATCGGGACGCCGGCTCAGCAGCAGGTTGAGCAGCATGGTCGCCTCCTTGCCACCATCGTCGAGGGCAATGCGCAGCCCTTGCACCCGGCTGGTTTCCACCTGGGCGCGGATCGCGTCCTGTTGCGGCGCCATGCCCAGCGCGTAGCGCACGCCGGCGATTTCCTCCACCTTGCGCAGCAACACCAGCTGGTCATCCAGCAATGCCAGCGCTTGCCCGGCATGCCAATAGCGCACGTAGGCCGCCTCCGCCTGCGCCAGCAGGCTCAATGCGGTGGCGTTGCGGTTGGCGTCGGTGGCCACCGCATTCTGCTCGGCGATCCCGCGTGCCAGGGCACGCTTGCCCCATAGCGGCAGCGGCTGCCGCAGCTGATAGGTGGTGCTGCCCACGTTGGCCGGAAACAGGCTGGGGTGGCGGGGCGAAATGCCTTGCAGTGCCATTCCTGCAACCGGATTCGGCAGGCTGCCGGCCACCGTGACCTGCGCCTGCGCGGCCTCGGTTTCGGCCTGCTGCGCGCGCAATTCGAAATTGTGCGTCAGCAGCCAGCTGCGGATCGACGCAGCATCGGCACCGGGGGCAGAGGGGTCGGCTTGCTGCGCAAATGCGGACTGTACCGGCAGCAGACAGGCCAGTGCCGGGGCCAGCCACCAAGCGTACCGGCGCTTGCGGGCCGTGCGCACGGCACGGCAAAAGGGGAAAACAGGCATGTTCGACCTCGACCAATCGTTTCGCCGGCGCCCAGCAAGGCACGCGGCAAGGCAGCGGCGATGCAGGGCGCATCGCCACCCGAGACGAAGGTCAGGGACTCAAATCAGCAGGATGGCCGCCGGGTGGGCGGTGGGCCGCTTCCAGGGGATCGGCGGCGGGGAATCCACCTGCCGCAAGGTGACGGGTGCCACCTCGACAATGCTGACGGTGAACTCCGGCACCAGCGCCGGCAGCAGCGGCAACAGCGGAATCCGCGCAACGTCCGGGCTGGGAACTCCTTGGTCGCAATGGGCGGCGCACAGCAACGCGTCGCCGGTCTTCGGCGGGTCTTCGTGACAGCCGGAGGCATGCCCGGCCATCGCCTGCATCGACGTGCCGGCCTGCGCCAGCGCGCTGCCGTCCACGCACAGCCCGTGCCATGCCAGTGCCGTTTGTGACCACAGCAACGCCAGCATCGCGAAGATCGCGAGACGCAGGCGCAACGGGCGACGGTACTTGAACATGAGGCAATGGTATCGGAAAGCAGGAACGAGAGGGATTTGATTCGAGCGGAAAGATGTAATGTGGCACGTGCTGCCGCACTTGGCCAGCACGATGCAATCGAAAGAGCCGGCACGCAGGAAGGTTCGAGGAGGCGTCTGTCAAATGAGCACGCACGATCATTCACGCCCCGCTGCAGACCATCCGCAGCATGCGATGCCTGCACCGGCGGGGACGATCTACACCTGCCCGATGCACCCGCAGATCCGGCAGAACCACCCCGGCATCTGCCCGATCTGCGGCATGACGCTGGAGCCGGAGTTGCCTCGGATGGAAGAGGACGACAACCCGGAGCTGGTCGATTTCAGCCGCCGCTTCTGGTGGACGCTGCCGTTGACGCTCGTCGTGCTGATCCTGGCGATGTTCGGCCATTATCTGGATGACTGGCTGAGCAGCGAAATGCGCACCTGGGCGGAGTTCCTGCTGTCGGTGCCGGTGGTGCTGTGGGCCGGCTGGCCTTTCTTCGTGCGTTGCGCGCAGTCGATCCGCAACCGCAGCCCCAACATGTGGACATTGATCGGCATCGGCGTGGGGGCGGCCTTCGGCTACAGCGTGGTGGCGACTGTTGCACCGGGCATCTTTCCGCCTTCGTTCCACGAACACGGCCGGGTGGGCGTGTATTTCGAGGCGGCGGCCGTCATCATCTCGCTGACCCTGCTGGGGCAACTGCTGGAGCTGCGCGCGCGTTCGAAGACCAGCACCGCCATCCGCGCGTTGCTGGGCCTTGCGCCGAAGACCGCGCGCCGCCTGCGCGACGACGGCAGCGAAGAGGACATCGACCTCAGCCACGTGCACGTGGGCGACCGCTTGCGCGTGCGTCCGGGCGAAAAGGTGCCGGTGGACGGCAAGGTGCTGGAAGGCCGCTCCAACGTCGACGAGTCGATGCTGACCGGCGAACCCATTCCGGTGGAGAAGGCCGAAGGTGCCAGCGTGATCGGCGCCACCCTCAACGGTTCCGGCAGTCTGGTGATCCGCGCCGAGAAAGTGGGCGCGGAGACGATGCTGGCGCAGATCGTGCAGCTGGTGGCGCAGGCGCAGCGCTCGCGCGCACCGATGCAGCGCATGGCGGATCAGGTGGCGTTCTGGTTCGTGCTGGCGGTGCTGACGATCGCGGTACTGACCTTCTTCGCCTGGGGCCTGTTGGGGCCGGAACCCTCGTGGACCTATGCGGTGCTCAACGCCGTGTCGGTGCTGATCATCGCCTGTCCGTGCGCACTGGGCCTGGCCACGCCGATGTCGATCATGGTCGCCACCGGTCGCGCGGCGCAGGCCGGCGTGTTGTTCCGCGACGCCGAGGCGATCGAGAACTTCCGCAGGATCGATACCCTGATCGTCGACAAGACCGGCACCCTGACCGAAGGCAAGCCCGCGTTTTTGCAGGCGGTGGGCGTGGCCGGTTTTTCACGGGAGGATGTATTGCAACTGGCGGCCAGCCTGGATCAGAACAGCGAGCACCCGCTGGCAGATGCGATCGTGGCCGAGGCGCGCCGCCTCGGTCTTGTACTGCAGACGCCGGAGCAGTTCGAGTCTTCCACCGGCATCGGCGTGCGTGGCGTGGTCGGCGGACGTCGGCTGGTCATCGGCAACACCGAACTGATGCGCGAACAGGGCGTGGATGCCGAACCCTTGCGCGGGCAGGCCGATGCGCTGCGCCAGCAAGGCGCCAGCGTGATGTTCCTGGCGGTGGATGACGCGCTGGCCGGCTTGCTGGCGGTGGCGGATCCGATCAAGGCTTCCACCCCGGATGCAATCGTCGCCCTGCACGCGGCGGGCCTGCGCATCGTCATGGCCACCGGCGATGGCGTGGTCACGGCAAACGCGGTGGCCCGCCAGCTGGGCATCGATGAAGTGCACGGCGAGGTGCGGCCGCAGGACAAGGTGGCGCTGGTGCAGCGGCTCAAGGCCGAGGGCCACAAGGTGGCGATGGCCGGCGACGGCATCAACGATGCCCCGGCACTGGCCGGTGCCGACATCGGCATCGCCATGGGTACCGGCACCGACGTGGCGATGTCCAGCGCCCAGGTCACCCTGGTCAAGGGCGACCTGCGCGGCATCGTCCGCGCCCGCACGCTGTCGGAGGCGACGGTGGCCAACATGAAGCAGAACCTGACGTTTGCGTTTCTCTACAACGCGCTGGGTATCCCGGTGGCGGCCGGCGTGCTGTATCCGACGTTCGGAATCCTGCTCAGCCCGATGATCGCCGCGTTGGCGATGAGCCTGAGTTCGGTGTCGGTGGTCGCCAATGCCTTGCGTCTTGGGCGAACGCGCACGGACTGACGGCGCTGACCGAGACGCGGCCTGCGCCTCGGTTCCTGCATGCGGATGCGCCGCGGCTGGTCAGTCGGACGATGGCCGGAAATGCGCCATCCATCCGGCTGCGTTGCCACGATCAGGCAGCGCGGGCCTTGGCCAGCGCCAGCCAGGTATCGACCACGGTGTCCGGGTTCAGCGATACCGACTCGATACCCTGTTCCATCAGCCACTGGGCCAGATCCGGATGGTCGGACGGGCCCTGGCCGCAGATGCCGATGTACTTGCCCTTGGCGCGCGCCGACTGGATCGCCATCGACAGCATCTTCTTCACCGCCGGGTCGCGTTCGTCGAACAGGCCGGCCACGATCGCCGAGTCACGATCCAGGCCCAGCGTCAGCTGGGTCATGTCGTTCGAACCGATGCTGAAACCGTCGAAGATGTCGAGGAACTCGTCGGCCAGCAGCGCGTTCGACGGCACCTCGCACATCATGATGATCTTCAGGTCGTTCTCGCCTTGCACCAGGCCGTTCTCGCGCAGCACTTCGATCACCTTGCGGCCTTCGTCCAGGGTGCGCACGAACGGGATCATCACCCAGATGTTGGAAAGGCCCATCGCCTCGCGCGCACGCTTGACCGCCACGCATTCCAGTGCGAACGCGTCCTTGAAGCTGGGGTCGATGTAGCGCGAGGCACCGCGGAACCCGATCATCGGGTTCTCTTCGTGCGGTTCGTACTTGCCGCCACCGAGCAGGTTGGCGTATTCGTTGGACTTGAAGTCCGACAGCCGCACGATGACGGGCTTCGGATACACCGAAGCGGCAATCGTCGCGATGCCTTCCTTCAGGCGCTCGATGTAGAACTCCACCGGGCTTTCGTAACCGGCGATGCGGGCGTCGATCTTCGCCCGGGTGTCGGCGTCCTGCTTCGCATATTCCAGCAGCGCCTTGGGATGCACGCCGATGTGGCTGGCGATGATCATTTCAAGGCGGGCCAAACCAATGCCGGCGTTGGGCAGCATCCCGAAATCGAAGGCGCGCTCCGGGTTGGCCACGTTCATCATGATCTTCAGCGGTGCCGGCGGCATGTTGCCCAGATCCGTGGTGGTGCGCTCGAAGGGCAGGGCGCCCTGGTAGATGAAGCCGGTGTCGCCTTCGGCGCAGCTCACGGTGACGGTGTCGCCGTCCCGGATCGCATCCAGCGCGTCGCCGGTGCCGACCACCGCCGGCACGCCCAGCTCGCGGGCGATGATCGCGGCGTGGCAGGTGCGGCCGCCGCGGTTGGTGACGATGGCGGCGCTGCGCTTCATCACCGGCTCCCAGTCTGGGTCGGTCATGTCGGCGATCAGCACGTCGCCGGGCTGCACCCGGTTCATGTCGTCCAGCGAACGCACCACGCGCGCGGTGCCGCTGCCGATCTTGTGGCCGATGGCGCGGCCTTCCGACAGCACTTCGCCGCGCTGCTGCAGCGTGTAGCGCTCGATCTGGGTGGCGTGCGCGCGCGACTTCACCGTTTCCGGGCGCGCCTGCAGGATGTACAGCTTGCCGGTATGGCCGTCCTTGCCCCACTCGATGTCCATCGGCCGGCCGTAGTGCGCCTCGATCACCAGCGCCTGCTTGGCCAGTTCCTGCACGTCGGCGTCGCTGATCGAGAACTTCGAACGCAGTTCGGCCGGAGTTTCCTCGGTGCGCACGCGCTCGCCCGCCGCATCGGAATACACCATGCGCAGCTGCTTGCTGCCCAGCGCGCGACGCAGGATCGCCGGCTTGCCGGCCTGCAGGGTGGGCTTGTAGACGTAGAACTCGTCCGGGTTCACCGCGCCTTGCACCACCATTTCGCCCAGCCCGTAGCTGGATGTGACGAACACCACGTCGCGGAAGCCGGATTCGGTGTCAAGGGTGAACAGCACGCCCGAAGACCCCACGTCCGAGCGCACCATCAGCTGGATGCCGGCGGACAGGAACACGTCCTCGTGCTTGAAGCCGTGGTGGACGCGATAGGCGATCGCGCGGTCGTTGTAGAGGCTGGCGAAGACTTCCTTGACCTTGCGCACCACGTCGTCGGCGCCGGTCACGTTGAGGAAGGTTTCCTGCTGGCCGGCGAAGCTGGCGTCCGGCAGGTCTTCGGCGGTGGCGGAGGAACGCACCGCCACCGCGATGTCCGCGCTGCCCGCATCCGCGCACAGCTGCGCGTAGGCGCTGCGGATGTCGGCATCCAGCTGCGGCTGCAGCGGCGCGTCGATCACCCAGCCGCGGATCTCGGCGCCGGCTTTCGTCAGCGCCGGCACGTCTTCCACATCGACCGTCGCCAGCTTGTCGTAGATGCGCGCGTGCAGGTCGTTGTGGTCGATGAAGGCCTTGAACGCATCGGCGGTGGTGGCGAAGCCGCCGGGCACCGAGACGCCCAGGCCGGAGAGCTGGCCGATCATCTCGCCCAGCGAGGAATTCTTGCCGCCCACCTGGGCGAGGTCGGACAGGCGCAGGTCGTGCAGCCAGAGGACATTCTTGGCGGAAGCGAGGGAAGTCAAGGCAGGCTCCGTGGGGGCAGGGCAGCAGGAAGTCCGCTATTTTAACCTGCCCACCCGCGAGGAATGCCGATGGATGCCGCCCGCCCCGTGTTTTATGTCTCCGACGGCACCGGCATCACCGCCGAAACCATCGGCCACAGCCTGTTGACCCAGTTCAGCGGCCTGCGTTTCGTGAGCGATCGCCTGCCGTTCGTGGACTCCGCCGACAAGGCGCGCGAGGCGGCGGCGCGGGTACGGGCCGCCGGGGAAGCGGTGGGCCTGCGCCCGATCGTGGTCAATTCCTGCGTGGATGAAGCGTTGAACCGCATCCTGGCCGAAAGCGGGGCGTTGATGCTGGACGTGTTCGCGCCGTTCATCGCGCCGCTGGAGCAGGAGCTGGGCCGCACCCGCGAAGCGCAGATCGGCCGCGCGCACGGCATCGTGGACTTCGACATCTACCACCAGCGCATCAACGCGATGAACTACGCGCTGACCCACGACGACGGGGTGAAGCCCGACTACAAGGATGCCGACGTGATCCTGGTGGCGGTGTCGCGCGCCGGCAAGACGCCCACCTGCGTGTATCTGGCCCTGCAGCACGGCGTGAAGGCGGCCAACTACCCGCTGACCCCGGAAGACCTGGAAAGCGAGCACCTGCCGGCCAAGCTGCGCCAATACCGCGGCAAGCTGTTCGGCCTGACCATCGACCCGCTGCGCCTCCACCAGATCCGCCAGGAGCGGCGGCCGGATTCGCGCTATGCGCAGCTGGACACCTGTCGCCGCGAGGTCGCACAGGCCGAGACGATGCTGCGCCGCGAGGGCATCGAACTGCTCAGCACCACCAACGCCTCGATCGAGGAAATCTCCAGCCGGGTGATGAAGCACCTGGGCATCAGCCGCGAGATGTACTGAACGTGTGCATTTGGCAAGCGGGCGGGCGGCCTCTTCAAAGCTAGGCTGGAAGCGGCTTGACGTCAATCCTGCCGGAGTGCGATGCGCGCGTGTAGGATCAAGCCATGTCGCTTGCCACCGTTCATCGCAAACCACTGCCCACGCTCAGCCGATTCGGCTGGCTGATGGGCTTGTACGCCGAAAACCATGCCCGCCTGCAACGCCTGTTCGAAGCCGGCGAGCTGGCGTGCGGCCATTACCTGTCGCAGGTGGGCGATGGGCTGGACGTGCATCTGCACGTGCTGGAACAGCACGCCTATACCACCGAACTGCGCCTGAGTTATGGCCTGGTCGATCCGCAGACCGGCATGGCCGACCCGTCCGCCAACCTGCGCCTGTACCGCGATGCGCGTCAGGTCGAAGCCACCCACTGCTACGCCGGTCGTCGCTGGCAGGACGTGATCGGCATGTACCCGCCGCCGCAACGCGTGCTGAACCACCGCCTGCGCATGAACACGTTCCTCGGCAAATGGCTGCAGTACCTGGCCGAACGCGGGCACGGTGTGGCCACTCTGCACCCATGCGCTGGCACGTTGCAGGTGGAAGTTGCAGAAAAGGCTTGACGGTTCCCGATTTCACCCCCAGAATGCGCGTCTTTCCAGCCCGTGGGGCCATAGCTCAGCTGGGAGAGCGCCTGCATGGCATGCAGGAGGTCGCCGGTTCGATCCCGGCTGGCTCCACCACGGTTCAAGATGTTTCCGGTTCTGTCCCCATCGTCTAGAGGCCTAGGACATTACCCTTTCACGGTAGCGACCGGGGTTCGAATCCCCGTGGGGACGCCACCTTCGGAATCGGCAAACACCGCAACACGCAAACGGCCACCTCCGGGTGGCCGTTTTGCCGTGGAGGCTTCAGAGATAAATCATGCGTTGCTGGCGCAGGATTTCACTCGTGTGAAAGAGTAGCTTTGCAACACCCAGCCACCGTTGCCGCTGGTGCCTACCCAGAGATACACCCATTGCTGGGAAATTCCACCGCCGCACGAACTAATGCCGATGGTTTGGCCTGGGCTGCCGCCGGCGGGAAGCGGGACAGGCGGGTAGGGATCACTGAAGGTGTTGCCGGAGGAGGGCGTGTCCACGCGAACCGTGGTCTCCCCCAGTCTGTCGAAGTCACCCAGCAGTTGTCCCTGTTCGGTTCTGGATGCACGGTCGATCAGCCAGCGTTTGACCGCAGCAGCCTCTGCAGTATTCGCGCGATAGGTGGCTTGAACGCTGGATCTGTACTTGACCTGCGCCTGCAAGGGGAGCGATGCGACGCAGGCAAGGACGGCTGCGAAAAAAGCGATCCTCAGGCGCATCGAAGTTCTCCTGAAATGGGACTTTCTGGCGGGCAGTCGCTTGAACCTACTATTGCATGGGGGGGGGATGTCAACAAATCTGCGACGCGTCACGCGTCCTTGTTGTGCCGCCGCAGCAGGCGTTGCTTCTCGCGATCCCAGTCGCGCTCCTTGCTGGCCTCGCGCTTGTCGTGAGTCTGCTTGCCCTTGGCCAGCGCCAGCTCGGCCTTGACCTTGTTGCCCTTCCAGTACAGCGCGGTGGGGATCAGGGTGTAGCCGTCGCGCTGCACGCGGCCGATCAGCATGTCGATCTCGCGCCGGTGCAGCAGCAGCTTGCGGGTGCGGCGGTCGTTGGCCACCACGTGGGTGGACGCCTGGATCAGCGGGGTGATCTGCGCGCCGATCAGGAACAATTCGCCTTGCAGCACCACTGCATAGGCGTCGACGATGTTGGCGCGGCCGGCGCGGATCGCCTTCAGCTCCCACCCCTGCAATGCCAGGCCCGCTTCGAATTTTTCCTCGAAGCTGTATTCGTGGCGCGCACGCTTGTTCAGCGCGATGGTGCCGACGCCGTTTGCCTTATCCTTGTGGTTCTTCTTGCTCATCCCGCCATTCTCGCCGATTCGCCCGTGTTGCGGTGCGTGTCGCTGCTCCGGATCCTTCGATGCCCGTCATCCAACGCAGTGCTTTGGTCGAACATTCCTCCGCGCGCATGTTCGCGCTGGTCAACGATGTCATGGCCTACCCGCACCGCTTCGAGTGGTGCCGGCAGGCGCAGGTACTGGAACAGGTCGGGAACCGGTTGCTGGCGCGACTGGATCTTGGGGTGGGTGGTTTCTACACCTGGTTCACCACCGAAAACCTGCTCAGCCCGCCGCACCACATCGACATGGCGTTGCGCGATGGCCCGTTCCGCCATTTGCAGGGGCGTTGGGAATTCCATGCACTGGACGAATGCGCCTGCAAGGTGCTGCTGCGCCTGGAGTTCGAACCTCTGTCGCGGCTGCTGGCGCCGGCCATGCAGATCGGGATGCAGGGCCTGGCCGACCGCATGGTGGACGATTTCGTGCGCGAGGCCGACAAGGAGATCGGCTGATGCGGGTGCAGTTGCTGCGGGCCTGGCCGGAACGCTGCCAGAGCGTCGAGGTGGATGTGGCCGAAGGTGCCGACGTGGCTGCGGCACTGGCGGCCGCAGGTTGGCAACTGGATGCGCCGTTCGTGGCGTTGGCGGTGTTCGGGCAGGGCGCAACCCACGCCACCTGCCTGCACGCGGGTGACCGCATCGAACTGTTGCGGTCGCTGCAACTCGACCCGAAGCAGGCGCGCCGGTTGCGTGCCCAGCGGGGCAAAGGCCGTTAACGGCGCTTTTTCTTGTCCTTGTCCTTGGCCAGGTTCGGGCCGAAGTAACGGATCGAATTCTTGGCCAGATCGGAGTCCTGCTCGGGGAAGTATTCACCTTCCCAACGGTTGAGCTGACCGTTTTCGAACCACAGGGTCATGGTCTTCACCACCGGTTTGCCGGTGCGACCGATGCGCTGGCTGGCGACATAGTCCCAACGATTGTGATGGAAGGGATCCTGCACCGACGGCGTGCCCAGCAAGGTCATCACTTGATGCTGATCCATCCCGGCCTGCAGTTGATCCACGGCGGTCTTTTCAAGCAGGTTGCCCTGAAAGACCGGCTGCCGGTACAGCAGGCCGCAGCCGCTGACCAACAAGGTTGCCAGGAGAAGAGGAATCAGCTTGCGCATCGGCAGGGGACGGGGCAGTGGCGGAAGTGCCGATGATACACTCCCGACTCGCCACGACGCTGCCCTGGACTGTCCGGCGGCGGGCGGGTAGTCGGATCGTTCACCCGGCATGCATGATGCGCAAGACGCAGGCACGACGCAGGCACGACGCAGGCACGACGCAGGCACGACGCAGGAAGGAAACCATGTCTCAGGATCTTCGCAAGGTTGGGCTCAAGGTCACCCATCCGCGGCTGCGCCTGCTCGAGCTGCTGGAGCACGCCAAGCCCAGGCACTTGACCGCCGAGGACATCTACAAGCAACTCCTGGCCGTGGGCGAAGACATCGGCCTGGCCACGATCTATCGCGTGCTGACCCAATTCGAATCGGCCGGGTTGGTGCTCAAGCACAATTTCGAAGGCGGCACCGCCGTCTACGAGCTGGATCGCGGCGAACACCACGACCACATGGTGGACATGGAAACCGGCAAGGTGGTCGAATTCCACAGCGATGAAATCGAAGCGCTGCAACAGAAAATCGCGGCGGCGCACGGCTTCGAAATCGTCGATCACGCACTGGTGCTGTACGTGCGCAAGCAGCGCTGAGTCAGGCTGGTGCGGAACCGGCCCCAGTCCTGGTCGGACGGTTCCATCTGCGCTCGCTGACCCAGGCCAGCGCCGCCACCGCCAGCCATGCGGCCAGCCATGGCCACGACACACTGCGGCGTGTCGGCGGTGCGGCCTTGTCTTGCCGAGCGGCCGTGCTGGCCGACATTGCCAGCAGCTGCGTTTGCAGCTGGCGTTGCCGGCGCTGCAGGACGGGCGCAACCGCTGCTGGCAGAACGTGCAACCATTGTTGCGTCGATCCACTGGCCAGCACATGCCAGCCCGGCTGCTGCAACCAGACTGCGGCGCAACGGCGTGCACCGGTGGCCGGGTCGACCTGCAACGGAATGGAGGCACCCTTCGCATCCCGGAGCTGGCTGTCCGCGCCGAGCCGGCACAGTGCGATGCGTTCGCCCTGCCAGTGCGGCGAATCCGGCACGGTGGGCACGGCCTGCGGCATTGGCCGGGCAAGCTGTGCCAGTACCGTGCTCCACAGCTGCGCATGTTCCGCCGCATGGCCTTGCAACACCAGCGGGTAGGTTTCGGTCAGGCCCAGCAGGCCAACCCGGCCGCGGCCTAGGGCACGCCATTGCCCCAGCACTTGTCCTTGCGCGTCGCGCAACAGGGGCGCGGCACCCGCGTCGGGTTCGCGCAGCACCCATGCCTGCAGGGCGCCATCGCGGGCGGTTTCGCCCGCAAGCAAAGCGACTTGCTGCGGGCTGGCCGCCGGCTTGGACGTGAAGCCCCAGCTGCGCAGGCGCGTGTGCAGCGTCGGTGTGGGCACGGCATCTTGCTGCACCAGCACTCCCAGCCCTGCGGCAATGGCTGCGGTCAAGGCCTGCCAGTCGGTGTCGCGCAGTGCCTGCAGGCGACGGCCATCCAGCAGCAGCAGATCGAACCTGGCCAGCGTGTCCGCCGTCAGCGGCAGCGGCGCATCGCCCAGCACGATGCCGCGTCCGGCATCGATCTGCGTGTGCAATGCCATGCCGGCATCCAGTGCCCAGCGCCGCAGATATTTCAGCTCCGGATTGGGTGCGCTGGCCAGCACCCACATGCGCAAGGGGGGCGGTTGCTGAACATCCAGCGGGAGTGGCACCGATTCCCGCAGCCTGCCGCGGGCATCGAACAGCCGCAGCGTGAATGTCGGCAAGCCGGCGCTGCGCACATCGGCCTGCAGCGTGAATTGCCCGTCTTGCCGCAACGGGATGCGCTGCACCCGCTGCAGCGCGGGGTCGAGCAATTCCACCTGGCCGTGCGGGATGCCGGCGGCGCGGCCGTGCACCTGCAGGCGGTTGCCAACCCCCAGGCGTGCGGGGTAGGCAAGTTCGACCAGCCCGGCGGGGAGGGCAGGGGGACGGAAAGTGATGGCATGGCCTCGTGCTGCCTCACGATCACGTGCGGACAGGCCATCCCCCAGTACGTGCAAGTACGTGATGTACGGATAGCGCCGCAATGCGCTGGCAAGGTCGGGGCTCGGCTCGGCATCGGTGGCGTGCTCCGCTTCCGGCAAGGCGATGCGCAGGCCGGGTTGACCAGCATCCGGTGCGTCGCGCCAGCCGGTGGTCAGGACGATCAAGGCTCGCCCCTCCGGCACGGCACGCATGGGAGGGAACAAACCGAAGAACAGCAACACCGCGAGGACAGGTTGCAGGCCAAGCAGCAGGGCGGTGTGCCAACGCGTGCGGCCAGCGCGGCCCTGCCACACGCGCACGCTTGCCAGCACGGCTGCCAGCGTCAGTACCCCAGCCACCAGCATGGGCAGGAGGGTGGCATTCATGGCTTGCCGCCTGGCTGCAGGGCATCCAGATAGCGGCGTCCCTGTGCGTCCTCGGCCGCACGCCGCAACGGAACGGCCGGCGGCATGGCCAGCAGCGGCCAGAGCTGGTGTTGCAGTGCTGCACGGCAATTTTCGCATTCGGAACTGCGCCGCACGCCATCCAGCGCTGCCTGCAAGGCCAGTGGATCCGCCGCGCGCCCCGGGTGACGCCGCAACCAGGCATCGAAGGCGTCCAGCGTCTGCGTCGAAATCGAGACAGAGCCGGGCTGCAGCAGGCTTTGCCAGAGTTGGACCAGCTGGGCGTCGTCCTGCGTGGCGAGTTGCAGGGCATCCAGGCGGGCGGCGATACCGTCGCGCTTGCCGCCCAGCCTGCGGCTTTCATCGATGGGCGGCAACTCCGGGCCCACCCGCGCCAGATAGATGCGCTCGGATTGCTGCACCTGCTTGATGAACCTCAGTGCCTCGTAGGCGAAGGGCAGGGCGCGTTCGGGATGACCCTGACGCAAGTGCAATTCCGATTGCCACATCTTGTCCAGCGCTTGCTTGAGGGTGGCGCGTGTTTGCGGATCCAGCAAGGTTGCCGCCTCGGCGATGTCATGGGTATGCCCGAAGGTTTCCAGCACATGGTCGATCTGACCGAACATGGGCGCGGTGCCGGTTGCCGTCTGCGCGTGGGTGTCGTGGCCGGCACCGTGGCCATCGTCCTCCTCGGTGTTGCTTGTTGCGTCTGCGACCGGGGCGGTTTTCGGCCCGCCCTCGGCTTCTTCCCCCAGGAATTGCCCGTAGCGCAGGCGCAGGATGCGCTGATCCACGCCGATCGCATCGGACTGTTTCAGGAACGCTTCGGCCGCCAGTCCCCGGCGCTTCTTCTGCAAGGCCTCGGCATCGATGATGATTTGTCGCTGGCTGCGGAAATACGCCGGCAGCACGCGCCGCACTGCGCCTTCGATGTCACTGGTTGCGGCGGCCATCTTGCCGTGCAGGCGCAGGATCAGGCTGGGGCTGCGCGCCACTTGCGGTTGCGGGCGATGGTTGTCGGCCACCTCCAGCTGCACGATCAGGTCGTCGCCTTCGGCCATGCCCAGCGCTTTCAGGTCCAGCCGATGCTGGAAACTGCGCTGCCTGCCAGTCCCCTGGCCAGTCAACAGAAGTGCATGCTCCCGGAACGTGATGTTTTCACCGCTGCCCTGGGCCAGGGTCAGGCGCAGCCTGGCCGTGGGCTGGATGCCGTAATCATCCCGCGCATCGAAGGCCAGTGCCCAATCCGATTGCAATGTGGTGGCAAGGCTCAGGCTTTGGGTCGGGCGTTGCACCGTGACTTGCGGCGGTTGATCGATGATCGCATCCAGACGGTGCAGCTTGCCGTTGTCCAGCAGCTGCCCATCGACCTGCACCCGGTACAGCTGCGAGGCCGCCAGCACCAGGCTGGCACGCCAGCCATCCGCCGCGTTCTGCAGCGCAATGCGACGGCCATCCAGCAGCACCAGTGCCACCTCCCGGGCGGTACCGGTGAAACGCAGGCGCCAGTGCAAGGTGGAACCTGCAGGTGTCTTGATCGACAACGTGGGCTCCATGCGACCGGACATGCCGGTATACGCCGGCGGCACGACTTGCAGTTGCACCTGTTGCAGCCGTGGCGCGGCGTTCTGCGCCCCCGACGTGGTTGCTGGCGGTGCCTGCAGCAAGGCGTGCGGCGCAGGCAGCCAGCGCGCGAGCACGATGCTGCACACTGCGAACAGCAGCGAAGCCAGCAGCAGGCGGTGCGGCCAGGCGGCACGCAGATCGGGCGGGGTGGCATGCAGGCGCTGCACGAGCCGTTGCTGCTGCAGCTGTTGCAGCGCACTGGGCGACGGCATCAGCAACAGGTCGGCGCTGTCGTCCATGTCGGGGCGGGCAGCATTCAATGCCCGCACCAGCCACTGCGCATCGCGCCGACGCCAGCGTAGCCGGAGCACGATGGCCAAAAGCAACAGGCCGGCGATGAGCAGGCCAATGGCAGTGCCGGCATCCACGAAGCGCGCGACCAGCACGGCAACCGCCAGCACTACCGGCAGTACGAGCGCCAGCACGATGCCGGCATCACGCAGGCGCGCGGCGCGCCACGCGGCTGTCGGCAACAGGCCCGTACTCATGGCCTGGCTCCGTCGTGCCTGCCACTGGCCAGCCAGCGTTCGCACAGGAACACGCCGGCGACCAGCAGCGCCAGCCACGGCTGCAGGGGTTGCGGCGGTTCTGGCGGGGGCTTGGCGCCGGTCACGGGTGCATGGGCCCGCGCATCGGCACGGGCGGCGGCCATGGCCGGCGGTTGCAAGGCGTCGCGCAGTTGCTGCGGGAAACCGGCCTCCAGCAGTTCCGGCATCCGTTCGGGTTGCAGTGGCTGCGCCAGGCGCAACATGCGACCGCGCCCGAACGGAACCGCTTCGAGCAGCACTTCGCCGCTTGCCCTCTGCCAGACCGGCACCGCTTGCGCGGCAACCGGCAGTGCCTGATGGGCAGGCAACAGCAGCGTGCCACCGCGTGCCCCCCACGCCGATAGTGCGGGTGGCAAAGCGGCAGCGCCCCACCAGGCCAGCACGCTGTCGGTGGTTGCAGGCAACGGGGCAGTGGCCGGAAGCAGCGGCGCTGCCGCACCCCAGGCTTGCGCTGCGGCCGACAGGTAACGCAGCTGGCTGCGATCTTCCGAATCGATCCGTACCTGCAGCCGCGGCGGGGGCGAAGCCACTGCAGCCGGCGCAGGCGGGTTGCCCGGCACGATGCGCCAATCCACTTGCCGTGACAGTACTGGCAGCTGCGCATCGGCCCCGTCGAAGACGGGCGTGGCCAGCACGATCAGCGGCACCTGCGGCGGCAGGCTGGCATCCAGCTCGCGCAACAGGCTGTCGATCGGCTGCACGCTTGCGGGTGCCGGCTGCGCCAGCGGCGGGAACCCGACCGCCAGCCAATGCATGCGCGCATCAGCCGGCAGCACCTGCCGGTGAACCGTGGCCAGGTGCACACCCGGCATCACCGCCAGATAGGCACGCCGCTCGTGCATGCCATGCAGCACCGGCTGCGCCAGCCACACCGCCAGCAACGCCAGCAACAGCAGGCGCAACAGCAGCAGCGGGATGTCCTGCAGCCGCAAATGCCGGCGCGGGTGCGGCTTGCGGTGCAGCCAGCGCAGCGCCGCAAACGGCAACGGCTGTCGTTCATTCCGGCGCGCCAGATGGATCAGGATGGGCAGGGCCAATGCAGCCAGTGCCAACAATGCGCCGGGCAGCAACAGGCCGATGCTCATGCCGGCACACGCCGCCCGAACAAGTGCTGCAGCGGTTGATCCAGCGGGGTATCCAATACATGCCGCGCATGCCGGATGCCGGCAGCGTCCAGGCGCGCCTCGAGGGTTTGCAGGGCCTGCCCGAAGCGGGCCAGGAAGCCGTCCCGCATGGCCTTGCCATCGCCCGCAAGTTCCGTCGTTGATTCGACATCGAGGAATCGATGGCCGCCGGCAAACGGAAAATCGCGCTCCTCCGCCGTCAGCAGCTGGATCACGATGACCTCGCGCCGTGCCGCTGCAAGGCGCTCTGCCAACGCGACGATGGCGTCGTCGAAACAATCGCTCAGGATCACCACCATGTCGCCGGCGGTACTGCGTTCCCACACCGGGTTGAACTGTTCGCCCCCGGCAGCGCCGCCCTGTGCCGAAAGTGCATGCAGTGCCAGCCACAGGCGGTCACGCTGGCGCGGCCCGCTGCCGGCAGGCAGCAACTGCAAGCCGGTCGCCTGCAGCGCGGCCAGACCGAAGCGGTCGCCCTGGCGCAGGGCCAATTCCGCGATGCAGGCGGCAATGCCCTTGGCGGCGTCCAGCCGCGACCAGTGCGGGCGAACCTGGTCCACCTGGCCCATGGAGGCGCTGGCATCGAGCAGCAGCCACACCGTCAACGGGCTCTCGCGTTCGGCCTCGCGCACGAAGAACTTGTCTGAACGGGCGTAGAGCTTCCAGTCGATCTGCCGCAACGCATCGCCGGGTTCGTAGGCGCGATATTGGGAAAACTCCAGGCCCGCACCGCGGCTGTGGCTGGGGTGCTGGCCAATGCCCTGCGTGCCGTGGACACGCACGGCCTGCAGCCGCAAATCCTTCAAGCGGCTGCGCACGTCAGCAGGAATCAGCTCGGCTTCCATCGCCGGTCTCAAGCGGCAGGGAAGGGGACGGCATCCAGCAAGCTGGCGATGACGGCATCCGCACGTTTCTGCTCGGCTTCGGCCGCGAACGAGAGCAGCAGGCGATGGCGCATCACCGCCGGTGCCAATGCGACGACATCCTCGCGCGTGGCCGCCAGCCGGCCATGCAGCAGGGCGCGCGCCTTGGCCGCCAGCACCAGCGACTGTCCCGCACGCGGGCCCGCGCCCCAGCGCACATACTTGCGCACATCATCGGGGGCGCAGGCGTCGTCGGGGCGGCTGGCCCGCACCAGCCGCGTGATCCAGGTCAGCAGGTCAGGGCCCACGTGCACCTCGCGCACGCAGGCCTGCAAGGCGATGACTGCTGCGCCATCCATCACCTGCGGCACGCTGCCGCCGTGGCTGCCGGTGGTTTGCGCAAGGATGTCGCGTTCTTCGGTTTCACTGGGATAACCCACCCGCACATGCAGCAGGAAGCGGTCCAGCTGGGCTTCCGGCAGCGGATAGGTACCGGCCTGTTCCAACGGGTTCTGGGTGGCCAGCACGAAGAACGGCGCGGGCAGGGCATAGGTGGTGCCGGCATAGCTGACCGTCCGTTCGGACATGGCTTCCAGCAACGCCGCCTGGGTCTTGGGCGGGGTGCGGTTGAGCTCGTCGGCCAGCAGCAGATGGGTGAAGATCGGGCCTTGCTGGAAGCGGAACGCACGCTTGCCGGTGCCGTGGTCTTCCTCCAGCAGTTCGGTACCCAGGATGTCGCTGGGCATCAGGTCCGGGGTGAATTGCACGCGCCGGAAATCCAGCGCCAGCGCCTGCCCCAATGCACGCACCAGCAAGGTCTTGCCAAGCCCGGGGACGCCTTCCAGCAGGCAGTGGCCACCCGCCAGCAGGCCGATCAGCAATTGTTCCACCACCTCGTGCTGGCCGATGATGACCTGCCCGATGGCAGCGCGCAGGTCGCCCAGTTGCTGCAATTGGCGTTGCAGGGCGGCTTCGTCGAAGTGGGTTGTGTTCATGCGGTGCCCAGGCTCAGGAGTTCAGCGCATACATCACGATGTTGACCGCGAACCGGGTGTTGTCCTCGGCCAGAAACCGCTTGTTGCGCCAGTCGTAATCCCATTCGCATCCATAGTCCTTGTTGCTGTAGAGCAGGCCCAGCCGACCACTGATCTGGATCCCGCGCAGGTAGTCGTGGACCAGGTCATCGCCCCAGCCGTTGAGCTCGAAGCCGGTGGCCGGCGGGCCATCGGGGAACTTGAAAAAACTGGAATACAACGGATGCTTGTTGGGCAATTTCGCAAGTGCGGTCTTGCCGAAGATCGATGCCATCTGCGCCTCGAAGGATTTGGCGAACAGGCCGTCGATGTCGTGGTTGCAGTCGTCCACGAACACGAACCCGCCGTTGCGCACATAGCGTTCGAAATTGCGTCGCTCGGCCGGGTTGAATTCCACCAATTTGTGCCCGGCCAGGTAGCAGAAAGGTGCCGACAGCATTTTCGGGTCGGCCAGCGCGACGACGTGTTCGTTCGGGTCCACCCGCAGATTGGTGTAGTCGATCAGCGAAGTAAGCAGGTTGGCCGGCATCCGCGCATCCACGTCCCAGTCGCCCGAGTCGTATTTCAGGCGGGTGAAGCGGAAGTCGAACCTGCCGGCGGCACGCACCGGCGGCAACAACAGTGCCGCCGATGCGCCCAGCGCCAAGCGCAAGAACCCGGCGCGGGTGATCACGCCCGCGCCTTACACCGCATCCGACAGCGAGGTGAAGGTGAAATCGCGCAGCCGCATCGGCGGGATCATCATCACCATGCTGGATTCGTCGCCGGCCACGCGCACCGGCTTGCCCAGTTCGTCGATGTTGTTGAGCATGATCACCGGCGATTCGTTGAAGCGGAAATTCTTCACCGGGTGCTTGATCTCGCCATTCTCGATGTAGAAGGTGCCGTCGCGGGTCAGGCCGGTCAGCAGCACGGTCTGCGGATCCACCATGCGGATGTACCAGGTGCGGGTAAGCAGGATGCCCTTGCTGGTGCCTTTGACCAGCTCGGCAATGGATTTCCCGCCACCGCTCATCAACAGGTTGCCGGGCGAGGCACTGGCCTGCTTGCCCTGCTTCTGCGCCCAGTAGCGGGAGTAACGCAGGTTGGCGATCTTGCCATCCTTGATGATCGGCAACTTGCCGCGCGGCAGGCCTTCGCCATCCCACGGCATCACCGGCGCTTCCGGGTGCCAGGGGTCGGCGATGATGTTCACCTGCGGGTCGAATACCAACTCGCCCAGTTTGTTGCCGCCGCCTTTTTTCGACAGGAAGCTGCGGCCTTCATCGGCGCTGCGCGCGTCGAAGAAATTCATCATGAAACTGATCAACCCGGCCGCCGCGGCCGGTTCCAGGATCACCGTGTACTTGCCTGGCTCCAGCGCCTTGGCCTCACGCGAGGCCAGGGCCTTGCGCTTGGCAATCTCGATGTCCTGCGCGGCCTTGAACTCGGCGGCATCTTCCAGCGCATGCCCCACCCAGCCCGAGCCGCGGCCATCCTCGGTGCGCACGGTGCAGGTGTAGTTGAAATCGGTGGCCTGCTGGTAGCCGAAGTTGCCCTTGCTGTTGGCGAAGGCGACGAAGCTCTGGCCATCTTCCAGGAACCCTGCCGCGATGAGCTTTTCGGCCTTGCATGCGGTGATCGAATCGGCCGCCACCTGTGCCCGGAATTCCGGCGTGATGGCGGCGGTGTTGGCGTTGAAGGTGTTGCTGGGCTTGTAGGTCTGCTTGTCGATGACCGGCATGAATTCGGGGTTTTCCGGTGCCAGATGGGCCAGGTCCTCGGCACGGCGCACCACGCGCTCCAGTGCGGCATCATCGAACTCGTTGATGCTGGCCATGCCGGTGCGCTTGCCGAACGCCACCATCACCGACAGGCTGGTGTCGCTGACCACGCCACTGGTGGAAATGTTGTTGAGGGCGAAACGGATATTGCCATTGATGGCGCCGGACAGGCTGGCGGTGCATTCGTCGGCCTTGGACAAGGCGATGACCTTGTCGAGGATGGTCTTGGCCTGCGCTTGGGTGAGGATACTCATGTGCGATGTGCTCCTTGCGCCACTCAGCCGAGGCTGCGCGCGGTGTTGATGACATTGATGCCGTTGAAGCGCGCGGTGGCCGAACCGTGCGACACCGCCGACACCTGCCCGGGCTGGCCCTTGCCGTCGAAGAACGAGCCGCCGAGGCGGTAGTCGCGTTCATCGCAGACGGCGGCGCAGGCATTCCAGAATTCCGGGGTGCGGATCTGATAGGCCACATCTTCGATCTGGCCGGTGATCCTGCCGTTCTTGATTTCGTAGAACAGCTGCCCGCCGAACTGCGCGTTGTAGCGCTGCTGGTCGATCGAGAACGAACCGTCGCCGATGATGTAGATGCCGTTTTCCACACCCTTGATCATTTCGGCCGGCGCGAGTTTTTCCTTGCCTGCCGCCAGCGACACGTTGGCCATGCGCTGGAACTGCACGCTGCTCCAGGAGTCGGCATAGCAACAGCCATCGGATTCGGTTTTGCCCAGGATGTGCGCTTGATCGCGAATGGTTTGGTAATCCACCAACTTGCCGGCTTTGATCAGATCCCATTGCTTGCACTTCACGCCCTCATCGTCCCAACCCACTGCACCCAACGAGCCAGGCTGGGTCTTGTCGGCAACGATGTTGACCTTGTCGCTGCCGTATTGGAAATGCGCCTCGCGCTTGTCCATGGTGGCAAAACTGGTACCGGCATAATTGGCCTCGTAGCCCAGCACACGGTCCAGTTCCAAGGGGTGGCCCACGGACTCATGGATGGTCAGCCAAGTGTGCGAAGGATCCAGCACCAAATCATATTTGCCGGGCTTGACCGATTTGGCCATCAGTTTTTCTTTGACCTGTTTTGCCGCCGCAATGGCATCGGCCTTCATGTCATAGGCATTGCGATAGACCACCGCACCACCTGGCAACTCAAACCGCTCGGCCGGATCCGGTTCCAGGTATTCATAGCCCATGCCGCGTGGCGAGGACAGGCCGGCACGTGAGCGGAACTTGCCGCTGGCTTTGTCGATGACGGTAACCCCCATCGGTGCCCAGATGCGGTGCACATCCTGGTCGATGTAAGAGCCATCGGTGCTGGCAAAATATTTTTGTTCGTTGATTGCAAACAGGGTGGAGTTGACGAAGCTGGCACCTGCCGCCATCGCCGCCGCATTCACGCCCAACAACAGATCTGCTTTTTCTTTGATCGGTACAGCCATCGCGTTTTTGCGAATGGGGGTTTTCCATGCCACTTCACCATAGCTGGGCGCTTTCGCCAGTTGCACCGGCACGGTTTGGAACTTGGCATTGGCCTTGGCAATCGCGGCGGCCTGTTGCGCGGCGCGCACAACACCAGCTTGGGACAGCTCATTGGTAGCGGCAAAACCCCACGCGCCATTGACGATGACGCGAATGCCCACCCCGGTGGACTCGCCATTCATCACACCTTGCACCTTGTTCTCACGGGTCATCACCGCTTGTCGCAGATAGCGGCCAATACGCACATCGCAGTAGCTGGCGCCTGCAGCCTTGGCGGCGCTCAGTGCGTCATCAGCCAAGCGCTTTTTCAATGCCGGATCGATGGTTTCCAGTAATTGCTCGGCAGCAATGGCGTTGCCAAAGAATGAAGGCAACAATAAGCCGCCAGCGGTAAGCCCAGATAGGGCAAGAAATTCACGACGATGCAAGGCAGTTCTCCACCAGTTGAGCCCCGCAGGGCAGGAGGTCGATCTGGGGTGACGCGTCCGGCAGTCCCCGCCTGATTCTCACCGGTAAAAACGCAAACCTGCATATGCCTTTTGTCATGTGGCTGGTGAATTGCGGGACGATGCGGGTTCAAAACCAGAACCGCAAGCCCGCCACCCAGCCGCTTTCGTTCGCAGTGCCGCCGGCCGCTTCGGCTAGAGATGCGGTGCGCCCATGTTTTTGCGCCCATGCATAGCCAATGTACGGTGCAAACTCGCGCCGGATTTCATAGCGCAGACGCAGCCCGGCCGAGGTTTCCGACAGCCCTGCGCCGATTCCCCGCGTGCGATCATCCCGGCCATGGAAACTGGCTTCGATGCGGGGTTGCAACATCAGTTTGTTGGTCAGCAGCATTTCGTACTCGGCTTCCGCGTGCAGCAGACTGCGACCGCCACTACCCAGATAAGCGGTGGCCTGCACCTCGAATTTGTAGGGCGCAAGTCCCTGCACACCCACGGCCAACCAATCGCGGGCGGGCCCGTGACCGCTGTCATGGCGCACGCCGGCCACTACATCCCACCACGCATTCACGGGCTTGCCCCACAACGCTTCCAGACGGGCGCTGGTTTTGCCGTGGGTGCGCTCGCCTTCGCTGCGCAGCCAAAGCCGGCCACGGTCATGCCCAATCCACGCGTTGCCTGACCAAGCCAAGGCATCGGCTTGTGTCCATTCGAAACGGTTGGCCTGCAGCATCCACAGCAACGGATCGGCGTGGTCGTGATGGCTGTGCAGCAGCGGGAACGCGGCAGCGCGATCGGCATCGGTAAGGGCAGGGGGGCGATAGCCAGATGCGGAAAGTGATGCCGGCTGCGCGCTGGATTGGGTCTCTGTCTCCGCGGGTTGGCGAAGCGCGGCGTGCGCGTCTTGTGCTTGCGCCTGCGCCGGCATGGTGTGATGCGTGTGCTCCTGCGCGAAGGCCGTGCCGATGCACAGCAGCAGAGGCAGCGCGATGACGTTGCGCATACTCATTCCTCCACCCGCATTTCACGCATCATGCCACCTTCCATATGCAGCAGCATGTGGCAGTGGAATGCCCAACGGCCCAGCGCATCGGCAGTCACACGAATGCTGCGTTTGCTGCCCGGCGGGATGCTCACCGTGTGTTTGCGCACCAGAAATTGCCCATGCGCATCTTCCAAATCGCTCCACAGACCATGCAGGTGGATCGGATGTTCCATCATGGTGTCGTTGATCAACACAAGGCGCACGCGCTCGCCGTATTTGAGCCGGATGGGCGCGGCATCACCGAAGCGGATGCCATCAAACCCCCACGTGAAGCGTTCCATATTGCCGGTCAGGTGCAGCTCGATTGTGCGAGACGGTTCGCGGTCATCGGCAGGCGCATGCAGGCTGCGCAGATCGGCATAGCGCAGCACGCTGCGGCCGTTGTTGCGCAGGCCAATGCCGGGGTCATCCAACTTCGGCACGGGTGCCATCGTTTGCATATCCACATCCGGGTTGCGGGTTTCGCTGGCCGGGTGGGTTTGCATTGCACTGCCATGTGTCATGCCCGCCATGCCTTCCATCGCGGGCATTCCCATTGCGGCGCCGCAGGTCATTTCGCCCGCCTTGTCCATCGCGTGCCCGTCGTGACCCATATCGTCCATCGTCAGCAACGGGCGTTTATCCGGCATCGGAATTGCCGCTTGCATCCCGATGTGCGGGGCCAAGGTGATGCGGGTATAGCCGCTGCGATCCATCGCTTGCGCGAACACGGTGTACGCCACGGCATCCATGGGCTGCACGATCACGTCATAGGTTTCCGCTGGCGCGATGCGAAATTCGTCGATTTCTACCGGCTGGATCGGCTGCCCATCGGCAGCCACCACGGTCAGCTTCAAACCGGGAATGCGGACATCAAAGAAGGTCATCGCCGCGCCGTTGATGAAGCGCAGGCGCACACGTTCACCGGGGGCAAATATTCCCGTCCAGTTCTGCGCGGCAGTGTGGCCATTGGCGAGGTAGGTGTAGGTATGGCCATTGACGTCGGCGAGGTCGCTGGGGCTCATCCGCATCGCGCCCCAGGCTTTGCGGTCGGCCAACGTGGCGCGTAGGCCTCGTGCGCGGGCATCACGCACAAAGTCGCCCAGTGTGCGCTTGTAGGTGTTGTCGTAGTCGCTGCGTTTTTTCATCCGCGCGAACAATCGTGCCGGGTCCAGATCGGTCCAATCCGAGAGCAGCACCATGTAATCATGAGCGCAGGCCCATGGATCCGGCGCAATCGGGTCGATGATGATGGGCCCCAGCAGCCCCGCTTGTTCTTGCAGGCTGGAATGGCTGTGGTACCAGTAGGTGCCGCTTTGCTTGAGCTTGAATTGATACAGATAATCGCCGCCGGGGGCGATACCGTCAAAACTCATGCCCGGCACGCCGTCCATATTGGCCGGTAGCAGCAGGCCGTGCCAATGGATCGAGCTGGTTTCCGCCAGTGCATTGCGCACGCGAATGCGCACCGTCTCGCCTTCACGCCAACGCAGGATCGGGCCGGGCAGGCTGCCATTCACGGTGAACGCGTCGACCGTTTTGCCGGTGATGTTCACCGGCGTGCGCGCGATGCACAGGTCAACATCGGTGCCGGTCAGCACCGTCGGTTGGCCCGGTGATGCCAGCGCCCACAACGGTTGCAGCGCGACTGCCGCGCCACCCAGCGCCATGCCGTGCAGCAGGCGGCGGCGCGTGGGGTCATGCTGGGCGGGCATAGTCAGGCGGTGCCATCAATCAGGCTGGCGGGATAGTCCTCCGCGTTCAGTGCCGTGATGGCAGCTTCTGCGCTGAAATTCCCGCTGGCGAGGACATGCTGCTTCGCCAGATCCACGTGCACAACAGCTGCGGCATCCAGCGCCTGCAACGCACGGGTGACGGCAGCTACGCAATGCTGGCAACTCATGTTTTCAACGTGCAGCAACATGGCAAGACTCCTTGGAATGTGAAGATGGTGCGCAGTGTTCACCTTGCCATGCCGGGAAGGTCAAGCGTGGGATGATGGTTGACCTTCCTATCTTGGGAAGGATCAGAATGGCCCAGGAATTCAGTCTTGCCGGAGCCCCCGATGCCTGCCGAATCAGCCATCCATCTAAATATCAGTGGCATGACCTGCGCGTCGTGTGTGGGCCGGGTGGAAAAGGCGCTACGCAAGGTTGATGGCGTACAGGAAGCCACGGTGAATCTGGCCACGGAAACTGCCGCAGTGCAGGGTAGTGCAACCGTGCAGGCATTGATTGCCGCGGTGGAGCGCGCCGGCTACCACGCCAGCGAGGAAGACGCGACACCCGTCGCCGCGCCGCCGACAGGCATGCCCCGGGAAACCCGCCACCTGCTGCTGGCAGCACTGCTTTCGCTGCCGTTGCTTGCACCGATGCTCTTGATGCCCGTCGGCGTGCATTGGGCGCTTCCCGGTTGGGCGCAGTGGCTGCTGGCCACGCCCGTGCAGTTTTGGCTTGGCGCACGGTTTTATCGCGCCGGTGTTGCCGCATTGCGTGCACGCAGCGGCAATATGGACCAACTGGTGGCACTGGGCACCAGCGCCGCGTATGGCTTGAGCCTGTTCAACTGGCTGGCACCCAGCCAAGCGCAGCACGCTGCACCGCTGTATTTCGAATCTTCGTCGGTGGTCATCACCCTGATCTTGTTGGGCAAGTGGCTGGAAGCACGCGCCAAGCGACAAGCCACCGATGCCATTCGTGCCCTGCAAGCATTGCGCCCGCTGACCGCACGCGTCTTGCGCAGTGGTATTGAAACCAGCGTGCCGATCGCCGAGGTTAGCGTGGATGACGAAGTCATCGTGCTGCCCGGCGAACGTATTCCCGTGGATGGACAAATCCTGGACGGACGCAGCCACAGCGACGAATCGCTGCTCAGCGGCGAATCCCTGCCGGTACCCAAAGCCCCCGGTGATCGTGTGACGGGTGGCGCGGTGAACGGCGAAGGCCGCCTGCGCATCCGCACCGTTGCGATTGGTGCGGAATCCGCGCTGGCGCGCATCGTGCGCTTGGTGGAAGACGCGCAAGCCCAAAAAGCACCAATCCAGCGCATCGTGGACAAGGTCAGCGCGGTGTTTGTGCCAGTGGTGATCGCCATCGCCGGGGTGACGTTATTAGCGTGGGGGCTGGCTGCAGGGAACTGGCCGCAAGCACTGCTGAATGCCGTCGCCGTGCTGGTGATTGCTTGCCCGTGCGCACTCGGGCTGGCCACACCCGCTGCAGTGATGGCCGGTACCGGCGTGGCGGCGCGCGCCGGCATCCTGATCAAGGATGTGGAAGCGTTGGAAACCACCCGCCAGCTGCGCACCGTGGCGTTCGACAAGACCGGCACGCTGACCATCGGCAAACCCACGCTGGTGCGATTGCACGCACTGGATGGCGACGGTACAACACTGCTGGCGCTGGCTGCCGGATTGCAGCAGGGCAGCGAACATCCACTGGCAAAGGCGGTACTGGACGCAGCACACGAGCGCGGTATCGCCGCAGCCGACATCACCGCGATCACCGCGGTGGCCGGGCGCGGCGTGCAGGGCGGGCGGGGAGACGCACGCTGGGTGCTAGGCCATGCGCGCTGGCTGGGGGAGCTGGGCGTTGACCTGACGTCCGCGCAAATACTGGCGAACGAGGCCTCGAATGCAGGCCAGACGCAGTCTTGGCTGGCGGGACACACCGAGCAGGGCTGGCACTTGCAGGGGCTGTTGGCATTTGGCGATACGCCACGTCCGCAATCCGCGCAAGCGGTGGCCACGTTGCGGGCGATGGGCATCCGCTCGCTGATGCTATCGGGTGACAACCGTGCCGCCGCTCGCGCCGTCGCCGCAGAAATCGGGCTTGCGCAAGACGACGTCCGCGCTGAACTGCTGCCGGACGACAAGCTGCGCGTGATCCGTGAACTGGCAGAGCAGGGCCCGGTGGGCATGGTCGGCGATGGCCTCAACGACGCGCCCGCGCTGGCCGCCGCCACCGTTGGCTTTGCGATGGGCAACGGCACCGACGTGGCGATGCACGCCGCTGGCATCACCCTGATGCGTCCCGACCCGCGGCTGGTTGCCGCTGCCATCGATATTTCACGGCGCACGGTGCGGAAAATCCACCAGAATCTATTTTGGGCCTCCATCTACAACCTCATCGGCATCCCATTGGCGGCACTGGGCATGCTCGACCCGATGCTGGCTGGCGCGGCGATGGCGTTATCCAGTGTCAGCGTCGTCAGCAACGCCTTGCTGCTGCGGCGCTGGGCACCGCAAGCGCAGGATTGATGTGCACCCGAAGGAGACGCACCGATGACCAATAAACCCACCCGACCAGAGCTTGCCGATGCCTTGCAGCAGGGCTTGCACAATATTGGCCAAGCCGCAGCGTTGACCGGTGTGTCGGCCAAGATGATCCGCCATTATGAGAGCATCGGCCTGACCCGACCCAGCGGCCGCACCTTCGCCAACTATCGTCTTTACAACGATGCCGACGTGCACCGTCTGCGCTTCATCAAACGTGGCCGTTCACTGGGGTTTTCGATCAAGCAAATCGAAAGTCTGCTGGCACTGTGGGACAACCCGCAGCGCGCCAGTGCCGAAGTCAAACAACTGGCGCGCAGCCACGCTGCCGAATTGGCCGAAAAAATCAGCGAGCTGCAAGCCATGCAGCGCACCCTGGAGCGGTTGGCCAAACAGTGCCATGGCGACCATCGGCCCAGCTGCCCAATCCTCGATGATTTGGCGTCATCGCACTAACCCGTTGTTTTCCTACGTGAGCACAGGGCAAGCACCGACTGCCATGCTCGATCTGAAATCGCAGGCTGACAGGCAGTCCATTGGATGTGCCCGCCATGCCCAAGATGCCGCTGTGGTTGTTGCTGTTCCTGCTTTGCCTCGTACTTGCAAAACCCGCGGCAGCCAATGAGTTGTACCGATGCTTGGGTGCACACCGAGCGGTGAGCTACCAATCGCAAGCCTGCGCGACGGGGCAACGGTTGGACCGAGTGGTGGCGTATCAACGCGACGCTGCTTCAGCGCGTGCCCAGCGGCCACTTCTGACAACACGAACGCCTAGATACGTCGTACATAACCCGCGATATTTGGCCCCGCGCACCAATCGCCACACTACGGCCCGCAATCAATGCCATGCCAGCAAAGCCAAGCGTGAAGCCGCTCTGCAACGCCTCGGCATGTCCAGAACCTTTGCTCAGCTCAGCCAACTGGATGTACCTGTCCGAGCGGCCTGTCACGGGTTTTAGACGATTCCGGATGCACTAGCCATGTTCGGCCTTGTCCGCATTTGACATAATATGCATTATGCGAAGTTATTGGATGAAAAATTACTAGACTCACGTTCCGTGCATCCGCAGGCAGGTGGGCTTGTTGTTGGACGTGGCCGCGCTGATCACCGTGCTGCCGCGCATCACCACCCCCACCTTGACCGCGCACGATGTGGGCCAGCTGGACTTGGTGGACTTGACCGCCATTGGCACCGAGGTGCTGGGTTTTTTCATGAGCAAGGCCGACAAGGCGAACCTGCCGGCCTCCCCAACCGCGTAGAAGACGCCATGGCGGATATTGCGGTGGTCTTTCACTGGCCACCGCAGGCGATGGACGGCATGGAACTAACGGAGCTGATGGCATGGCGCGAGCGGGCACGGGAACGATGCGAGGCGGAGTGATGGTAGGATTGGGGTATGGAAATCCTGATCATCATCGTTGCGCTATTGCTGGTTGGCGGCGCGTCATCGGCGTTGCACGGCATCATCAAGCCGATGGTGGATTGGGTGTCGCCGCCGGCAAGCACCGGACATCGCGCATGGGTACTGTTGGTGGAGGAAGGGGAGCTCATCGAGCGAGAAATTCTCGCCATGCAGCACAAGCCTACCAAAGCGCCCATCACGCCATCATTCCCGGACGGTGCCCGCGCGGTTATGCGACTGCTGGAAGAACAAGCCAAAACAACGCAGCCCAACAGCTAAGTTTTAGCCACGGCGCAGCGGTGGTGCGTCATGGCTGATTCTCTGCACCTGAAGGTTGTCCTTGAGGCGCTTGATAAAGCCAGCGGCCCGATCAACGACATTCTGCGTAGCAGCAAGGGTCTGCAACGGGCCTACATAGCGAATGCCGATGCATTCAAGAAACTCAAGATCGAGCAGCGCGATATCAGCGCATAGCGCAAGGCCCTCACCCATCGATCTACCGTTTTGCCCAATTGAAATAGTCAAAGAAATCAGCTCATGGCCCGCATCGAAACACAAATACAGCATCGAGGAGGCATTCAGGGAGTGCTTCTCCCCCAACAACACGCGGGAACTGGCGCGATCAGGCAAAAAAAACCCCAACCGAGAACGGTTGGGGTTTTGTTATTGGTGGAGGTGGGGGGAATTGAACCCCCGTCCGAAGATGCTCCATGCCCGGCACTACATGCTTAGCGCGGTGTTTGGTCTCGAATGCCGGCAACACACCGTGCGAAGCACGCCGTCATCCACACCCGCTAAATTTTGGATCCGGTTGGCGGGTCGCCGCCGGAACCTATCCTGTGATGATGACCCTACATCCACGAGCACAGGCACAAGTGGGTTCGGGGCTAGGCCTTAAGCGGCCAGAGCGTAGTTGTCGTCGTTGGCAACTAGAGTTTTGCAGCTGGATTTACGAGGAAAGCTACCCCCTCGGCATGCGCCGTGCGATTTCGCTACCCCCGTCGAAGCCAGTGCACCCCCGGGAATGTCGCTATCACCGACTCTTGCAGTATAGGGACGCGGCGCGGATACACAAGTCAGCGCGTAACCGCGGTTCATCCTGCATCGGATTTTCCGTGTTCGCCAGTATGCTCAGCCGCTGCAATCGCCACAACAAACCGATGGCTGCAATTCCACGCGGGTAACCGTAATCCCCGTCTGTGCCAACACCGCTGCCAGCTCTTCGGCGTTGATCCATGCGGTTACCCGCAGCGCGCCATCGGTGGGGTCTTGATCCACCAACGCGGCCGGATCTGCCTCCCGGATGGCATCGTCAATCACGGCAAGATCAGGGGCCGTCGTGGCCAGCGTCACTCGATATTCCATGTCGTCTTTCCGTCAAACACGCGCGATGCAGCGCACGCAGAAGATTGTGCGCGCGCATCCACTGCCGTGAGTTGACCAAGGTCAAGCTTGCCCTACCCTCACAGCATCCGCTTCAGGGTGTCGTCATGACGGCCAAAATGGTGCCAAAGTGCCGCCAGGACGTGTGCACCGATGACCCAGTAAAACACTTCACCAATGGTGCCGTGCAAATCTTCCAGCTGGTGTGCCAGCTCTTCGTTTTCCGGCAATAGGGCCGGCAGCACGATGCTGGTAAACGGAATCATGATCTCTTTGCCATCGGTCCAAACCGTGGCCAGACCCAGCAGCGGCATCACGATGAAAAATGCGTACAGCACCAAATGCATCAACTTCGAAGCCATGCCGGTGATTTTGTCCAGCGGCGGCGTGATAGCCGGCGCACCGCCGCGCAAGCGGGCGGCAAGCCGAACCCAAACCAGCAAGAAGATGCTGATGCCTACCCAGAAATGCCCCTGCATCATCGCAACACGGCCACCGCTACCACGAGGAAAGATGCCGCGCTGCTCAATCAGCACGTAGGCCAAGACAATCAAAATCGCCGTCAACCAATGCAGGCGACGCAATACCGGGGTGTAGCGCGGACGTGTAATGGCATTCATACGGTGATCTCCAAGGTGGAATATTTCGATCATGAGCGATGTCACGCGGAAATGGTTGACACCGATCAAGTCGCAGACTGAACCAGCAATTGATCGAGCCTTGCATCTTTGTCCTGCCACACGGTATTCATCCAGCGTTGGAAACGCACACGGAATTCGCGATCGTTCTGGTAGTCGCCGCCAATGAATTCCTGCGGAATCTCGCGCTGGCGCACATCCACCCGCACGACAGGAATCCGGTTCATCAACAGATCCAGCAGGGCGGGTTTGCCCGCAGGATAGGCGATGCTGACATCCAAGATGGCATGCAAGCCCTGCCCCATCGCATCCAGCACGAAGGCCACCCCACCCGATTTGGGTTTGAGCAGATGCTGATACGGTGAGTCTTGTTTGGCATGCTTGTCGGACGTGAACCGGGTGCCTTCCACAAAATTCATGATGGCAATCGGAATGGCACTGAATTTCTCACACGCACGCCGGGTGGCAGCGATATCGCGGCCAGCCAGCGCCGGATTCCTGGCCACTTGCTTGGGGCTGTAGCGGCCCATGAACGGGAAATCCAGTGCCCACCATGCCAGCCCCAGCAATGGCACCCAAAACAGTTGCCGCTTCAGAAAAAAACGCAGCAATGGAATGCGCCGGTTGAAGGCTTTTTGCAAGGTCAGAATGTCCACCCAGCTCTGGTGATTGGCCAACACCAGATAGTGCCCCCCCATGTGAAACCCGCTGTCACCGGAAAGTTGCAGGCGGGTATCGGTGAGATGGGTCCACATCCAGTTGTTTACCCCTATCCAGCTTTCGGCCAGTCCGCTCAACAGCGGGTTGCAAGCAATGCGAAAGCGCGGCAATGGCAGCATGGCCTTGATCAATGCCAGCAGCAACAACGGAAGAACATGAACAATTGTGCTGACCGCCACGATCAGGGCGATCAAAACAAGACGAAGGACACGCATAAGCTCTCGGTGCAGATCCAGATGCCCCTATTGTCCAGTGGAATCGACCTTGGGTCACGCCCAGCGCGACGCTTCCAGCAAAGAATCCATCTGCAAGTGCTCCACCACCCCGTATCATTTGCATATGCGCCACCTGCCAACCCCGCTACTCACTCACTCCATCGCGACTGCCCTATTGGCGTCGCGTGATGCCGGCAACAACTGCTGGCAAGGTTCGTTTGATCTGGGTCGAAGCGTGGAAACCGTGGCTTTGGATGCCGAAGGCTGGCAATGGCGTGGGCAACACCTGCCCTACCCCGGCAAACCAAAAGAACGCACGCTTTACTACTTCGATGGCGAAGCGTTTGCCCCCATTTCGCGCTATGCCGGCAAGTTGATCAAATTGGTACCTACCGAATGGAATGTGCCGACATTCGAAATCGACGGCATCAAGATGCTGCCCACCGCAAAGGAATCGCCGCTGGATGATGCGCGCCGCAAAGTAGCGCTGGTGCAACCTGCAGGCAAAGTCGTGCTGGATACCTGCGGTGGGCTGGGTTATTTCGCGCGTTGCTGCCTGGATGCCGGTGTTGCCCGCATGCAATCCTTCGAAAAGAACGAGGATGTGCTGTGGCTGCGCACGCTTAACCCGTGGTCACCGGACCCCGACCACAGCGATGACCGATTGCACTTGACCCATGCCGATGCAGCTGAGGCGATTACCCGAATGCCTGATGCCAGCTTTGATGCCGTACTGCATGATCCGCCGCGATTTGGCATCGCAGGCGAGCTTTATTCACAAGCGTTCTACGACCAACTGGCTCGCGTACTCAAACGCGGTGGGCGATTATTCCACTACACCGGTAGCCCCAACAAACTGACCTCCGGCCGTGACGTGCCCCGCGAAGTGGCACGCCGCTTGCAGATCGCCGGCTTCCGCGCCGAACTGGCGTTGGATGGCGTGCTTGCCGTGCGCAAATAACACGTGTAGTCCATATCGGGCAACCTGCGCCTGGCGCCTATTGAATAGCGCTGGCCAACGCCAATTTCGCAATGCGTACCAAGCCCTGTTCACGTTCGATGGCCGGCATGGTTGCGCCCGTCTCCAGGTGATCGCTGACGGCGAGGATGGCCAGCGCTTGGAAGCCCTCCCGCATTGCCAGGCCGTACAGGCCGGCGGTTTCCATTTCGATGCCGCAGATCCGGTGCTTGTGCAGCAGTCTCAGTATTTCCGGATCCCCGTCGTAAAAGCAATCGGTACTGAATACATTGGCGACACGCACGGACAAGCCTTGCGCTTGACCCGCCTGCACGGCACGTTGCAGCAGCCCGAAATCGGCACATGCCGAAAGATCATGGCCGCCAAACTGCATGCGGTTGAAACGAGAATCCGTGCTGCCCGATTGCGCCAACAACACATCGCCGACCGCAACATCACCAATGCCGCCGCAAGTGCCCACGCGAATGATGGTGCGTACCCCAAAACCGCGGGCGAGCTCGGTGACGTAGATGGCCGTGGAGGGGATCCCCATGCCACCCCCCAGGATGGTCACGCGCTGCCCATTGTATTGGCCGGTGTAGCCCAGCATGTTGCGCCGCGCATTGATTTGATGAGGTGCAGCAAGCAAGGCGCCGGCAAGAAAGCGGGCGCGCAGCGGATCGCCAGGCAGCAATACGGTGTCGGCGATGGTGCCGGGTTCGGCTTCGATGTGCAGGGTTGTCATGCGGCTTGACTTGTCAAGAAACAGCGGCCTGCCGATAACGCCGGCAAGCCCAGATGGGTGGCAATGCCTTGGCCCAAATCGGCAAAACTCGACCGCTTGCCAAGTGCACGCGGAGCCAGCCCGGGGCTATACGCCAGCAGCGGTACTTGCTCGCGGGTGTGATCACTGCCCGGCCATGTGGGATCGCAGCCGTGGTCGGCACTGAGCAGCAACAGGTCATCGGCGCGCAGGTACTCGAGTAATTGCGGCAGACGCGCATCGAAGTGCTCCAGCGCGGCGGCATAGCCAAAAACATCGCGGCGATGCCCGTACACGCTATCGAAGTCGACGAAATTGGTGGCAATCAATGCCCCATCGCCCGCTTGCGTCAACGCGTCAAGGGTGGCATCAAACAATGCATCATGACCACTGGCATGCACGCTACGGCCAACCCCTTGCGCCGCAAAAATATCCGAGATTTTGCCGACCGCAATCACCTCGCCGCCTGCGGCACGCACGGCATCCAACAGCGTGGGTGCCGGCGGAGGTAGTGCATAGTCACGGCGGTTGCCGGTGCGCTGGAAACCGGTTGCGGCAGCGCCGATAAACGGACGGGCAATGACACGCCCTATGTTGTACGGTGCCAGCAGGGCCCGCGCCAATTCACATAGCGTCAGCAGCCGCTGCAAGCCGAAACCCTGCTCGTGCGCTGCAATTTGAAACACCGAATCGGCCGATGTGTACACAATCGGCTTGCCGGTGGCGATGTGTTCGGCCCCCAGTCGATCAAGAATTTCAGTACCCGACGCGTGGCAGTTGCCCAACACGCCGGGCAGTTGCGCAGCGTCCACCAATGCCGCCAACAACTCGGGCGGGAAGCTGTTTTGCGGCGCATCAAACACACCGAATGGGCGATCCAACACCACGCCCGCGCTTTCCCAATGCCCCGACGGCGTGTCCTTGCCGCAGGCCTGCTCGGCCATGCAGCCCCACAGCGCGACCGGTGCAGGCGCTGCAGCAAACACCGCAGCCACCTGCCCGCCAGCCAAGGCATGCGCCGCTGGCAAGCCCAACCGTGTGAGATTAGGCAGCTGCAACGGCCCACGCGGTGCCGCCGCACACGCCGCTGCGATATGCCCGAAAGTATCGGCACCTGCGTCGCCGTATGCATCCGCATCCGGGGCATGGCCAATCCCCAGCGAATCCAGTACCAGCCAAATCGCACGCGCCATGCTCAGTGCCCCAACTCTGCCACGATGGCATCAAACAACGCACTGGCACCGATCCGAAAGCGCATCGGAGCTGCCCAAGCCGATCCCAGTTTGGCATCGACCAACGCCAAATACTGCTGCGCTTCGCCCAGCGTGCGAATCCCCCCGGCAACCTTGAGGCCACACTGCCCGCCACGCTCGGCAATCGCATCCAGCATCAATGTGGCTGCCGGCAACGTGGCATTGACTGGCACTTTGCCGGTGGATGTTTTGAGGAAATCCACCCCTGCATCCAACCCGATCGCGCTTGCATCGCGGATCAATGCAGGGCTGGCCAACTCGCCGGTTTCCAAAATCAATTTCAAGGTGATGCCGGTTCCGCAGGCTTGCCGGCAGGCCTCCACACCCGCTTTGGCACGCGCGGCATCGCCTGCCCTCAACGCCCGCCACGCCAATACCATGTCGATTTCATCGGCACCAGCCGCAACCGCACGACGGGTTTCCCGATGCACCCGCTGCGGGTCATCGCCACCTTCCGGAAAGTTCACCACGCTGGCAATCTTGATCGGTGTCCCGGCCAATGCTTCACGCGCACTGGTGACGTGCTCGGGGTACACGCACACCGCCGCAGGCTGGCCATACGGTGTGCACGCCGATGCACACAGGGCGCGAATCCTGATCGGACTATCGTCCTCCCCCAAACTGGTGAGGTCCAACAGCGCCAGCAAGCGGCTGGCAAGGAGTGATTGCGGCATGAACGAACACTCGAGACTGGCGAGTGCGCCAGCGTAAGCAGTTGCCGACTGGCAAGTCTTGATTTGGGACAAATTCACGCAGGTTCACCCGCCCACCCGCTGCTGGCGCAATGCCGGGTGCCGCAACGACTCCCCATTCACGAAGCCATCGCTGTCCGCTCGCCACCGATGCCTGCGTTAACCCCGGTACGGCAATGCATTCCGGAGTTCCGGACTTGCGCCCCGCAATCGCAGCGACCGGTATCGGTCCAGCGGATGCATGCCGATTCCCCCGACATTTAAGGAGTACACCGATGGGATTCAACTGTTCTGGACTTGGCCCGGCCGATCAACAAATCTTGATAAATCTGCAGCCCACCATCATTGGAACCTTGCGTGGTGCTGCCATGAAGATCCAGCAAGGCGGTGGACGCGCTGAAAGCAAGAAATGGTTCGGGGATGACAGCAACCAATGGATGAGTGAGCTGGGGCCGAAGTTGTCGATGCTGGCCAGCATGATCAATGTCAAGCCCATCGACGTGCATTTTTCGAAGCTGCAAAAGCGCTGTGGTGGCGAATTTGCGGCGGCAAAAATGCCGTTGGATGGCTGGCAGGATTTCACCGATGGGCAGAAACCGATGAGCCAGGCCGAAGGTCAGAATTTCCGCATCATTCTCAATTTGAGCTGGAATTCATCGCCACTCTATCGGCCATTCAAACGCCCGGCAGACAGTAAATTCCAGACCATGGTGCATGAGTGCACGCATCTGTTCCTGAACACCGATGACGATGCTTATGGCGTGCCCATGTGCGAAGTCACCGCCGCCCGTACCCCCGCCATTGCCAAGAAAACCGCTGATTGCTGGGGCTATTTCGTGGAGGAGTTTCGCAGTCAGGGCTGACCTGCCGACAATGCAGGCCTTGCAATGCCTCGCCAATGGCATTGCAAGGTCGATCGCAACCCTCACCGCATGCATGGATGCCCGTCATGGCCAAGCTTGAACGCCCGTTTTTTCCGATCATCTACGTGCGCGGTTACGCGATGACGCGCGATGAAATCGTGCAGACCACCTCGACGCCATATATGGGGTTCGAGGCTGGTTCGACCAAGGTGCGGCAGGCGCAGGATGGCAGCATCGTCAAGTTTGTCTTCGAATCGCCGTTGGTGCGATTGATGAAGGACTACAACTACCGCGACGTCTATGCCGCCGGTGCCGAACAAGCCGACAAGCTGCCGGCGCGTAGCTTGGTCATCCACCGCTATTACGATGAGGCCGACCCTGCATTTGGCAATGGCAAGACTCCGTCCATCCCGGAAGCTGCCGCGGCGCTGGGGCAACGCATTGCACGTTTGCGTGACAGCGTATGTGGCGACGATACCGAGGCGCGCAAAGCGTTCAAGGTGTATCTGGTTGCACACTCGATGGGCGGGTTGATTTGCCGTTGCCTGTTGCAAAACCAGGACGTGGCCAGCGCTGAAATTCGTGGCCTGGTGGACAAGGTGTTCACCTATGCCACGCCGCATAACGGCATCGAATTGGGCGGAATGAATGTGCCCAGCTTCTTGTCGATGAATGACATGGACAACTTCAGCCGCCCGCGCATGGCCGAGTATTTGCAGACCGCGCCCGATCAGGTCAACACGCTGGGCAATTCAGGCTTCCCCGCGGCGCGGCTGTTTTGCCTGATCGGCACCAATAGCCGCGACTACGCCGTGGCACATGGCCTGTCGTCGATGGCGGTAGGACAAATGAGCGATGGCTTGGTGAAAATCGAGAATGCGTATGTGGCGGGTTGTCCGCGCGCATTCGTCAACCGCAGCCACAGCGGATTTTTCGGCATTGTCAATTCCGAGGAGGGCTACCAGAATCTGGTGCGCTTCCTCTTCGGGGACATGGCTGCCACTGGCCGGTTGCAGTTCAAAGCCCTGCCCTTTCCACCGGAGGTCGAACGTGCGCGCAAACAAGGCAAGCACATCCAAACCGCCTACTACATCGAGACTACGGTTGCCCCACGCGGGGCCTACACCTACGAACTGACGGCGCGCAACAAGGCACAGGAAAGCGCGGTACGCCGCCAGTATGACGAGCTGTTTGATGCTGCTGGCAACCTGATGCCGGATGCGCGCTCGCCAACCCTGTTTTCCGTGTTCCTGGACAGCTCGAAAATTCTGGCGGGCAGTGAAGTCGCGTTTTCAATCGACCTGGCAGTGTTGAATGCCGGTTATGAAATCGATGGTGTACTGTTCCTGAAACAGCATATCCCGGGCGAATACCTGTTCCGCGATACCGTGGTGTTGTTTGCCAAACGCGAGGACAACGGCCAGTGGGCGTTGCGCTATGTGCTAACCGGTGATCATTGGGCCACCGATAAAAAATCGGCCACGGCATTGGCCAGCCTCGGCAGCCATGCCGCCAGCGTCAACATGGCATCTGCAACCCAATTCAGCATTCCGTTGGCCTCGACCAAGGGCTTCCAAGCGGAACTGGTGGTCTCCCTGGCGGCATGGGTGTGATGCTTTGCCGCTGGTCTATGCCGACCGCGGCGCCAGCAAGCCGCGCTTGCGATACCACAACTCCAACGGCAGCGTGAACAACGGGGGTATCGCCGCGAACAAGGCCAACAGCAGCGCCCACAGCGGCCAGCGCAATTGTGTCCCGGCAACAAGGGCAACCACCACATAACCGATAAAGGCCAGCCCATGCAGGCGGCCAAACAACCACACGCCCAGATCCGTGCTGCCGCTGCCGTACTTCAAATACATGCCTGCCAACAGGCCGGCCCAGGTGAAGGCTTCGATCAAGGCAATCGCTGCAAATGCCTTGCCTGCCCAAGTTGTTGTCGATGCTGCTGGTGCTGTTGTCATGCCTGTTGCGTCCTCGTATGCAGGGGGGGGCTTGTGCGTGTTCGATTTCAACCTCATCTGGCTACGCCAGCGGACATCAGTCCATCTCGGCCGCCGCTTCGCGGCCTTGTTGGCGAATTAGGGCTTCTTCACGCGCATCGTTGATGGCATGCCGCACCCCCTCCAGGTCTGGCTTGGTGGTGTCGTGCACGAACGTACCGGTCAATTCGGTATCCGGGTGCAATTCACCGGCCTCGTACAACGCCCACATCTCTTCGCCGTACCATGTATCCAGCAGCTCCGGCGCCCACGCACCCAAACTGGCGGTAAGGTTGTTGACATCGCGCAGCAGCATGCTGCGCGATGCATTGTTGCCGGCGGCGCTGACCACCTGCGGGAAATCGATGATCACGGGGCCGTCGGGACCCACCAGTACGTTGTATTCCGACAAATCGCCGTGAATCAGCCCCACGCAGAGCATGTTCACCACTTGCCGCATCAGGCAACGATGAAAGTCGCAGGCTTGGGCGTGCGACAGCTCCACTTCACCCAGCCGCGGTGCCGAATGTCCATCGGCATCCACTACCAGTTCCATCACCAGCACGCCGTGGAAGTAGCCGAACGGCTCCGGCACGCGCACACCGGCATCGCGCAGCTGGTACAGCGCGTCCACCTCGGTGTTCTTCCAGGCGGTTTCCTGCTGCTTGCGGCCGTATTTGCTGGCCTTGCCGATGGCGCGCGCCTCGCGGCTGCCGCGCACCTTGCGCCCTTCCTGATATTGCACGCGCTGCTGGAAACTGCGCTGCGCCATGTCTTTGTAGACCTTGGCGCAACGGATCTGATCGCCCGCGCGCACCACATAGACCGCCGCTTCCTTGCCGCTTTTCAAGGGCCGCAGCACCGCATCGATCACGCCATCGTCGATCAAGGGTTGCAGGCCGGTGGGAGTTTTCATGCCATCTCGAAGTTCAAGAGTAAGGCGCAGGCCGGAAAACCCTGTGCGCCAGCGAAGGATTGCGGCAATAGAGTGCCTGATCGCTACACTGCCTGTCCTGAATCACGCGCCAGTCACCCGAGAACCTGCATGCCCACTCCCATTCGACTGGCCAAATACGTGGCCGACCTGGCCCATTGTTCGCGGATCGAAGCCGAGCAATACATCAAGAATGGCTGGGTGTCGGTGGATGGCCGCGTCAGCGAAGACCCGGCGCTACCGGTGCTGGGCAATACCGTGGTGCTGGATGCCGCCGCGCAATTGGAGGCCATTGAACCGGCCACCGTGCTGCTGCACAAGCCTGCCGGCTACGACACCATCAGCGGCCGCAACATGGCCGCCGCTCTGGTGCAGGCGGGCAACCACTGGCCCGAAGACCCGTCCGGCGTGCGCGTGCTGGAACGCCACTTCCAACGGCTGACGCCATTGGTGCCGCTGGATGCCGAAGCCAGCGGCCTGATGGTGCTGACCCAGGATGGCCGCGTGTGGCGGCGATTGACCGAAGACGGCGACGCGATCGAACAGGAATTCGTGGTGGAAGTCAGCGGCAACATCGCCCCGTACGGGCTGCGCAAACTCAACCATGGCCTGCATTACAACGGCCGCGCACTGCCGCCCTGCAAGGTGAGCTGGCAAAACGAAATTCGCCTGCGGTTTGCCCTCAAGGGCGTACAAGGCGGACAGTTGCGGGATATGTGCGCACAAGTGGGGCTGGACGTGGTGGCCATCCGCCGCCTGCGCATCGGCAAGGTTGCACTGGCCAAAATGCCGGTGGGCCTGTGGCGCTACCTGCCGGTGGGGGAACGGTTCTAACACTTTGAGTCTATCCCCCTTCGCACACTGGCCCTGTGGCCCCGAAATGTGTAGTTTGTCGAACAACGCGGGATCGCCCGCAACCACGAATCACGGAGAGATGTCATGGGTCTTATTCAAGCGGTGAAAGGTGCAGTCGGCGGCATGCTGGGTGACCAGTGGAAGGACTTCTACACCATTCCCGATGGCCTGCCGCCCACCGCGGCGCTGTTTGCCGCGGTTCCCCACGGCACCAATGCCGGGCGTGGCTCCAACACGCATGGCTCGTCCAACATCATTACCAATGGCTCGAAGATCATCGTGCCGGAAGGCTACGGTCTGCTGTTGTTCCAGGACGGCAAGATCACCGGGTTTGCAGCCGAAGCCGGCGGCTATGAATGGAAATCGGACGACCTCAATTCGAAGTCGATCTTCTCCGGCGACGGCATCGTCGATTCGCTGATCATGCAAAGCTGGGAGCGCTTCAAGTTCGGCGGCCAACCCGGCTCACAGCAAGCGGCGTACTTCGTGTCCCTGAAGGAGCTGCCAGACAATCGCTTCGGCACGCAGTCGGAGATCTATTGGGACGACGCGTTCTTGAACACGCAGGTCGGCGCGGTGACACGCGGCTCGTACACGATGAAGATCGTGGATCCCATTTTGTTCGTGAAAAATTTTGTGCCGGCCGCGTATCTGCAACCGGGCCAGGTCTTCGACTTCACCGACATCGACAACGCCGCAGCCAGCCAATTGTTCAACGAAGTGGTGGGCTCGCTGGCACCGGCATTCAGCCTGTACTCCAACGACCCCAGCAAGGGCAACCGCATCAGCAAGCTCCAGCAGGATTCGATCGGGTTTGCCAAGAGCCTGTCGGAGGCGGTGGAAAACGCCTACCAATGGAAGTCCGACCGCGGCTTGATGATTGCCAAAACCGCGATCATCTCGATTGAGTACGACGCCAACACCAAGGAACTGCTCAAAACCGTGCAGCGCGCCGATGCGCTGTCGGGTGCACGCGGCAATTCCAACCTGCAGGCCAGCGTGGCCGCAGGGATGCAGGCCGCCGGCGAGAAAGGCGGCGCAGCCGGCATGATGGGTATTGGCATGGCCAGCGGCATGATGGGCGGCATGGCGGGTTTGCAGCAGCTAGTCGCCCCGCCCGCCCCGGCGGCTGACGACCCAATTGCGAAGCTGAAGAAGGCCAAGGAAATGCTGGATCTGGGCCTGATTTCGCAAGCCGATTACGACGCCCTGAAAGCCAAGGCGCTGGGCCTGTAAGCCACCCATCGGGTCATCACCATGTCCAACACCACTCCCCCGCCGCCGCTGCCCCCCAGCGGCGCGGGCTCCCCCCCGCCGATGCCAACCGGCCCGGGCTCGCCGCGCGATGTCCCGCCGTTGCCGGGCAGCTCGCCGATTGACCCGGCAACCCTGCCCAAACCGCTGCGTGATGAAATCCTGGCCCCCGATCCGGTGGCCATCGACACCGCTGCGGAAGAGCTGAAGGACGGTGCCAATCACTGCCCCAAATGCGGTGCCACTGACATCAAGCAGCGCCCCGGCACGGACTTGCTGATCTGCCTGTACTGCCGCAATGAATGGCATGGCGCACGGGTGGAAGAAGAGTTCGGGTTGGGCGAAAACATCGACCAACTCAACAGCACGGTGATTGCCTCTGGCGCGCAGAACATCGCCGCTGATGTCAGCGCAGTGATGACCTACAAATGCACCGGCTGCGGTGCTGAAGTGACGGTCAATACCGAAAATGCGATGACCGCGCGTTGCCACTGGTGCCGGCATGTGTTCGGCGTCAACGAGCAAATCGCCAATGGCGCGGTGCCCGATGCCGTGTTGCCGTTCCACATCAAGAAAGATGATGCCGTGGCACGCATTCGTCAATTCGTGGACAAACGCAAATTCCTCGCACTGAAAGCGTTCAAGGAACAATTCACGCCGGAAAACGTGGTAGGCGTGTACCTGCCGTACATGATCGTGGATAGCAACGCGAGTGCCGATGTGGCCGGCATGGCCGAAATCAAAACCCGCGAATACACCCGTGGCAGCGACAACGACAAAAAGACCTACTACGATGCCGATGTGTACCAAGTAGCGCGGCATGTGGACTTCACCGTGGACGATTTGCCGCTGGAGTCCTCCAGCGAACGCGGCAACCTCAACACTGGCGTCAACACCAACAACATCATCAATACCATCCTGCCGTTTGACACCAAGAACGCAGTGAAGTGGAACGCCTCGTATCTTTCCGGCTTCACGTCAGAAAAGCGTGATTTGGATGTAGAACAACTGCGGCCGCATCTGGAAGATCAGCTACTCTCCATCGCGCGTGCGCAGGTGGAAGACTCGGTGAGCGGATACGACCGCGGTGTGCGTTGGGAACAAGAGCGCCTGCAAGTGCATGGCTCGCGTTGGGTGGCGATGTATCTGCCGGTCTGGCTGTATTCCTACCATCAGCCCGGTGCCAATGGCGGCATGCTGCACTACATCGCGGTGAACGGCCGCACCGGCGAAACCATGGGCAGCGTGCCGATCCAGCAATGGAAGCTGCTGGCCACCGCCCTCAGCGTGGGCACCTTGCTTGAAGTCATCGCACTTTGGATTGTGGGGCATTCGTCATGAGCGACGGTGGACTTGAACTGCTTGCACTCGGCCCAGCCGGTGCCGCCGGGCTATACTGGTACTTGTATCGGTACTACCGCAATACCGACAAATCCCACGCCTTTGAACGTGAAACCCAGGTCGAAGCCAAACCGGTGACCGGTGCCGAAAACGACCGCAAAGTCGATGAGGTCAAAGGCACGCGCAACAAACGCATCGAAGACGATAACGTGCACGACTATCGCGAGCGCGTGCAGCGACTAGGTGGGGACTCGTCCTGATTGAGCCGGGTTGCATCCACGTGGGAAACAGCGCACCTGCCCATCACCCGGGCAGGTGTTTGTTTATCCGCGTGCACCGAGTTCCCGCTCGGCGATAGCGGCTGCAGCTTGCAAGGCATTGGCATACGTGCTGCGAATCCGCCCCGCATCATCGGCAGCCGCTTGCAGTCCTTGGGCGTACGCAGACAGCAACTCGCGGGCGTTGTACTGGTGGCCAAGGTCATTGATTGTCTTTGCCACGGCATCGCGCAGATACCAGTCGATATTGACCCCTGACTCGGCCTGCTTGGCCAGATCCATTATGCGCAACACATGCGGAGTGACCAGACCAACAACAGTGGCTTTCATACAGTCGACCTATGGGGGATGCCGAACCGGGAAGATACCCTACACACGCCGGTGGCACCTGACTGGCAGTTCAGCCAATCAAACGTCAGCCCCAAATGCCGCCGGGCAACGAATGCAATGCCGTATTCAGCCAAGCCATTTTTCAGCATCTTCCCCTGCAAACACGCATACCCCCAATGCCCCACTCTTGGCCCGGTACATGGCGGTGTCCGCAGCGCGCAGATAGGCATCGATGCTGGTCAGGCCGGATGCGCTGCTGACCAAACCGATACTCGCGCTGATGACCACGGTGTGCGCGTCGATCAGGTACGGCTGGTCCAGCGCAGCCGCAATCTGGCAAGCGCGGTCGGCGGCTTCGGCGGGGTCGATGGACTCCAACAGCACGTTGAACTCATCGCCACTCATGCGAGCGACCAGATCAACCGCTCGCACGCAGGCTTCGAGCCGGCGCGCCACTTGCTGCAATAGCTGGTCGCCCACAGGGTGCCCGTGGCTGTCATTGACCGCCTTGAACCCGTTGAGATCCAGCAACAGCACGGCGAACGTCGTGCGGCCCTCGCCGGCCGGCCCGCCATCACCATCCGCCAGCGCGTTCCGATGCAGCGCGATGACATGTGCGAGGCGATCGCGGAACAACGGCCGGCCGGGCAAGTTGGTCAGGGCATCGTAGGAACTGCCGCGTTCGGCCAAGTCGCTCAACGAGCCGGCCATGCGCACGGCCACGCCATCTTCGAACTGGGCGAGCCCACGCCAATTGACCCAGAGCAGCCGCCCTGAGCCGTGAATCGCACGGAAGTCCACCGAAAAGTTCGGGCTGCTTCCCGCCAGATGGCTGCGGTAGGCCGTCTGCACGCGCCCGCGATCCTCGGGATCGATCAGCTGCGCAAGAAAGCGCCAACCACCGTCATGCACGTGATCGATATCGCCCAGCCCGACGATCTGGTGAAAGCGTTCGGACACGTGCAGGACGTCCGTGCGCAGGTCCCAATCCCAGATGCCGTCATTGGATCCGCGCGTCGCCAGCGAATAGCGGTTGTCGGAGCGCAGCAACTCGAGTTCGGTGTTCTTCTGCCGGGTGACGTCGATCATCAGGCCGATCATCCGGTTCGGCCGCCCCGGCTCAACCACTGCGCGGCACAGATCGCGCACCCACACCACCCTGCCGGACTTGGCAATCAGCCGGTAGCTCATTTCGTAGGCATGGCTATGCGTGGCGTTGTAGGCGGCATCATCGATGCGCATCGCCTCCGCCAGATCATCGGGATGCACATGCGCCCGCCAAAAGCCCGGGTCAGCCCGCCACTCCTCCACCGAGTAGCCGAACAGCCGTTCCACCTGCGGGCTCAGGAAGGTATTGCCCACGCCGATTTCAGCTTCCCACACCACGCCATCAATGGTTTCCAGCAGGCGCAAGAAGCGCTGACGGACCTCCACCAGCACTTGCTCGGTGACCTCGGTAATTTCAATGAGCACGCCCTGGCGGCTGATCACCCGATCCACCGCGTCGGTTTCCGGGTGAAGCTGCAAGCGCACCCAGTGATAGTCCGCGTTGGCAAATCGCAGCCGGAACACCGGCATGCCCGCGCGCAAGGTGCCGATGTCGTCAGGATGCACGAATTCAAGCAGCGACCTGCCGAGCGCCGCCTCCTGCGCATGGCCGGTGCGCGTATGCCACGCCGGATTTAGGTAGGTGATCTGCCATAGTGCATCGGTTTGCACCACCGCCTCGGGCAGCAGCTGCAGCAGGTGGCCGGACGGCGTGGAGGGGTTGGACATACGGAACTATAGTCAGCGCAGCGCAACCGTCCAGCCCAGGGTTTCCCCTGGCGCCAGTGGCACCAGGGTGCGCTCGCCATACGGCAACTCGCTGGGGATCGCCCAGTCCTGTTTGCGTAGCGTCAGCGTGCCGGTATTGCGTGGCAGGCGGTAGAAGTCGGCACCGAAATGACTGGCGAAACCCTCCAACCGCTGCAGCCGGCCAGCCGCCTCGAATGCCGTGGCGTACAGCTCCAGCGCGTGCAAGCCGGTGTAGCAGCCAGCGCAGCCGCAGTCGGCTTCCTTGTCGCCGCGTGCATGCGGGGCCGAATCGGTACCCAGAAAGAACCGCGCATCGCCGCTGGTTGCCGCATCCAGCAGCGCTTGGCGATGCCGCTCGCGCTTGAGTACCGGCAAGCAGTAGTAATGCGGGCGGAGGCCGCCGGTAAAAATGGCATTGCGGTTGTACAGCAGGTGATGCGCGGTGATCGTTGCGGCGATATCGCCACCGGAATCACGCACATAGTCCGCCGCATCCCGGGTGGTGATGTGCTCCAACACCACGCGCAGGCCGGGGAAATCACGGCGCAGCGGAATGAGGATGTTGTCGATGAACATCTTTTCGCGGTCGAAGATGTCGATCTGGCGGTCGGTCACTTCGCCGTGCACCGCCAGCACCATGCCGGTTGCCTGCATCGCCTCCAGCGCCGCGCAGGCGTGCTTCAAGTCCGTCACGCCGGAATCGGAATTGGTGGTGGCACCGGCCGGGTACAACTTCACCGCATGCACCAGGCCACTGGCCTTGGCGCGTTGGATTTCCTCAGCTGGCGTGTTGTCGGTGAGGTACAGCGTCATCAGCGGCTCGAAGTCCGAGCCGGCCGGCCGCGCCGCCAGGATGCGCTCGCGATACGCCACAGCCAGTGCCGTGGTGGTCACCGGCGGCCGCAGATTCGGCATCACGATGGCGCGGCGAAACTGCTTTGCCGTATGCGGCAGCACCGCCTGCAACAGCGCATCGTCGCGCAGGTGCAGATGCCAGTCGTCGGGCCGGGTCAGGGTCAGCGTGGTACCCGCGGGGAGCTGCGCGGGATCGGGAACATGGTGGGCAAGCGTGGGCATGGAGGCTCCGGGGCCGGGACGGCTGACCGGGCAATTTTGCCAGAGGCTGCATTAAGAAGAGCCCAAATGCGGCCAGAGACCATTCGCCTGGAAATATCATTCGTTCTTCCGGCCAGCTTTTGAACAATTCCGGAAATTGAAAGAAGATGCGCTGATGCACACCGCCTCCACGCCGCCACCGGCCAATCTGTTCGCACCGCTTGCCGACACACTGACCACGGCAACATCGCTGGAAGGGTTGGTTCGCCCCTTGCTTGAACTGCTCGAGGTGGCCAGCGGGCTGGAGTCGACCTATATGACGACGATCGATGAAACCGTAGGCGTGCAGCATGTGCTTTATTCACACAACTCCCGCAGCCTGATCATCCCGGAAGGGCTCACCGTTCCGTGGGGTGACACCTTGTGCAAGCGTGCGCTGGAAGAAGGCCGTACCTACACGGATGACGTGGCCGGCTGCTGGGGGGATTCCGATGCCGCGCAGGCATTGGGGATTGCCACCTATGCCAGCACCCCCATTCGGGGCGCGGACGGCGCACTGCATGGCACCCTGTGTGCGGCCAGCAACCAACGGCTGCCGCTGCGTGACGGTACCGAGCGCGTACTGAATCTGTTTGCCTATCTCATCGGCCGGCAAGTGGAACGCGAGCAACTGCTGCAGTCCTTGCAGGCCGCCAATAGCCAACTCCAGCGCAATGCCATGACCGACGTGGTGACCGGCCTGCCCAATCGCCGCGCACTGCTGGAGGAGCTGGACCGCCGCCTGCACCATCGCGCACGCGATGGCGGCGATGTCCTGATCGCGTTTATCGATCTGGATGGATTCAAACATATCAATGACCACTTTGGGCATGACGCCGGCGATCATTTCCTTGTCGCCATTGGCAGTGCACTGGCGTCCTGCCACCGCTCCGATGATTTCTGTGCCCGTATTGGCGGCGATGAATTCGTGGTGGTTGGCAGTGTCCCTGCAGATAGCGAAAACGCAACGCAGCAGATGTGCGAACGCCTGCGCGCAGCCACCACCGGGCGGTTTGACCTGGGCGGCCGGAGCATCGAATACGCCGGGCCCAGTATCGGCGTGGTGAAGGCAGCCACGACCGAGGCCGAGGCCGAACTGGCGCGTGCAGATGCTGCGATGTACGCCGACAAACGCTTGCGGCGCCAGACGGAAAAAGGGGACGGGACGGAGCCGCCATCGGGGACGGAGGGAGTCAAGCGCGCTTGATTCCCTCAGGCAGTGTCCCTGACAGCATTGATCAGGCGCGGCCATGCCACGGCAATGGCCACCCACGAGATTGCGGCCACCATCAGGTGCAACCGCAGCGTTGGCAGCGGGGCGGACTGGACGTTGAACAGTGTCGCGCCTTGCGTGGCCGCGTAGATCGCCGCCACCAGCACCAACTCGAAGGGGCGCGCATTGCGGCACACCGCAGCGAACGCCAGCCCGGCGCTGGCCAACGCGGCGGTGACTGCCAGCGCAGCAAGTGCCTGCAGCGGCGCCTGCAAGGCCAACCGGGTGAGGCCTGCAAACGTGCACACCAACAACAGCGACACTGCGACCAGCCAGCGCGATGCCAGCACGCGCCACACCGCGCCAGCACTGGAAAACACGATCATCCCGGTGCGCTGGTCGCGCTCACGCAGGGCGCCGCGTGCCAGCACGTCGAGCGGCAGCAGCCAGCCCAGCAACAGCCCCATCCGCATACCCTCGGGCTGCCCGAACAGCTGCAGGCCAAGGACCACCACCCACGCCAGCCACCACCAGCGCGGGCGCTCGCGCAGGCATGCCGTCAACTCGGTCGCAACCAGCGCCCCGAACGCCATCCGCGCCAATGGCTGCAAGACCGTGCCCAGCCAACGTAGCGCCAGTCCCGGCGCACGCACCTGCGCCTCGCGCCCGGACGTGCGCGCAGCAAAGCGATCCAGCAGCGGGACGGCAAGCAGCACCATGCCCATGCCCGCCAGCAACCACAACACGCGGCCCAGCAGATCCATCGGCCGCACCGTCCAGTGGCGCCATTCAAAGCGCACGATGCCTGCCTTGGGGGCTGGGGAAAACAGGCTGAACCCGTACCCCTGCGGCTTGCCGGTCTGCGCCTCGCGCACCCGATGAAAGTCGCGCCCGGCCACCAGCAACCCACCAGCATCGCTGATCCAGCCTTCGCGTACCACCGGGCTTTTCGCCTCGAAGCCGGCCACACCCACCGCCAGCGCCGTGGTCCACAGTACGAAGAACAGCACGTTGCCCGCAGTGCGCCGTAACGGCGGCAGCAGGTCAAACCAGATCGCCGCGGCAGCGGTCATGGCCAAGCCCGGCAAAGTCAGCAGCAGCACCGGCTTGACCAGTTCCATCAGATCGATGCCGCGGTCCTCGGCGCGCACCCATTGCGCCACCAGACCCACGCCCAAGCACGCCACGATGATCACCGCGAAGACCAGCATGTGGCTGGCCCATTTTGCGAGCAGATAGGCACGCCGCGTCATTGGCGTGGCCACCAGCAATTCCCACACGCGGGTCTCGATGTCGCGCACCAGCGTGCCGCGGGCCAGATAGAACCCGCCCAGATTGAGCAGGAGGGTGAACGCCATCGCCAGCACCATGCCCACCCACGCACTGGAGAAACTGCCACGCGCCCCCCCCCACAGCATCACCGCCGCGTACGGCGCATCAGCGCCGGGCAGGCACCACCAGGCCGCCACCATCATGACCGCAAGCACGCACCAGAAACGGGCGGTGCGCGTGCGCACGCGAAGATCAGCCAGCAGCATGGCCAGAAACCGTTGCAGGGCCGGCATGTCAATGTGCTCCCTGCAACAACCAGCTGTAGCCGTCCTGCAGGCAGGCCGCCACCGGGCGCGCCAGCGGGTCCGGAGACGCCTCGCTCAGCACGCGCACACGGATGCCATCCGGGCGGCGCAGGGAGCCCACCAAGGTCTGCCCGCTGCGCACTGCGGCGAGATCCGATTCCTGCACCGTCCATTCCCAGACCCGCCCTTCGGCGCTGGCGATCAGCTGCCCCGGCGTGCCATGGAAGCGCAACTGGCCGGCGGCCATCACCGCAATCTGGCTGGCACTGGCTTCCACGTCCGACACGATATGGGTGGACAGGATCACCACACGGTCTGCCGCCAGATCGGTGATCAGATGTTGGAAGCGCAGTCGCTCGTCCGGATCCAGCCCCACCGTGGGCTCGTCCACGATCAGCAGGGCCGGGTCGTTCAGCAGCGCTTGCGCGATTCCGACCCGCTGCCGCATGCCCCCGGAGAATTGTCCAAGCCGGCGATCGCCGGTGTTGGCCAGCCCCACCATGTCCAGACAGGCCTCGATGCGCAGGCGCGCCGCCTTGCCGCCGATCCCCTTCACGGCCGCCAAAAACGCGAGGAATTCCCGCGCATCCAGACTGTCGTACACCCCGAAATACTGCGGCAAGTAGCCCAGCACGGCCCGCAGGCGGTCGGGTTCCTTGGCGATGTCATGGCCATTCCAGCTGACACTGCCGGAGGTCGGCTTGGTCAGCGTGGCCAGAATGCGCATCAGCGTGGACTTGCCGGCGCCGTTGGGGCCCAGCAGCCCCAGCACGCCGGGGGCAAACTGCAATGAAATATCCTGCAACGCACGGTGACCGCCGCGGAAGGTGTGGTTGACGGCATGGACGGTGAGAGCGTGTGCAGACATGGCGTTTCCGTGTGTTCCCGGCCGGGCGGCCAGAATTTCATGGTCGGTATTGTAGTTCACTACAACACCGAATTACCAGATCACTTTTGTCGGTCCATAGCCGCTATGCTCAAACCTTGTCCACAGACTGGCCACTGCATCGCATGCTTAGCTGGTAAACGGGGCCAGGTTGACTCCTGATACAACGAGATACGTGAACCTGACCCCGTTTTGTTGATTTTGGACCACGGCCAGATGACGGCGCAGCCGGGTCTGTTCGCCATCGACGACGTGGTCAGCGGCCTCAACCTGCGCCTCAAATCCTGCGACCAGCAAACACGGCAAATGGGGTGAGGTTCCCTGCTTTTCCCCAACCTACCCCGTTCCCGGCGGACCCTTCCCCAGCAGCGACTTCAGATCGGCGAAGGGATTGGACGTGGCTGCGGCTGGTTTGTCTTCGGCGGCCTGCGCGCTGACCCCGGTGTGGTCGATCTGGCGCGAGTGCTCGTTGTCGTGGCAGTACACGCACAACAGCTCCCAGTTGCTGCCGTCGGGTGGGTTGTCGGCGTGGTTGTGGTTGCGGTGATGGACGGTCAGTTCGCGCAGGTTGGCGCGGGTGAACTCCCGCGCGCAGCGGCCACAGATCCACGGGTACATCTTCAGCGCCCGCTCGCGATACCCTTGCTCGCGCTGCTCGGCGTTGCGCCGGGCTTCGGCAACGATGCGGTCTAGCTTGGTGTCTTGGGGCGTAGGCATGGTCATGATTATCCGTGGGGCAAGTGAACTGGACCCGGTTTTGGCTGTGCGAAAGACAGCAAGCATTCAACTGGCTGGGACTACCGTGCCGCAATAGCCTGCTTCCCGACAGGTACCGGAATTGCTGCAATGAAGCCCATTCTATTGATGGCAATTGCGCTGCTGGCCATTGCCCCGGCGTTTGCCGCAGACAGCAGCCAATCCGACGTGCCATTGGCCAAGTCACTCAACCTCAGTGCTCCTGCACAGGCCAGCAACACCTACGCTCCCATCGCATCAGCTGACAGCAACATGCCACCGGGCAGTTATCCCTACGACCCGGCCACGCGTTTCGCCGCGCCTTATGCCGCAGCGCAAGCGCAACCTGCCGACACTTGCGACAGCAAGCCACATGGCAGCGTCACCGCCGGTGTCGGTTATTCCAGCCGCATGGGCAACAGCAATTTCCAGGCAGCCCAGTTCAACACCTGCAAACGCTATTACGACGATAACGGCAACGCACACCAAGTTGGTATCAGTATCGGGATTGGCCAGGGCAATTTTGGCTCGGGCCGCCGTGGGCGCGGTTGGTGACCTGAACCTAGTAAACCGGGGTCAGGTTTACTTCCAATACAACGAGATAAGTGGACCTGCCCCCGTTTTGGTGGAATACACTCCAAGCTCACACCGACTTGGGGAAGTCCCGTATGACCTACCGTTTCGCCGCACTCGCGGCCGGCTTGCTGTTGGCCTTCGCCAGCAACGCCCAAACCTCGGCCGCCGCGCCTGTCACCCCTACCACCACGGTACTCAAGGCCGTGCGCCTGTTCGATGGTCGCAGTGGCCAATTGGTGTCGCCCGGGCTGGTCGTCGTGCAGGGCAGCAAGATCATCGGCATCGGCACCCATGCCGCCATTCCCGCCGACGCCAAGGTCATCGACCTGGGTGACGCCACCCTGCTGCCGGGCTACATCGATGCCCACACCCACATCGCCTACGATCACGACGACAACTGGGCGCAAGGGTTCTACGACGGCATGCTGCGCTTCCCGGTCGAACAATCATTCCATGCCGGACGCAATGCCAAAGTGACACTGCAGGCCGGCGTCACCAGTGCGCGTGATCTGGGTGCCGGCGACTTCATCGACGTCGCCCTGCGCAACGCGATCAATGCCAGCCTTGCCGAAGGCCCACGCATGCTGGTGGCCGGCCACGCGCTGGGTTCCACCGGCGGCCATTGCGACAGCTCGCCGTTCCCACCCGATCGGGTCACGCCCTCAGGCCCGCTGGAAGGCGTGTGCAACGGCCCGGACCAATGCCGTCTGGCCACGCGCCTGCAGATGAAGTACGGCGCCGACGTGATCAAGATCTGCGCCTCCGGCGGCGTGCTGTCGGAATCCGACCCGGTGGACGTGCCGCAGCTCACGCCGGCCGAACTCAGCGCAATCATCTCCGAGGCGCACGCCTGGGGCCGCAAGGTCGCCGCGCACAGCCATGGCGACCTGGCCGCGAGGCAGGCGATCGAAGCCGGCGTGGATTCGATCGAACACGGCAGCTTCCTGCAACCGGCCACGCTGCAGTTGATGAAGCAGAAAGGCGTGACCCTGGTGCCAACCCGGCTGGCACTGGTGTGGACGGTCGGCCACGCCGATACCTATCCGCCGAAGATCGGTGCCAAGGCACGCGCGGCCGGGGCCTCGCATGGCGGCATGTTCAGGAACGCGATGCGGATCGGCGTACCGATCGCCTTCGGTACCGACTCGGCGGTATCGCCGCACGGGATGAACGCGCAGGAGTTCGGCGATATGGTGGACCTGGGCATGGCCCCGTCGGCGGCATTGCTCACCAGTAGCCAGGGATCGGCACGGTTGTTGGGCATCGATGGCGAG
>JAGWUF010000069.1 GCA_028868545.1 Lysobacteraceae bacterium | reverse complement strand
GCGAACTGCCTTGACGGCAGTTCGCGCGGCTGCGAACGCCCGAGCGCCATGCGCGAGGGCCGGGGGTGCAAACGCGGCGCAGCCGCGGCCCTCGTCGTGCTTCTGCTGTAACCGCAATATCGCCGACGAACACAACGTTCGCGGCAATGCCGGTAAGGGATGCCGGTACGGGCCAACCGCAGTCCAAAAGCCTCGCAACGAGGCACACGCCAGGATGGCGACAGCGATCTTCAACAGCAGCAATCTTTCAACAAGGAATTTTCAGTCATGCGTCACCAGAAATCCGGCCGCAAGTTCAACCGCACCAGTGCCCATCGGGGTGCGATGTTCCAGAACATGGCGGCGTCGCTGATCAAGAACGAAATCATCCGCACCACCCTGCCGAAGGCCAAGGAACTGCGTCGCGTTGCCGAGCCGCTGATCACCCTGGGCAAGGTCGATGGCGTGGCCAATCGTCGTCTGGCGTTTGCGCGTCTGCGCGACAAGGAAGCCGTGGGCACCTTGTTCACCGTGCTGGGCCCGCGCTACGCGCAGCGTCCGGGCGGCTACCTGCGCATCCTCAAGTGCGGCTTCCGTGCCGGCGACAATGCGCCGATGGCCTACGTCGAGCTGGTGGATCGCCCGCAGGTTGCCGGATAAATCCGGCCCTGCCGTGTCTTCGCGGAAACCCCGGCTTGCCGGGGTTTTTCGTTTTCGGCCAAGTGACGCATAATGCATCGATCCATTGTCAGGCGCCTGCATGAACCCGTTTGCTTGGTCTTTTCGCGCGCAATTCCTGTTCGGCTTCACCTGCTGCGCGGCGTTGCTGGGCTATGCCTTGTTCGTGCAATTCCAGCTGGGGATCCAGCCTTGCCCGTTCTGCATTTTCCAGCGCATCTGCTTCGCCGCGCTCGGCGTGGTGTTCCTGCTGGGCGCCATGCACGCGCCACGTGCGCCGGGTGCGCGCAAGGTCTGGGGTGTGCTGGCGTTCGTGGCCGCCGCCGCCGGCATGGGCTATGCGGGCCGGCACAGCTGGGTGCAGCTGCATCCCCCCGCCATGCCCAGCTGCGGGCCTGGCCTGAACTTCATCGTCGAGCAATATTCTTGGCTGGGAGCAGCCAAGCGCGTGCTGCAGGCCACCGGTGACTGCAGCAGCATCGATTGGCAATTCCTCGGCTTGTCGATGCCGATGTGGGCTTTCCTGTGGTTCGCGGGCCTGGGTGCCGGTGCCGTGTATGCCGGATTCAAACATCGACATGCCTATCTGTTCCGCAGGTAACGGTTGCAGGGACAGCGTCGTGGCGGGATGATGCAATGCAACAGACTTCCGGTTGCATGCATGTCCCAGCTTGATATCGCCCCCGTTTCCACACCCGCATCGACTGCCGACATGGGCACGGCCTGGTCGCCTGCCAGCTGGCGGCAGCGGCCGGCGCTGCAACTGCCCAGTTATCCCGATGTGGAAACGCTGGCGCAAGCACAGGCGGAATTGCGGGCGTTGCCGCCGCTGGTGACCTCGCGCGAGATCCTGTCGCTCAAGCAGCAGCTGGCCGAGGCACAGGAGGGCAAGCGCTTCCTGCTGCAGGGCGGGGATTGCGCGGAAACCTTTGCCGAGTGCAATTCCGAAGTCATCACCAACCGGCTCAAGGTGCTGCTGCAGATGAGCCTGGTGCTGGTGCACGGCCTCAAGGTGCCGGTGGTGCGCGTGGGGCGGTTTGCCGGCCAGTATGCGAAGCCGCGCTCCGCCGATACCGAGACCCGCGACGGCGTGACCCTGCCCAGCTACCGGGGCGACATCGTCAACGGGCCGGAATTCAACGCCGCTGCCCGCGTGCCCGATCCGCGCCGGATGATCAAGGCGCATGCGCGCTCGGCGATGACGATGAATTTCGTGCGGTCGCTGATCGATGGCGGCTTTGCCGATTTGCATCATCCGGAATACTGGGGGCTGGGTTGGGTGGAGCAGTCGCCGCACGCTTCCGACTACCAGCACATGGTGGCCGGCATCGGCGATGCGGTGCGCTTCATGGAAACCCTGGCCGGGCGGCGGATGCAAAGCCTCAACCGGGTGGACTTCTTCACCTCGCACGAGGCCTTGCTGCTGCCGTATGAAGAAGCACAGACGCGCAGGGTGCCGCGTGCCGATGGCTGGTTCAATCTGAGCACGCATTTCCCGTGGATCGGCATGCGCACCGCCGCGCTGGAAGGTGCGCACCTGGAGTACTTCCGCGGCATCAGCAACCCGATCGCGGTGAAGGTGGGGCCATCGGTGACGCCCGAGCAATTGCTGCGCGTGATCGATGCCTTGAACCCGCACGATGAGCCGGGCCGGCTGGGCTTGATCCATCGCATGGGGGCCGGCCAGATTGCGGACAAATTGCCCGCGCTGCTGGAGGCCGTGCAGCGCGAAGGCCGGCGAGTGCTGTGGATCTGCGATGCGATGCACGGCAATACCGAATCCACCAGCAATGGCTACAAGACCCGCAAGTTCGAGACCATCCGCAGTGAAATCGAGCAGGCTTTCGACATTCACGCCGCCGCCGGTACCCGCTTGGGCGGCGTGCATCTGGAGATGACCGGTGAAAACGTCACCGAATGCCTGGGGGGCGCGCGCGAGCTGACCGAGCTGGATCTGCAGCGTGCCTATCGCACCACGGTGGATCCGCGCCTGAACTACGAGCAGGCGCTGGAGATCGCGATGTTGATCGTGAAAAAACGCGGCGCGATCGGCCGCTGAAGCAGGGCCCGGGCCAGCGCAGCGCGCCGGGATCAAGCGCACCCGCAGCCTCCCGCCCGCGTGTTCCGTCACGGCTTCGCAACCCCCACGGTAGGCAGGAACTTCGGCGGTTTGCGGGCTTTGGTGGCCTGCTCGAAGGCATAGCCCAATTCGATCAGGCGCGGCTCGCTCCAGGCCGTGCCCATGAACACCATGCCCACCGGCAAGCCCTGCACCTGGCCCATCGGCACGGTCAGGCTGGGGTAACGTGCGGCGGCGGCCGGGCCGTAGCCGGCACCCGTGAAGTGGTCGCCGTGGACGGTATCGATGGGCCAGGCGGTGGTCATCGCCGGTGCCACCAGAGCGTCGAGGTGTTGCGCGCGCAAGGCCGCATCGATGCCTTGCGGGCCGGCCAGACGGCGCGTCTTGTCGCGCGCCTCGCGATAGGCCTTGTCGGTCAAGGGGCCTCTGGCCTGCGACGCCTCGAAGGTGTCCTGCCCGAAGTGCGGCATTTCTTCCCTGGCATGTTGCTGGTTGAACTCGATCAGCTCCACCAGCGAATGCCGGGGCGCAAGGCTGCGGATCAGGTAATCGTTCAGGCCGGCCTTGAATTCGTACTGCAACAGGACGAGCTCGGCGGCATCCCATTGCCCCAGGGTGGGGATCTGCGCATCGACCACGGTGGCACCCGCCGCTTTCAGGGCCGCGATGGCCTGCTCCATCACCGCGTCGGTCTCCGGCTGGAAACCCATCAATTTGCGCACCACGCCGATGCGTGCACCTTTCAGGGCTTCGGCATTCAGGTGGGCGGTGTAGTCGATCGCGGCGCGTACAGGGCGCTCGCTGGCGGCCGCATCGCTGTTATCGGCGCCGTCGATGGCCGTCAGCAATGCGGCGGCATCGGCCACGCTGCGGGTCATCGGTCCGGCGGTGTCCTGCGAGATCGAGATCGGGATGATGCCGTTGCGGCTCACCAGGCCCACGGTGGGCTTGAGGCCCACCAGGCCGGCAACCGCGGCGGGGCAGATGATGCTGCCGTCGGTTTCGGTGCCGATGCCGACGGTGGCCAGATTCGCGGCGATCGCACTGCCGGTGCCGGCACTGGAACCGCAGGGGCTGCGATCCAGCACATACGGGTTGCGGGTTTGACCACCGCGGCCACTCCAGCCAGAACTGGATTGCGTGGATCGGAAATTGGCCCATTCCGACAGATTGGTCTTGCCCAGGATCACCGCGCCGGCAATGCGCAGCTTGCGCACCAGGTAGGCATCGTATTTCGGACGATGCTCGGCCAGCGCCAGCGAGCCGGCGGAATTGACCATCGGAACGGCATCGATATTGTCTTTCAGCAGCACCGGGATGCCATGCAGCGGGCCACGCAGTTTGCCCGCCTTGCGTTCGGCATCCAGCCGGTCGGCATCCTTCAGTGCATCGGGGTTGAGCTCGATGACCGCATGCAGCGCAGGGCCCGCCTTGTCGATCGCGGCGATGCGATCCAGATAGGCTTGCACCAGGGCGTGGCTGCTGAGCTCGCCTGCGGTCATCTTCCGCTGCAGGCCGGAGACAGTGGCTTCCTCGAAGGCGAATGCCGCAGATCTTCCGTCATTCACGACGCCCTGGGTGTCTGCGCCAGGCGTGGTGGCGGGCTGGCAGCCAGCCAGCAGCAGGGTGATGGCGAATGCAAGCGGCAAGTGGCGCATCGGCAAGGCTCCCGAAAGAATGCACAAGCATCGCCCGGCGACCGTGCGGAGGCAAATGACGAATCAGCGGTGCCGCTTGAACAGATCGCGCGCCAGCACCCACAGCACGGCGACATTGATGGCCACCACCACCAGCGACAACCAGCCGGGGTGCTTGAACAGCGCATACATGTCGAACGGCAGGTACAGCGAGACCGTGATGCAGCCCAGCCATGAAGCCCAGGCCTTGGCCCGCCACAAACCCCAGCCTTCCAGCACATGCATGACGCCGTACAGCGCGGCCACCAGTGCCGCCAGATGGATGCCGCCGGGATTGATCGCGCCCAGCAGCCAGGCCATGGCGCCATGATGCGGATCCAGCTGGAAACGCGTGATCAACTCATGCACCCAGCGTTGCAGCGGGGCCGGGCCGAGGAGCTCCAGCCCGCTGGCCGCCAGCAGCCCCAGCACGCCCTTCACCGCCTCCACCAGCGCGATGATGTGCAGGCCCGGATGCGCGTGCGGATCCGGGTTGTAGTGCTGGGTCTGGGTCATGCCGGGATCCCTGGCGCGGATGGCCATCCTTGCAGGGACATGGGGGCGGCGTCCAGCGCGATCAAGCCGTGCGGCTGGCGCGCTTGCGGTCGCTTTCGGTCAGCAGCTTTTTGCGCAGGCGGATTTCCTTCGGCGTGATCTCCACCAGCTCGTCGTCGTCGATGAAGTCCAGGGCCTGCTCCAGCGAGAACTTGGTGGCCGGGGTCAGCTGGATCGCGTCGTCCTTGCCGGAAGCGCGCATGTTGGTCAGCGGCTTGGTCTTGATGACGTTGACGGTGAGGTCGTTGTCCTTGCTGTGGATGCCGACCAGCTGGCCTTCGTACACTTGGTCGCCTTCGGCGGCGAACAGCTTGCCGCGCTCCTGCAGCGGGCCCAGCGAATAGGCCGGGGTGGGGCCGGCGGCATTGGCGATCATCACGCCATTGAGGCGCTTCGCAATGGGGCCGGTTTCCTTCGGGCCGTAATGGTCAAACACGTGGAACAGCAGGCCCGAGCCCTGGGTGAGCGTCTTGAACTCGTTCTGGAAACCGATCAGGCCGCGCGCCGGGATTTCATAGTCCAGGCGCACGCGGCCCTTGCCGTCGGGTTCCATGTTCTTCAGCTGCGCCTTGCGGGTGCCCAGCTTCTCCATCACGCCGCCCTGGTGGGTTTCCTCGACGTCCACCACCAACTGCTCGATCGGTTCCATCAGCTGGCCGTCGATTTCCTTGATGATGACCTCGGGGCGCGACACTGCCAGCTCGTAGCCCTCGCGGCGCATGTTCTCGATCAGCACCGACAGGTGCAGCTCGCCGCGGCCGGAGACCAGGAACTTGTCGGCGTCTTCCAGTTGCTCGACCTTCAGCGCCACGTTGTGCACGGTTTCGCGTTCCAGCCGGTCCTTGAGCTGGCGGCTGGTCAGGAACTTGCCACCGCTCAAATCCTTGCTGCCGGCGAACGGCGAGTTGTTGACCTGGAAGGTCATCGAGATGGTGGGCTCGTCCACGGTCAGCGCCGGCAGCGCTTCCGGCGCTTCGATCGCGCACACGGTGTCGGAGATGCTGAGCTCGGCGATGCCGGAAATGGCCACGATGTCGCCGGCTTCGGCGGTGTCCTGCTCGATGCGCTCCAGGCCCATGAAGCCCAGCACCTGCAGCACCTTGCCCTGGCGCTTCTTGCCTTCGCGGTCGATCACCGTCACCGGCATGTTCTTCTTCAGGGTGCCGCGCTGGATGCGGCCGATGCCAATCACGCCGACGAAGTTGTTGTAGTCCAGCTGCGAGATGCGCATCTGGAACGGGCCTTCCGATGCCACCGGCGGGGCCGGCACGTGCTGCATGATCGCTTCGTACAGCGGCGTCATGTCGCCATCGCGCACAGTGTCTTCGAGGCTGGCGAAGCCATGCAGCGCGGAGGCATAGACGATCGGGAAGTCCAGCTGCTCGTTGGTGGCGCCGAGCTTGTCGAACAGGTCGAACACCTGATCGATCACCCAGTCGGGGCGCGCGCCGGGGCGGTCGATCTTGTTGACCACGACAATCGGGCGGAAGCCCATCGCGAAGGCTTTCTGGGTGACGAAGCGGGTCTGCGGCATCGGGCCGTCCATCGCGTCGACCAGGATCAGCACCGAGTCGACCATCGACAGCACGCGCTCGACCTCGCCGCCGAAGTCGGCGTGCCCGGGGGTGTCGACGATGTTGATGCGGTTGCCCCGCCAGGTGATGGCGGTGTTCTTGGCCAGGATGGTGATGCCGCGTTCCTTTTCCTGGTCGTTGCTGTCCATCACGCGCTCGGCCAGCACGGTGCGCTCGTTGAGGGTGCCGGACTGCTTCAGCAGGCAGTCGACAAGGGTGGTCTTGCCATGGTCGACGTGGGCGACGATGGCGATGTTGCGAAGGCGTTCGACGGACATAAGCTTTGAGGCTCGTTGAAGCCGCACCAGCTACCAAATGGGCAGGCAGGGCGCGGGTTGAAATGAGGGGAGCCGGCTATTATATCGGGTTCACGCGCCCATCCGGGCATTTGGAGCTGAACAAGATGAGCCTGATCGCCAATTTCGATACATCCCGCGGCACCATCCGGGTGGAACTGGCCGCCGACAAGGCGCCGCTGACCGTCGCCAATTTCGTCAACCTGGCCCAGCGCGGCTTCTACGACGGCCTGAATTTCCACCGCGTCATCAATGATTTCATGGTGCAAGGCGGCTGCCCGGAAGGCAGTGGCCGCGGCGGCCCGGGCTACCGTTTCGAGGACGAGACCAGCAACGGGCTGGGCCACGAGCGCGGCGTGCTGTCGATGGCCAATGCCGGCCCCGGCACCAACGGCAGCCAGTTCTTCATCACCCACGTGCCCTGCGGCTGGCTGGACGGCAAGCACACCGTGTTCGGCAAGGTGGTGGAAGGTCTGGAGGTGGTGGATGCGGTGAAGCAGGGTGACCTGATCAATTCGATCAAGATCGAAGGCGATGCCGCCGCCGCACTGGCCGCCAAGGCCGACCGCGTGGCCGAATGGAACAAGATTCTCGCGGCCTGATCCGTCGCGAGGGGGCCATGGAAAGGGCGGCTGCGGCCGCCTTTTCCATGCGCGGAAATGTGGTTGGTCGCAGCAATCGGGACAGGCGGCTGTGCTAGGATTGGAAGGCTTTCTACCACGCCCATCGCCGCGTTCTGCGGTCATATTTCCGAGGTCCCCCCACGATGCCTCATCTTGCCCGGCGCATGTCCCGCGCCAAGCCCAGCGTCATCATGCAGGTCGCCGAAAAGGCCAAGCGCCTGAAGGCCGAAGGCCGCGACATCATCAGCTTCTCCATCGGCGTTCCGAACTTCCTGCCCGGCCCGCACGTGTACGAAGCCGCGCGCCAGGCGGTGGAGAAGGACAGCGGCCAGTACGGCAGCAACCGCGGCCCGGATGCGCTGCTGGATGCGCTGCTCAAGCACATCGAGCAGATCGGCCTGACCGGCTACACGCGCGCCAACTGCGCCACCGGCATCGGTGCCAAGCACGTGATCTACAACCTGGCCGAAGCGCTGCTGGACGAGGGCGACACCATCGCCTTCCCGGCGCCATACTGGACCAGCTACGTGGACATCGCCGAGATCGTCAACGCGAAGATCCAGCTGCTGCCGTGCCCGGCCAGTCAGGACTACAAGCTGACCCCGCAGCAGCTCGACGAAGCGCTGGCCTCGAAGCCCAAGGTGTTCCTGTTCAACAACCCGTCCAACCCGACCGGCATGGTGTACACCAAGGACGAGGTCATCGCGCTGGCGGACGTGCTGGTGAAGCATCCGGACACCTGGATCATCGCCGACGACATCTACAACCGCATGCTGTTCGACGGGCTGGAGTACTACAACTTCGTGCTCGCCCGCCCGGAGTTGCGCGACCGGGTGATCTTCCTCGACTCGCTGTCCAAGACCTACGGCATGCCGGGCTGGCGCCTGGGCTTCATGGTCGGGCCGGAAGTCGTGGCGAAGGCGCTGGTGACGCTGAACTCCAACCACATCACCAACGTGCCGGAGGTGGTCAATGCCGCCGGCATCGCCGCGCTGAGCGGCCCGCAGGACGTGCCGAACCAGAAGCGCGTGGAGTTCCAGGCCAAGCGCGATCAGGTGATGGCGGCGATGAACGCCATCCCCGGCGTGGTCTGCCCGCGTCCGCAGGGTGCGTTCTACGTGTTCCCGGACATCAGCTGCGCGTTCGGCAAGTCGCACAACGGCGTGAAGATCGAGAACGACGTCGATTTCTGCAACGTGCTGCTGGAAGCCAAGGGCGTGGCCTGCGTGCCGGGCTCGGCGTTCGGCGAGCCGCGCGCACTGCGGATCAGCTACACCTGCCCGACCCCGCAGCTGGCCCCAGGCCTGGCGCGGTTCCAGGAATTCTTCGCCGAGCTCAGCTGAGCCCGGACCCATCCATTCCTCCGGCGGGCTTGGCCCCGCCACCCCACAGGAGTCCATGACATGAAAGCCCCCGTTCGAGTTGCCGTCACCGGCGCTGCCGGCCAGATCGGTTACGCCCTGCTGTTCCGCATCGCCTCCGGCGAAATGCTGGGCAAGGACCAGCCGGTGATCCTGCAGATGCTGGAATTGCCGATGGAGAAGGCTCAGGCCGCATTGCGCGGCGTGATGATGGAGCTGGAAGATTGCGCGTTCCCGCTGCTGGCCGGCATGGTCGGCACCGATGACGCCGAGGTCGCGTTCAAGGACGCCGACTACGCGCTGCTGGTCGGCGCGCGTCCGCGCGGCCCGGGCATGGAGCGCAAGGACCTGCTGCTGGAGAACGCCAAGATCTTCACCGCCCAGGGCGCGGCGCTGAACAAGGTCGCCAGCCGCAACGTCAAGGTGCTGGTGGTCGGCAACCCGGCCAACACCAATGCCTACATCGCGATGAAGTCCGCTCCCGACCTGCCGGCGAAGAACTTCACCGCGATGCTGCGCCTCGACCACAACCGCGCGCTGTCGCAGCTGGCGGGCAAGGCCGGCGTGGCCGTGGCCGAGATCGAGAAGCTGGCGGTGTGGGGCAACCACAGCCCGACGATGTACCCGGACTATCGTTTCGCCACCGTCGGCGGCGCGTCGCTGAAGGACAAGATCAACGACGCCGACTGGAACGCCAACACCTTCATCCCCACCGTCGGCAAACGCGGCGCGGCGATCATCGAAGCGCGCGGTCTGTCTTCGGCCGCCTCGGCCGCCAATGCCGCCATCGACCACATGCGCGACTGGGCGCTGGGCACCAACGGCAAGTGGGTGACCATGGGCGTGCCGTCGGACGGCAGCTACGGCATCCCGGAAACGGTGATGTACGGCGTGCCGGTGACCTGCGCCAACGGCGAGTACACCCGCGTCGAAGGTCTGGAGATCGATGACTTCAGCCGCGCGGCGATGGACAAGACGCTGGCAGAACTCGAGGAGGAGCGCGCTGGCGTGGCCCACCTGCTCTGAGCGGGACGCCATCGCAAGCCACGAAGCGCCGGGCCCTGCCCGGCGTTTTCGTTTCCGGCAGCCGTCGGTGCCCGCGTTAAAATGCACGATTCGCAAGGAGAGGCCATGAACATGCAATCCACCGGCGCGCGCTTTCGCGCGGCGCTGAAAGAGGAATCCCCCCTGCAGGTGATGGGCGCCATCACCGCCTACGCCGGCCTGATGGCCAAACGCACCGGCTACCGCGCGCTGTACCTGTCCGGCGGCGGCGTGGCCGCCAATTCGCTGGGCATGCCCGACCTCGGCATCAGCACCATGGAAGACGTGCTGACCGATGCGCGCCGCATTGTCGATGCCACCGGCATGCCGCTGCTGGTCGACATCGACACCGGCTGGGGCGGGGCGTTCAACATCGGCCGCACCATCCGCAATTTCGAGCGCATCGGCGTGGCCGCCGTGCACATGGAGGACCAGGTCGGGCAGAAGCGTTGCGGCCATCGTCCCGGCAAGGAAGTGGTGAGCAGGGACGAGATGGTCGACCGGGTGAAGGCCGCGGTGGACGCGCGCAGCGACGCCGGCTTCGTGATCATGGCGCGCACCGACGCGGCCGCGGTGGAGGGCATCGACAGCGCCATCGAGCGCGCGGTGGCCTACGTCGAGGCCGGCGCCGACATGATCTTCCCCGAAGCGATGAGAACGCTGGACGACTACCGCAAGTTCAAGGCGGCGGTGCAGGTGCCGATCCTCGCCAACCTGACCGAGTTCGGCAGCACGCCGTTCTTCACCACCGACGAGCTGCGCGATGCCGGCGTCGACATCGCCCTGTACTGCTGCGGCGCGTACCGCGCGATGAACAAGGCGGCGCTCAATTTCTACGAGACGGTGCGCCGCGAAGGCACCCAGAAGAACATCATCGACACCCTGCAGACGCGCGCCGAGCTGTACGACTTCCTGGGCTACCACGCCTACGAGGACAAGCTCGATACGCTGTTCGCGTCGAAGAAATAACCGCGAAGGCAATTGCGAGGAGGCAAGCATGAGCGAACAAACCACCCCCGGCTTCAAGCCCAAGAAATCCGTTGCCCTGTCCGGCACCGCCGCCGGCAACACCGCGCTGTGCACGGTCGGCCGCAGCGGCAACGACCTGCACTACCGCGGCTACGACATCCTCGACCTCGCCACCACCAGCGAATTCGAGGAAATCGCCCACCTGCTGGTGCACGGCAAGCTGCCGAACGCCGCCGAACTGCGCGCCTACAAGGCCAAGCTCAAGGCGCTGCGCGGCATCCCGGCGGCGGTGAAGGCCGCGCTGGAGGAACTGCCGGCGTCGAGCCATCCGATGGACGTGATGCGCACCGGCGTGTCGGTGCTGGGCTGCGTGTCGCCGGAGAAGGACGACCACAACCATCCGGGCGCGCGCGACATCGCCGACAAGCTGATGGCGTCACTCGGTTCGATGCTGCTGTACTGGTACCACTACAGCCACAACGGCCGGATCATCGACGTCGAGACCGACGACGATTCCATCGGCGGGCATTTCCTGCACCTGCTGCATGGCGAGGTGCCGCCGGAGAGCTGGGTGCGGGCGATGCACACCTCGTTGATCCTGTATGCCGAGCACGAGTTCAATGCGTCCACGTTCACCTGCCGCGTGATCGCCGGCACCGGCAGCGACATGCATTCGTGCATCGCCGGCGGCATCGGCGCGCTGCGCGGGCCCAAGCACGGCGGCGCCAACGAAGTCGCGTTCGAAGTGCAGAAGCGCTACGAGACTCCCGACGAAGCCGAGGCCGACATTCGCGCCCGCGTGGCCAACAAGGAAGTGGTGATCGGCTTCGGCCACCCCGTGTACAC
>JAGWUF010000113.1 GCA_028868545.1 Lysobacteraceae bacterium | reverse complement strand
GGCCATGCCCGGCTGAAAGCGGAGCTGGACGACCTGTGGCGCGTGCGTCGCCCCGAGGTGGTGAAGGCGCTGGCCGCCGCTGCGGCCGAGGGCGACCGTTCGGAGAATGCCGAATACACCTACCGCAAGAAGCAATTGGGCGAAATCGATCGCCGCGTGCGCTACCTCAGCAAACGGCTGGAAGTGCTGAAGGTGGTGGATGCCGCCCCCACCGATCGCGATGCGGTGTTCTTCGGCGCGCAAGTGGAACTGGAAAACACCGACAACGGCGAGATCGCCTGTTACCGCATCGTCGGGCCGGATGAAACCGACGCCAAGCTGGGCTGGATCAGCATCGATGCACCGCTGGCGCGGGTGCTGCTGAAGAAGCGCGTGGACGACGAATTCGACGTGCAGCTGCCGGCCGGCAAGGTGCAGTTCGCGATCATCGCCGTCCGCTATCCCGGTGACTGAAGCGCTCAGCCGCGCAGCGCGTCGAACTCCGGGTGCCGGCGCATCCACACATCGGCGTACGAACACTGCGGCTCTACCTGCAAGCCGTGGTCACGGGCGTATTCCAGCGCCGCACGCACCAAGGCCGCGGCAATGCCGCGCCCGCCGATGGCCTCCGGCACGATGGTGTGGGTGATGACGATGCGCCCCGTGCCCGTTTCGTAATCGACGTGGGCAAGATGGCCATCGACTTCGGTGCTGAATTGCCGGGTGCCGGCGTCGTGGTGGATGTCGGTCATGTTCTTGGCTCCGCCATGTTCGTCAGCCCAGCAGGCTGCGCGTGAAGTGTTCGAGGATTGCCGGCCGCAACAACACGGTGAACAACACACCATAGGCCGCGCCCCACAAATGTGCGCTGTGGTTGACGTTGCCGCCACCACGCCGATCCATCCAGATGCTGTAACCCACGTAGAGGATGGCGAACAGGAACGCCGGAATCGGCAGCGGGATCGGGAAGATGATGAGTTTCGTCCACGGGTCGAACAGGATCGCCGCGAACAACACCGCCGACACCCCGCCCGACGCCCCCAGGCTGCGGTAGTTGGCATCGCGCTGGTGCTTGAGGAAGGTCGGCAGGATCGAGACCACGATCGCCGACAGGTAGAACAGCACGAAACCCAGCGGCGTGATCCATGCCGAAAACACCCGCTCCACCGCGCTGCCGAACGACCAGAACGTGATCATGTTGAACAGCAGGTGCATCCAGTCGGCATGCACGAAACCGTAGGTCAGCAGGCGGTCGTACTGGCGGTTGCGCTGCACGGCGGGCGGCCACAGCAGCAGCCGGCCCAGCAGGCGCTGGTCATTGAAACCGCGCCAGCTCACCAGCACGGTGACGGCGACGAGCACAAGCGTGAACGACATGGCTCAGCCCCGCCGGGTGTCGCGGCTCAGGCCCATTCGCTCAGGCCTTCGCGTTCGTACAGGGTCTTGAATGACGGCCGCGCCTTCATCCGCTGCGCCAATGCCGCCAACTGCGCGAATCCGGTGGCCGGGGTGGGCGTGTTGCGGGCCCAGCGCATCAGCATGACCAGATAGAAATCCGCCACGCAGGGCGTCGCGCCCAGCAGGTACGGCCCGTGCGCCGCCAGGTGTGCATCGATGCGCTGCCAGTGCCGCGCCACCCGCTGCACCACCTGCGCATGCACGGCTTCTGCATTGGCCTCGCCCGCCACTTCGCCCGGGTACCACCACTGCCGCAGCAACGGCTGCACTTCGTTGGCCAGCTCGAACATCCATTGCAGGAAGTCCAGCCGCCGCGGGTCGTCACGGGCGGGCGCGAACCCCGCCTGCGGGTGCGCTTCCGCCAGCCACAGCGCCAACGCGGCAGCCTCGTGCTGCGGCTTGCCATCCACCACCAGCGTGGGCACCACGCCATTGGGGTTCAGCGCCAGATACTCCGGTGTCTTCTGCGCGCGACTGGCGAAATCCACCAGCCGCAGTTCGTACGGCAGGTCCAGCTCGATCAACAGCCAATGCACCATGAAGCTGGCGGAACCGGGGGCATAGTAGAGCTGCATCGTCATGGCGGCACCTGCTGCGGGGGGAGCGGCATCTTCCCATACCGCACCGTCAACACGGCGTGACTTCGGGCAGTCCGGCGCGGCCGGCTGCGTGGGCTACCATCGGTCGACCGTTCGGAGACCCCCCATGCGCCCCACCCTGCTCGCCCTGGTGTTGCTGACCGCCGCGCCACTGCTGGCCACCGCCGCCAAACCCGACCTGTCCACCCTGGCGGAACGCACCGGCTACCGGCAGACCGGCCGCTACGACGAAGTCATCGCGCTGTGCGATGCCTACCAGCAGGCCTT